>NZ_AP022601.1:4800000-5122501 GCF_010726765.1 Mycobacterium gallinarum
GGATGCACCCGGACTGGGTCGCCTCGTTCCACTTCACCACGCAGGGTGAGTAGAACGGCGTCAGGTAGTGGTATTCCGCCACGTAGTAGTTGTTCTGCAGGAAGGCCCGCACCGTCGCGTAGATGACGAACGCGGCGAAGCCCAGGTCGACGACCAACGGCGATTGCCACCATCGGTCGGTCCGCAAGGTGCGCTGCTTGATCTGGGCACGGCCCGGCGAGAAGACGCCGGTCGCCTTGCGGTCGGCGGTTGGTGCGCTCACTGTTGCCTTTCGGTGTTGATGTCCCGGTCGGTCCGCGCCTAGCGCGTACCGCCGAGACCCTCGTCGTCGACACCACGCCAGAAGTCGCTGTCGTACGCGGTGTCCGGGATCGAGATTTTTTCGCCGGCGTGGTGGTGTTGCACCACGCCGCGGGCAAGCTCCAGTTCCTCGGCGTCAATGTCGAGACGATCGATGTCGTTGAGGATCCGCTCGGCGTCGTTGACGATCCGACGCGTCGCAGGGCTGTCGCCATACCTCGACGCCAACGATGTGACACACCGCCGCAGGCTTCCGATTAGCTCGTGCAATTCGGCAAGTTCGGTAGTGCTGGACAATTGACCTCCTTGGGCTGAAGGGTGTCAGGCATCACGTTACGACACCTGACGTTGTTCACATCATGCAGTACCCAGTGAGACAGATCACGTCTGAAGCGGAGGTTTGCCAATGTCCGACCGGGTCCTGAAAGAGCGCGCCGAGTCCCTGCTGGCCTTGCACCAACCCGGAAGCCCGGTGGTCTTGCCGACGGTGTGGGACGCCTGGTCGGCCAAGCTGGCGGTCGACGCGGGGTTTGCCGCGCTCACTATCGGCAGCCATCCGATGGCCGACTCCATCGGCAAGGAGGACGGTGAGGTGATGTCGTTCGACGACGTCCTGACGCGGGTCGCCCAGATCACCGCGGCGGTCGACGTGCCGATCTCGGTGGATATCGAGTCTGGATACGGAGAATCGCCGAGCCGGCTCATCAACGGGTTGCTGGAAGCGGGCGCCGTCGGGCTGAACATCGAGGACACCGTCCACAAGGAGGGCAAGCGACTACGGTCGTCCGGCGAGCATGCCGAGTTGGTCGGTGCGCTGCGCAAGGCCGCTGACGATGCGGGTGTGCATGTGGTCCTGAATGCGCGCACGGACCTGTTCCTGCGCCAGGACGGCGATGAGTCCGACCGCGTGGAGAGAGCGATCGCGCGGCTCGAGGAGGCCGCGGCCGCGGGTGCCGACTCGCTGTATCCGGTGGGGCGCCACGATCCGGAGACGATGCGGCGGTTGACCTCTGAGCTTTCGTTGCCGGTCAATGCGATCGCGCTGCCGGAGGCCGACGACCCCGCGTCGTTCGGGCCGCTCGGTGTCGGCCGGATCAGCTTCGGCCCGTTCCTGCAGCGCGCGTTGTCGGTCAACGCCACGGAGATGCTGCAGCGCTGGGCATAGACCGTGACGCGTGACGATGAGCCGAACTGGCAGGATCAGCGGTCGTTGGTGATTTGGGCGGGCGTCGCCGTGCTGCTTCTGTTGGCGATCCTGGTCTATGCCGTGTCTTGCACCGCGGATGAGTCCAGGGTGCCCGAGACGCTGCCGACGGCGCCGTCGTCATCGGCAACCCCGTCGACCTACACCACGTCATCGACGTCTTCGACGCGCTACACCACTCCGAGTGTGGAAACCAGTCAGGACAGTCCTGTCATCCCCGGACCTACAACGGAAACCAGGGCGGAGTCTGAGACGACGACGGGCTGAGGTGAGCGAACCGGGCAAATCCACTGCAGGTGGCCGCTGGGGCGAGAAGACTCGCTCCATGACCGAGGACATGTGGGGAACCGGCGACTACGAGGCGGTAGCGGAGAAGGTGACGTCCATCGGTGACGTCCTGGTCTCGAGAGCCGATATCAAGCCGGGCGAGAAGGTCCTCGACGTGGCCTGCGGAACTGGGAACGCTACCGTTCCCGCCGCGAAGTCAGGGGCAATAGTCACGGGCGTGGATCTGTCGCCGGGCCTGATCCGGATCGCGCAGGCGCGGGGAGCACGAGCCGGCGTGGACGTCGAGTGGATGGAAGGTGACGCGCAGGCCTTGCCATTCGACGATGACAGTTTCGATCGAGTCATCTCGGCGATCGGCCACATGTTCGCCCCCGATCACCAGCGAGCCGCGGACGAGTTGCGCCGGGTGTGTCGGCCCGACGGGCGGATCGCGATCGCTTGCTGGACTCCAGAAGGATCGATCGGGTCGATGTTCGAGACCCTGGGCTCGATATCGCCTCCGCCGCCGGACGGGTTCCAATCACCGCTGCTGTGGGGTACTGAGGATCATGTCCGTGAGATGCTTGGTGGCACAGTCAAATTCGAGCGGCACAGCGTCGAATTCCGCGAGCCGTCGCCCGAAAGTTACGCCGACTTCATGTTGGCGAGCTTTCCGCCTTTGATTGCCGCGCGGGCTCAGCTCGGCGAGAAGTTGGTGCGAGACGTCTACCTGGGATGGGTGATCGACGTGAACGAGGCCACGGACGGGACGCTGTTCTACCGCGGCGAATATCTGGTCGCGGTCGCCTAGCCGGACGACGCCGCCACCACACCGTCTGCAAAGTTAACTTGAGTCGACCACGCTCAGGTTTCAGCATGGCATTCGCTGTCAGCGAACCCGCTCACATCAGGCTTTCGGCGGCGGTGAGCACACCGTGATGGCCGCTTCACACAAGGCGACATAGCGGCAATATCGGCTGCCTAGCCTCACGTCATGTCTTCAAAGAACGTCGTGGTCGTCGGCCACGGCATGGTTGGCCACCGGTTCGTCGAGGCGTTGCGTTCGCGCGACAGCGCCGGTGAATGGCGGGTGACGGTGCTCGCCGAGGAGGCCGACGCCGCCTACGACCGTGTCGGGCTGACCGGATACACCGAACACTGGAATCGCGCGCTGCTGGCTCTGCCCGGCAATACCTATCCCGACGACGACCTGGTGGAGACTCGGCTGGGCAGCCGGGTGACGGCCATCGACCGCGACGCCAAGTCGGTGCTGACGGCAGATGGCGGGCGGGTGAACTACGACGCGCTCGTGCTGGCCACCGGTTCCTATGCGTTCGTTCCCCCGGTGCCCGGACGCGATTTACCGGCCTGCCACGTGTACCGGACCCTCGACGATCTCGATGCGATCCGAGACAGCGCAGAGCGCACGAAGGACGCGGGCGCCCCGGTCGGGGTGGTCATCGGTGGAGGTCTGCTGGGTCTGGAGGCCGCCAACGCGTTGCGCTCTTTCGGGCTGCACGCGCACGTCGTCGAGATGGCGCCGCGCCTGATGGCCCAACAGCTCGACGAAGCGGGTGGCGCCCTCCTGGGCCGGATGATCAGCGACCTCGGCATCACCGTGCACACCGGCGTCGGTACCGCCAATATCGCTCCGGCACAACGAAACCGACCGGTGCGCCGTTCTGCCGAAAACGATTCGATGCGGGTCACGCTGAGTGACGAGTCGTTCATCGACGCCGGCGTGATCGTCTTCGCAGCCGGCGTGCGGCCCCGGGACGAGCTGGCCCGCGATGCAGGCCTTGCGATCGCCGAACGTGGCGGTGTCCTGACCGACCTGTCCTGCGCCACAGACGATCCCAACATCTACGCGATCGGCGAGGTCGCGGCGATCAACGGCCGCTGCTACGGCCTGGTCGGTCCGGGCTACACCAGCGCCGAGGTGGTGGCCGACCGCCTCGTCGGTGGCGGCGCGGAGTTCGGCGAGGCCGACATGTCGACCAAGCTCAAGTTGCTTGGGGTCGACGTCGCCAGCTTCGGCGATGCGATGGGTACCACCCCGGACTGTCTCGAGGTGGCGATCAACGACGCGGTCAACCAGACCTACGCCAAGCTGGTGCTTTCCGACGATGCCAAGACGCTGCTCGGCGGCATCCTCGTCGGGGACGCGTCGGCGTACGGCGTGCTGCGGCCGATGGTGGGCGAAGAACTGCCCGGCGACGCGCTCGCGCTGATCGCGCCCGCCGGATCAGACGGCGGCGGGGGACTGGGCGTCGGCGCATTACCGGCCGCCGCGCAGATCTGCTCGTGCAACAACGTCACGAAGGGCGATCTCACCGCCGCCATCGCGGGTGGCTGCTGCGATGTGCCCGAGCTGAAGAAGTGCACGCTCGCCGGTACGTCCTGCGGTTCGTGCGTCCCCTTGCTCAAACAGTTGTTGGAGGCCGAGGGCGTCGAACAGTCCAAGGCGTTGTGTGAACACTTCAGCCATTCGCGCGCAGAGCTCTTCGAGATCGTCACCGCTACATCGATCCGGACGTTCTCGGCGCTGATCGAACGCTTCGGCACCGGAAAGGGCTGCGACATCTGCAAGCCCGTGGTCGCCTCCATCCTGGCGTCCACGAGCTCGGACCACATCCTCGACGGTGAGCAGGCCTCGTTGCAGGACTCCAACGACCACTTCCTGGCCAACATCCAGCGCAACGGCAGCTATTCGATCGTGCCCCGATCGCCCGGTGGTGAGATCACGCCCGAACAGCTCATCCTGATCGGCGAGATCGCCCGCGATTTCAACCTTTACACCAAGATCACCGGCGGACAGCGCATCGACATGTTCGGTGCGCGGGTCGATCAGCTTCCCGAGATCTGGCGGCGACTCGTGGACGGCGGCATGGAATCGGGCCACGCCTACGGCAAGGCGTTGCGCACGGTGAAGAGTTGTGTCGGCAGCACATGGTGCCGATATGGCCAGCAGGACTCGGTCGACATGGCGGTCGAGATCGAAAAGCGCTACCGCGGCCTGCGTGCACCACACAAGATCAAGATGGCGGTGTCGGGTTGTGCGCGCGAATGCGCGGAAGCCCAGAGCAAGGACGTCGGCGTCATCGCGACCGAGAACGGCTGGAACCTCTACGTCTGCGGAAACGGCGGCATGTCGCCGAGGCACGCACAGTTGCTCGCGAGCGACATCGACGACGAGACGTTGATCCGCTACATCGACCGTTTCCTGATGTTCTACATCCGTACCGCCGACCGATTGCAGCGCACCGCACCGTGGTTGGAGTCGCTGGACGGCGGGCTGGAGCATCTGCGTGACGTCGTGTGCGACGACTCGCTTGGCCTGGCCGCCGAGTTCGAAGAGGCCATCGCCCGCCACGTCGAGGGCTACTCGTGCGAGTGGAAGGGTGTGCTCGAGGACCCCAACAAGCTGTCGCGCTTCGTGTCGTTCGTCAACGCCCCCGAGGTCGCGGATCCGACGATCGAGTTCACCGAACAGTCTGGGCGCATCGTGCCCATCGGAATGCCGAAGGTACCCCAAAGATGAGTCTTCTCAATGACATCCAGGTATGGACCGTGGCCTGCCCCTACGACTACCTGATCCCCAACCGCGGTGTGGGCGTGCTGCTGTCCGACGGTACGCAGGCGGCGCTGTTCCGGCTCGACGACGGCACTCTGCACGCGGTCGGCAACATCGACCCGTTCTCCGGCGCCGCGGTGATCTCACGCGGAATCGTCGGTGACCGCGGCGGCCGCGCAACCGTGCAGTCGCCGATAAAGAAGCAGGCGTTCGGCCTCGACGACGGTGTCTGTCTCGACGATGCGAACGTCGCGCTGCCGGTCTACCCGACGCGCATCACTGCTGACGGTCAGGTCGAGATCGGCTCCTGACCCCGGGGCGGATCAGCCTCCGGTGCCGGGCAGCGGAGGCACGGTGATCTCCGGGATCTGCGGAGGCTGAATCACGGTGACGGTGCTGGTGCTCGTGCCGGGGGCGACGCTCGTGGTGGACTCGGCCGGGGCCGGAGATGTCGTCTCGGTGACGGTGGCCGGCGGAACTGCGGTCGTGGTGACGGTCGAGGTCGACGTCGAGGTCGACACGGAGGTACTGGTGGTGCTCGCCGGGCTGAGTACGCCGCAGGCGATGCGCTGGTCGGAAGTGGCGTCCTGGTGTAGCAGGATCGCCGAGCCGCCTGGACCCTTGAGTTGGTCCTCGGTGAAGCCGTCACTGGTGGCGACGAGTTTGCCGGCTCCGTCCGAGCGCACGAGCAGAGGCGGAAGATCTCCGCTCGCGGGCTCGCCGGTACGCCCGGGCGCCTGGAAGTGGTCGCCCGCGGACATGAAGTCGCCTTCGCACGTGCCGACCGCATGGATGTGCAGGCCGTGCAGGCCGGGCGAGAGGATTCCGGTTCCGATGGTTTCGACGGTCACTGTGGCGTATCCGCTGGTGAAGTCGATCGTCGCGTCGGCGACGGGTTCGCCGTCGGTCGACTTCAGCTGGGTGGTCAGCGTCTGTGCGCCGGACGCCGATCCGGAAGTGGTCGTCGTCGAAGAGCTGTCGGAGGACTCGTTCGCGCAGCCGCTCAAAATGGTTACGGGCGCGGCGAATAAGGCGATGGCGGCGGTGGCATGCTTGATCATGAGGCGCACGTACCCGTGCGGCGGTGGCGACAAACCCAGGGTTCGTTGGCTCCTTCCGAAGGCAAAGACCCCGCTACGCCGCGATCGGTAACCGGGCGCGCCGGAACCTGCTCGCGATCAACCGTACCGTCGCCGGGTGGGCGCCCAGCGGATCGGTGACGGCGTCGGCGCCACTGTTTCGCAGCCGATCCTGAAAGAGTCCGTCCGCCAACAGGTATGACGCCACGACGACGCGCTTGGCGCCGCGGTCGCGGAGCTGGGCGACCGCGCAGGCAACGGCCGGCTCACCCGTCGCGGCGAACGCCAGCTCAACGCGGGAGCTCGTGAGCGCCGACACCCATGCGGCCATCTTGTGAAGGTCGCTGCGGGCGGCCGGATCCGATGTTCCCGCCGCCGCCAGAATCACGGAGTCGCCTGGACGCCAATCACTTTCGATGAGTCGATCCGCAAGCACGCGCGCGATCTCGGGACTGGGTCCCAGCGCCTGAGCGACCGTCACGTCGGGATGCCCGCTCGCCGCGACATGCGTCGGGATGTCGGCGTTGACGTGGTAGCCCCGCGACAGGAACGCCGGAACGACGACGGCCGGTCCCGCGAGTCCGCGGAGGACATCGGCGGGCGTCGGGCCGAGCACATCGACAAAGGCCACGTGAACCGGGGTTCTCAACGCGGCCGTCACCCGATCCGCCAGCGAACCGATCATTTCCACACCGGTGCGCTTACGAGTGCCGTGTGCTACGAGCACGTGTCTCATCGTGCGTGCACCAAGTCCTCGTCGACGGCCAGTCGGTACCCCCGCTTGACGACCGTCGATACGATGTTCTTGTCTCCCAAGGCAGTTCGTAACCGCAACACGGCCGTCTCCACAGCGTGGGTGTCGGTACCGCTGCCGGGCAGCACCGAAAGCAGCGCGTGGCGTGACACCACCGCGCCGGGTTGATGCGCAAGCGCCCGGATCGTCGCCATCCCGGCCGGTGAAACCGCCTTGACCTCCCCGTCGACGAGGACGCAGGTGCCGCGGATCTCGAGCACGTGGCCGGCCACCCGGGTGGTGCGCGCGCACAGCAGCGGGAGTTCGTCGGTGATGTGGCGGGCCAACGCGCCCAACCGCATTCGCTCCGGTGCCGATGTAGGCACACCGAGCCGGACCAGTGGCCGCGCCGTCACGGGCCCGACGCACATCGCGTGCACATTCGTGCGCAGCGCGGCGAGCAGCCGATCCTCGATCCCCAACTCGGCCGCACGCATGAGTACCGACGCGACCGCCGGCGCCGAGGTGAAACTCACCGCGTCGAACTTCTCGTCCGCGATGCCCATCACCAATTGATCGAATTCACCGTTGCGCGGTGCGGGATGCCAGCGGTAGACCCGGATCGGCACCACCTGAGCGCCGGCGGCGCGCAGTTCGTCGAGGAACTCCGGAAACGGATCCCAGTCGTCGGTGGCGCCGTGCAGTTGCACCGCGATGCGTTTCCCGGCGATGCCGCCCTCGACGAGGTAGTGCAACACCTCTCGCGACGATTCCGACTCGGGTGACCACTCCTCGGGCAGCCCGGCGGCGCGCAGAGCGCCCGTCGCCTTGGGCCCGCGCGACACGATGCGGGCATTCCCGAGCGCGGCGGTCAGGTCGTTCGCCAGCCCCCAGCCGTCGGCCGCCGCGATCCAACCGCGGAATCCGATGCCGGTGGTGGCGATCACGATGTCGGGCGGTGCATCGATCAGCGCCTCGGTGTGTGCGCGCAGCGCCTCATCGTCGGGCAGCGGCACCATCGTGATCGCTGCCGCGCTGGTGACGGTCGCGCCGCGGCGTTCCAGCAGCGTGCCAAGCTCCTCGGCACGCCGGGCGGAGGTCACCGCCACCCGAAACCCGGTGAGCGGTGCCCAGTCAGGCTCACTCATGTCACCTGTCTATTCACGTCATGTTTCCAGGCGATTACTTGGTCATTGCCTGGACATGTCGCGGCTCGTCGGCAATGCATAACACCAAGTTAGAGGGGCTTTATTGCCCAGCAATGCGTCGTGGTGACCCCACCGTGAAATTACGCTCACGCGGCGGGTCGTGTGCGTGTGAGCGCGGCTACCAGACGTCGCCGTCACGCCAGTCGCAGGTGATCTCCGCGGTGCGGTCCAGTTCACCGCCGTCAGGCAGAGCAATCGGCAAGACGAACAGGCAGCCGTCGTCGTCCGGGGTCCGCGTCACTCCGGCGGGCCCCAGTACCGACGTCGGGCCCTGCCACGGCAGCCAACCGCGGGCCGGATAGATGTGTCTGCCCGCATCCGACGCGCTCAGCGCGCCGAGGTGATACGCGCCGCGCAGCACCTGTTCCACGGCGTTCATGACGGCGCTGGCCAGGCCCTGGCCGCGCCGGTCTTCGCGCACCGCGACACCTTCGACGTAGCCGCATCGCAACGCGGTACCGCGGTACAGCAGCCGCCGTTGGACCACCGCCGCGTGTGCGATCAACGCGCCGTGATCGGAGATCAGCGCGTGCATACCGCCCAGCGAGTGCTCCCAGTCGGCGTCGGTGAACTCGCCGCCGAACGCGTCGGTGACCATTCGGCGCGCGTCCTCGCGGGTCTCGTTGTCGAGATCGGAGGTGTGGATCAGGCGGGCGCAGTGCACGCGAGGAAACGGGTCCTCCCGCAGATGAGCGACGCTCGAGCTGTGCGCGTGCACACTGCCGTTCTACCAGCAGTGAGCGTCCTATGGGCTGCCTTCGAATGGCCTGCGCGGTCGCGTCCAGTGCATGCGCACCGTCTGCCCGGGCCGGATTTGGGCGACCCTGTCGATGTCGTCGTCGGCGACCACGCCGATCACCGGGTATCCGCCGGTGACTGGATGGTCAGGGCCCAAGATCACCGGGAAACCGTTCGGCGGCACCTGAATTGCTCCGCGCGTCGCGCCCTCGCTGGGCAGCTGGCGATCGGGCCACCGATATTCCAGCGGCATCCCGACCAGCCGCATCCCCACGCGGTCGCTCTTGTTGGTGGCCTGCCAGTTGGTGCGGATCAGCACATCGGGGTCGACGAACCAGTCGTCGCGCGGGCCCGGCACCACCATCAGTTCGAGCACGTCATCCTCGATCGGGGCCACCGGTGCCTGATCCAGCTCGGGGAACTCGTCGCTGTGCTCGCCGACAGGCAGGACGTCACCCGGCGCAAGGGGCAGCGGCCCGATGGCCGACATGACGTCGTATGAGCGGGAGCCGAGCACGGGCTCGACGTCGATGCCGCCGCGGACGGCCAGATAGGTCCGAAGGCCCGAGTGCGGTGCGCCGAGCGTGATCACCTCGCCGTCGCGCACAAAGTGAATGCTGTTCGTGCCGAACGGAACTCCATTGACGGCCGGGTCGGTGTCGGCTCCGGTGACCGCGATGGCGACGCCTTTCTTGTCCCCGCCGCGCACACGCGCCGTCAGGCCGCCGAACGTCACCTCGATGGTGGCCAGCTCTCCCGGATTGGCCACCAGCCGGTTCGCCAGGGTGTGGGAGCGGCGATCGGCGGCACCGGACCTGCTCACCCCCATGTGAGCCAGACCCGGTCGGCCCAGATCTTCGATCAGCGACAGCGGACCAGAATGCAGGATCTCGAGTGTGGCGCCCATGACTCGGCCTCCTAACCCACCGCTCGAAACTGCACCCACATGCCCGGTATCAGCAGCGCGGGCGGATCACGTTCGACATCCCACAGCGCCGCCTGACCGTCGGCGGTGCGTCCGATCAGCTGCCAGCCGCCGGGAGACTCGCGGGGATAAACCCCGCTGAACTGGCCGGCGAGACCCACCGCCCCGACCGGGACCTTGGTGCGCGGCTCGTCCCGCCGGGGGACCTCGAGTCGTGCATCCCCCCCGATCAGATATGCGAAACCCGGTGCGAAGCCGCCGAATCCGACGCGCCACGGTGCGTCGGTATGCGCCGCGACGACCTGATCGGCGCTCATTCCGGTGAGCCGCGCGACGTCGTCGAGATCGGGACCGTCGTAGACCACGTCGATGTGAACGTCGATCTGAACCGCACCGGCAGGCTCGGCCGACTCCGATGCGGCGACGACGTCCAGCTTGCCCAGTCGCTGCCGGGTGGGGCCCTGGTACCGGGTACCGGCCAGCTTGATCAGCACGGTGCGCGAGGCAGGAACGATGTCGAGCACCCCCGGCAGTTCGGCAGAACGGATCGCCGCTGACCACGCCAGCACTTCGTCGGTCCCGTCGAATTCCAGCAGCAGGGCCCGATCCCCGTAGTCGCGGATCTTGGCGGGACCCGCACCCGTCGCGTTGGCGTCCATGAGATCCACTGTCACGCTCATGGACCCAAATTACCCGCGAGTAGCAACTGCTATGCGCGCTCTATGAGCCTTGCCAGAGGAGTTTTAACGAAGCCTCACACGGCGGGCCGATACGTCGGCTCGCGGCGCTTGATGTACGCGATCACCCGGTACGTGATGGGCAGCACGAGGATCTCGACGACGGTCTTGTACACCCAGCCCAGCGCTACGTAGGTGAGGAAGTCGCCCCATGTGCTGATGCCTATCGCGCCTGCCGCGATGGTGCAGAACACCACGGTGTCAGCGAATTCGCCGACGATCGTCGACCCGATCAACCGGGCCCACAGGTGTTTCTCCTTGGTCCGTTCCTTGATCTTGACGACCACCCACGCGTTGAGCGTCTGCCCGACGATGAAGCCCGCGAGCCCGGCGATGATCAACTGCGTGAACGGCTTGACGACTGCCTCGAACGCCGCCTGGTTGGTGTAGAAGTCAGCCGCGGGCAGGTAGGCGGTGAGCCAGAACGTGAACGCGGCGATGGCCTCCATGACGAAGGCGATGTAGATGGCCTTGCGGGTGGCCCGGAAGCCGTACACCTCGGACAACACGTCGCCGATCACGTACGTCATCGGGAACACGATGAACCCGCCGTCGGTGATCAGCGACCAGTCGCCGATGATCGGTCCGAACGCGATGCCCTTGGTGGCGGACACGTTGGAGATGAGCACGAGGCCGGTGAAGATCGCGACGAGCACGGGATAGTAGGCCGAACCCGTGAGTGCGAAACCCCGGTGCTCGGACTCTGTGCTGGTGGCGGTCACCGGAACATCTTGTCAGGCGATCGCCCTGGCGATGTGGGCCGGCAGCTGGTCGGCGACCACCGGATAGGACAGGGTCGAGGCGAAGGCGATGGCACCCCCGAGTTCCTTACCGGTGAACACATTCCGGGTGGCGGGCAGTTTCGCCACGGCCGGATCGGCGAGCAGGGCGGCCTGCTGTTCGTCGCTTTCCGTGGTCCAGATCAGCACGTCGGCCGAATCGATGTTCTCGGCGACGGCGCAGCCCATCTTCGTGAGGAATTCACTGCGCCAGTCCGGGGACATCACCGTGGGTCCGTCCGGACCGAGCGTGCCTTCGAGCAGCAGCACCCGCGTGCCGGCGAACCGCTGATTGTTCGAACCCGCGGCGGCGAATCGCTCGTCGACGGCGGCGATCAGCGCCTGCATCTCGTCGTGCTTGAACACCGCCTGGCCGATGGCGCCCGCCTGATCCTTCCACGGCTCGAAGAACGCGTCCTGACCCGATTGCGCGATCGTCGGGGCGATGGCCGTCAGCCGGTTGTAGGTGTCGCGGTCGAGGCCGGCATTGGTGGCGATGACCAGATCGGGCTGCAGTCCGGCGATCTGGTCGACCGGGATGCCGTCGACGAGGTTCAGCACCACCGGCTGCGCACCGCCGAGTTTCGATTGCGCCCATGGCCATACGCCCAACGGCTCGCCCCCGAACCAGTCCGTCACCGCGATCGGCACGACGCCGACGGCGAGCAGGTCGTCTTGTCCGGTGAGGCCCGCGCTGACCACCCGCTTGGGCGGCGCCGGGACCTTGGTCTCGCCGAACACGTGCTTGACGGTGACCGAACCATCGTCGGCGACCTCGCCGGGCTTCGATTCGCAGGCGGCCGCGAAGGCCGCCGCCGCTCCGGCAGTCAACGCCAGGAAACTCCGCCGGGACAACGAAGCACGCACCCGGCGAGAGTAGCTAACTCACCTGAAAACTACCGAACAACACGACGGCCAGGCCGAGCGCAACGACGATGTTGACGACCGTCGCCGAGGCGAACAACGCGATGGGCCGCCAGCCCGCCTCCCTGAGGCCCTTCAGCGAGAACTCCAGGCCGATCGCGACGAACGCGAAGATCAGGAACCAGGTGCGCAGATCGTTGACCGTCGTGATCGCGGACTTGTCGCCGCCCAACTGCAGAAACAACGTGCCGATGATCGACGCGGCGATGAATCCCAGCACGAACTTCGGGAAACGCTCCCAGAACTGAAAAAGGATCGGACGCGCCGCTTCACCTTCTTGGGAAGCCGACTTGCGCTCCACCTTCAACGCGAAATACGCGGTCAACGCGATCGCGACGACACCGATCAACGCGTTCTGCGTGGTCTTCACGATGGTCGCGATCTGCAGGGCGTCCTCACCGGCAATGGCTCCCGCGGCGGCGACGGCCGCCGTGGTATCGATGTTGCCGCCGATCCAGGCGCCCGCAACCGCATCGGAAAGGTTCAAAACGTCTGCGAGCCAAGGGAGTAGGAAAATCGACGGCAACGCGAAAACGATCACCAGGGAAGCGGCATAGGCCAGCTGCTCCTTCTTCGCCTGCACCGCACCGGCCGCCGCGATAGCCGCACTCACACCGCAGATCGACACCGCAGACGCCAACAGTGCGCGCAGCTTGTCCTCCAGCTTGAGGACTCCGCCCAGCCACCAGGTGAAGCCGAACACGATGGTGATCAACAGCAACGCCTGGATGATCGCCGGCCCTGCCGCGGTGACGAGCACCTTCAGGTTGATGGACGCACCGAGCAGCACCAGACCGGTCTTGATGAAGAACTCCGTGCGGAACCCCCGTGCCAGCGCGTCCCGCAAGGCGAGTTTGGACAGCACGAAGTTGCCGATCAAGCCCAAAGCGATGGCATAGACCGGGAATTCGATGGACTTCGCGACCTTTGCGAACGGAGTTCCTGCCGCCCACTGCGGAACTTCCTGCTCCAGGAATCGCGTCGCGGCGCCCAGCGCGATGACAACCAGCACCCCGGCGACCGCGTACCCGATCCCGGACGCGCGGACCTCGGGTTTGGTCTTGGTTTCTGTCACGGGATCACGCTGCCCGGAATCGCACCGACGAGCACAAGAGCCAGCAGAGCCAGGCCTGCGATGACGGCGAGCCAATCCTCGTTCATGAGCGGCACCGTATGCCGAACCGCGCGCTAGATCAGCGGTTGCGCTCAGCGCGATTTAGACGGGCTCAGATGGGCGGGACCTCGTAATACCCCGACGACGAGGCCGACGACGACGAGGTGAGGACGTCGCCACGGTTGAGATCTTTGCGCTCGATCCCCTTCATCAGCACGCCCACGTTCTCGCCGGCGCTCGCCTCGTCGAGCTGTTTGCGGAACTTCTCGATCGCGGTCACCTTGACCCCGGGACCCCCGTTGATCTGTACGGTGTCGCCAACGCGCAGCGTTCCACTTTCGACGCGGCCGGTCGCGACCACGCCCCGATTCTTGATGGCGAAGACCTCTTCGACGGTCATCTTGAACATCAGGAATGCGCCAATCTCTTGTTGACCAGACGGGTGAGCCAGCCGGGTGAGAATCGGGAGCCGGCCGCCAAGACCTTGGTCTGGGAGCCGACGGGGAAGTGCACCTGGTGGATGGCGCGGCGCAACCAGTGCGGGTCGACCGCCGCGGTGATGGCGTCGGCGATGTCCTGCGCGGTCAACCGAATGCCGAGCGACTCGGTGGTCCCGGTTTTGAGGTCGTCGGTCATCGCGGTGTTCACGAACAGCGGCCAGACCGCGATCACCCGGATGCCGTACCTGCTCCACTCGATGTCCAGCGCCTCGGTGATGCCGCGGATGAAGAACTTGGTCGCGCTGTAGTTGGCGAGTTCAGCCTGCCCGTAGATCGCCGAAGCGGAGGCGAGGTTGACGACGACCGAGTTGCGCGTGGCTCGCAGGTAGGGAAACGCGGCGTAGAGCCCGTTCACCACACCCTTGGTGTTGATGTCGATCTCCTTGAAATGACCGCCGAGGTCCATCTCCTCGAACCGGCCTGCGCGAAGAATGCCGGCGTTGTTGATCATCACGTCGAGGCGGCCACCCGCCGCCTTCGCGAACTCGGCGACCCGCTGGGCCATTTCGTCGGGGTCGGTGACGTCGAGGTGCCCGATGATCGCCCGCCCGACTCCGCGTTGGTCGATCTCGTCGGCGAGCGACTTGAGTCCGACCTCGTCGATGTCGAAGCCGCCGACGAGGAACCCGTTTCGGGCGAACGTCAGTGCGGTCGCCCTCCCGATTCCGGCCGCAGCACCGGTGATGAATACGGACTTTCTCGTCGCGGTCATCTGGGCTACATACCCGCTTTCGTGAAGTCCCGTGTTCTACGTGGCCGGTACATCATTTCGGACGGATCACCATCGCAGCTTCGAGTAGGTCCAGGGTCCGTTGCATCCGGTCGGTCAGCTCGGACAGATGGCCGTCCAGGGCGGCCATCAACCCGCCGGACAATGCCCCGACGAACACACGGACCTCGAGATCCTGTGGGTCGCGACCGGTGCGCTGTGCCTCTGACTCGGCGAGTCGCTCGACGGTGTGCCGGTACTCGTCCAGCTGGGCGGCTTTGAGTTCCGGCACCGAAAGGACCAGTCGCAGCCGGGCGCGTTCGAATCGCCACTCGGCCGCGGTCACCGCGGCCAGAGTGATCTCGAGTGAGCGCCGAAATGCCGCGAACCGTGGCATGTCTGACGGCAGCCCGGCAAGCGCGTCGATGGTCACCTGGTCCAGGTCGTTCGCAATCAGCACCGACTCTTTGGTGGGGAAGTAGCGGAAGAAGGTGCTCGGTGCGACATCCGCTGCGGCGGCGATCTGTTCGATCGTGGTGTTCGCGTAACCGTTGGCCTTGATGAGCCGCATGGCCTCGCGCCGGATGGTGTCTCGAGTCTGGATTTTCTTGCGGTCCCGCAAACCCAGCGCTGGCTCGGCTGCCGTCATACGCGGATTATTTCAGGACAAGATCAACGACACACCGAGTCCGGTCATAGTGACGGCAATCAGCCCGTCGAGGATCCGCCAGGTAAGTGGTGTGGCGAACAGTCCGGACAGGCGCCGCGCTCCGAGTCCGAGGCTGACGAACCAGACGACGCTCGCGGTGACCGCACCGACGCCGAACAGCCACCTCTGCTCGCTGTGCTCGTTGGCCAGGGTGCCCAGCAGAATCACCGTGTCGAGATAGACGTGCGGATTGAGCCACGTCAGCGCGAGGCAGGTGACCAGCACCTCGAGGAGTCGCGCCGGCCCCTTCTCCGAGGCCGTCAGTGTGGACGGCCGGCATGCGCGCCCGGCCGCGAGCATTCCATATCCGATCAGGAACGCGGAGCCACCGAACCGGGCGATGTCGAGCGCGCCGGGGTGTGCGGCGATGAGGGCGCCGACGCCGGCGATGCCCGCGGTGATGAGCAGGATGTCGGATACCGCGCACACCGCCACCACCGCGGCCACATGTTCACCGCGGATGCCCTGGCGCAGCACGAAGGCGTTCTGCGCGCCGATCGCGATGATCAGCGTCAGGGAGGCCAGGAAGCCGACGATCAGCGGGGAGTCCATGGATACGACGGTAGGCATCCTGGCCGAATCAGTACAGCTAATGATTCTTCATCTGCATTAGATATGCTAATGTCCGCCAACCGTTGCTGTCACAGTTGCACGGCCGCTCCCTTAAACGTCAGCCGAGCTTTTCGGCGAAGAACTCAGTAAGCGTGTCGAACGGGATCATTTCGATACGGTCGTAGAGGTCGACATGCCCCGCGCCGGGCACGATGACGAGGTCCTTCGGTCCTGCAGCGCGGGCAAAGGCGTCCTCGCTGAAGTACCGCGAGTGAGCCTTCTCTCCGGCGATGAACAGCAGGGGCCGCGGCGAGATGGACGCTATTTGGGTGAAGGGGTAGTAGCCGTTCATCGCCGGGTTACTTGTCAGCGTGAACGCCGTTGTCGAGCGTGGGTGTTCGCCGCGGGGAGTCCGGTAGTAATCGAAGAACTCGCGCTCGACCGCGGTCGATTGATCGGTCAACTCCACCGGCGTCCCAGGCACCATCTGGGGCTGCTCACCGTCGACTTCGGCCCAGCGTTGGTCGGCGACCTGCCTGAGCGTCTGCTGGCGCTGCTCCTCGGGAACGGTGTCGTTGAGACCTTGCCGCATCGCTCGTCCCATGTCATACATGCTGACGGTGGCCAACGCACGGATGCGTGGGTCGGCGGCTGCAGCGCTCAGCGAAAAGCTTCCGCTGCCGCACACGCCGATGACTCCGATGCGGTCTCTGTCGACCAAAGAGTTCGTCCCGAGGTAGTCCACGGCGCTGCTGAAATCTTCGGTGAAGGCCTCGGGCGACGCGATGTTGCGCGGTGACCCACCGCTCTCACCGCCGTAGGATGCGTCGAATGCCAGTGTGACAAAGCCCCTTTCGGCCATCTGCTGGGCGTACAGTCCCGACGACTGCTCTTTGACGCCTCCGTAGGGGTGACCCACGATGATCGCGGGGTGTCGCACGGCGCGGTCGATGTTCTTCGGGATGTAGAGATCCCCGACGAGATTGATGCCGAGTCGGTTGTCGAAGGTGACCTTCTCGACGTCGACGCGGTCACTCTGAGGGAATGTCTTGTCCCAGGTTCCCGCTTGGGATACGGCGCTGTCGCCCTGTGTCATCTCGCCGGACGACGGGGCGCAACTGGTCAGCGCGATCACGCCGAACGCTGTTAGTGCCGCGCCGAGGGCAGGCCGAAAACGGCGCCTGGCGGTGTGCGACGAGGTCGGCAGATCGGATGTCGTGCTCATTTTTGTTCTCCTGATGATGTGAGGTAGTTGGCGAATATTGTTGCGGGAAAGGAGGAAAGGGTCATCGGGCGGTGTAGCCGCCGTCGACCGGTAGCGCGACTCCGACGACGAAGGCGGCGCCGGGACTGCACAACCACAGCACCGCGGAGGCGATCTCTTCCGGCTCGCCGAGCCGGTTGATCGGTTGATTCGCAATGGCTTCGGCGCGGTCCAATTCGCCGTTGTCGATCATGTCGGTCACCATCGGCGTGGCGATGGTGCCGGGGCACACCGCATTGATGCGGACACCTCGCGGGGCGTATTCGAGGGCCGCGCTGCTGGTCAGGCCGATCACACCGTGCTTGGAGGCGTGGTATGCGGCGCGCCCCGGAATTCCGACGAGTCCGCCGAGTGACGAGCAGTTCACGATGGCTCCGCTGCCATGGCTGCGCATCTGCGCCAGTTCATGTTTCATACATGCCCACACCCCGCGCAGGTTGATGGCGTTGACTCGATCGAACGTCTCGGCCGGTTCGTCCGCGGCGTCGCTCGGCGGCACCTGAATGCCGGCGTTGTTGAACGCCATGTCGAGACGTCCGTACTTGCGCACCACTTGGCCGACCGTTGCGGCGACGTTGTCTTCGTCGGACACGTCGCAGCCGAGGCCTATCGTGTCGAATCCGTCGGCGACAAGGGCCTCGGAGGCCTCCTTGGCCGCCGCCTCGTTGATGTCGGCGAGCGCTACCGTTGCGCCCGATCGCGCGAATGCGCGGGCGGTGGCCAGGCCCATTCCTGACGCGGCGCCGGTGACGAACGCAGTCTGCCCGGTGAAGTCGTATGTCGGGTTCATCTTGTTTTCCTTCGTTCGACTGACATCCAGGAAACGCCGTTTAGACGGCGTGAGGGAGTCACTGAGCAGAGGTGTACTCAGAGTGCATCCCTCATCGAGGGCTGCCGACGTACCGTCGATGGCATGGACAACCGAGCCGAGGTCCGCGAGTTCTTGACCTCGCGGAGAGCGAAGATCACTCCGGAGCAGGCCGGCATCCCCGTCGCCGGGCAGCGGCGCGTGCCTGGTTTGCGCCGCGGGGAGGTCGCGTCGCTGGCCGGTGTGAGCATCGAGTACTACTCGAAGCTGGAACGCGGTGCGCTCGGCGGTGTGTCGGCGTCGGTACTGGACGCGCTGGCCCGGGCTCTGCAGCTCGATGACGCCGAACGCGCGCACCTCTTTCACCTCGCACACGCCGCGGACGGAACGAATGCCGGGATGCGCCCGCGCCGCCGTCCCGGCACACGTTGGACCCCGAGACCCGCGCTGCAATGGGTGCTTGACGGGATCGCGCCGCCGGCCATCATCCGCAACGGACGGATGGACCTGCTGGCCACGAACTTTCTGGGCCGGGCGATGCATTCTTCGCTGTACGAGCGTGAACCGGGCGACGTTCCAAACTTCGCGAGGTACACGTTCTTTGATGATGACGCGCAGCGTTTCTACGTAGATTGGGAGACGGCCGCAGATACCTGCGTGGCGATCCTGCACACCGAGGCTGGTCGGGACCCTCATGACAAGGCCCTACATGACCTCGTCGGTGAATTATCGACCCGCAGTGCGGAATTCCGCTGTCGATGGAGTTCGCACAACGTGCGTCTGCACGGCGCGGGGGTCAAGCATTTCCACCACACCGTCGTCGGGGACTTGGAGTTGGCGTACGAAGGCGTGGATATGATCGCCGACCCGGGCCTGACCCTAACCATCTACGTGGCCGAACCCGCCTCACCGACCGCGCACGCCCTCGACCTGCTTGCCTCTTGGGCGAGCACCACCTCTGACTCCGACGTTGGTGCTCCATCATGAAAGGAACTGGCTGGGTGCTCCTTTCGCTATCGCTTCTCGCTATCGGGTGCTCGAACTCCGAAACCGATAACACCCCAATATCGGCGACAGGTGTTGCCTCGCAACAAGAGGACTCACAGGCCCCGGTCATCGGCGAGATCCCGGTCGCCGGCATTCGGCTAGAGGTCGGCGGTCAACGGATCGCAGCGCAGCTCGCCGACAACCCCACTGCGATCGAACTGGCCGCGCAGCTACCGATGACCCTGTCGTTCAGGGATCTCAACGCAGTGGAGAAGATCGCCAGACTTCCGCGACCGCTCACGATGGATGGGGTGCCCGCCGGTGACGATCCCCAGATTGGTGACATCGGCTACTACGCACCTTCGCAGGATTTGGTTCTGTACTACGGCGACGTCGGCTACTGGAACGGCATCGTCCGCATCGGTCGGTTCGACGCCGCCCAATTGTCTTTCCTGGAGAAGCTCGACGGTTTCGATGCCGTCATCGAAGCTGCGTGAGCCGCCCAGCAGAGCGCCGTCCTGGCCGCCGTCGTGCCCCCGAAATGTGGAAGGCGGAATCGTCTGCCGCCGAGGGCGCCGGCGTCGAGATTTCGCGGAATGATCAGCGCCCCGCAGCCGCCGGCCCGGCGGAGACCTTCACCGGCGAGGTGAGCGTCAGACCGCTCTTCGAGCCCAATGCCGCCCGCGACTTCAGCTCGGCCGAGGTGTCGTTCACACCCTGCGCGCGGACCGCGTGGCACAGCCACTCCGCCGGACAAACGCTGATTGTCACCGCGGGCTGAGGTTGGGTGCAGGAGTGGGGCGGCGCACGACAGAACATCGCCGCCGGCGACGTCATCTGGACCGACCCCGGAGTCAAGCACTGGCACGGAGCCAACAGCGATACTGCCATGACCCACATCGCTGTTCAGGGCGTGGTCGACGGCAGCCCCGCGGCCACGCAGGGCCCTGGGATCGGTGCGAGAACCCACAGAAGCCCCAGTTCAGCCCCGCGAGGCGTCGCTAATCTGCTTCCATTGCGTCGGACCTGCGCAGAAGGGGCAACGATGACCACCCACCTCCCCGATTCGGCCCTGGGTCAGCAGACGATGGTGAAGGTCACCCGTCGCCTGCTCCCGTTCCTGATTCTCCTCTACTTTGTCAACTACCTCGATCGCGTCAACATCAGCTTCGCCGGCCCCAACGGCATGAACGAAGACCTCGCGATGAGCGCCAAGATGTTCGGCTTCGCGTCGGGCATCTTTTTCATCGGCTACCTGCTGCTCGAAGTGCCGAGCAATATCGCGCTGCACAAGTTCGGCGGCCGCCGCTGGCTCGCACGCATCATGCTGACGTGGGGAATCATCAGCAGCGCAATCGCATTCGTGCCCAACGCGGAAACCCTGATCGTCCTGCGCTTCCTGCTCGGTGTGGCAGAAGCGGGCTTCTTCCCGGGAATCATCCTCTATCTCACCTTCTGGTTCCCGGAAAGGCACCGCTCCAAGGCCATTTCGTTGTTCATGGTGGCAGTGCCGGTGTCAACCGCCGTCGGTTCCACACTGTCCTCGCTGATCATCGAGTGGGGGCACGGCGTTCTGTTCGGCCTCGACGGCTGGCGGTTCATGTTCCTCGTCGAGGGCATCCCCGCCGTCATTCTCGCGTTCGTCTGCTGGTTCTACCTGACCGACCGGCCTGCCGAGGCCGAGTGGCTCGAGCACGACGAAAAAGGTTGGCTGGAAAGCATTCTGGATGTCGAACGGTCAATGGCAGAAACCGGCCAGCACTGGCCGCTCAAGAAGGCGCTCAGTCACCCGAGAATCCTCCTGCTGGCGTTCATCTATTTCGGCATCACCTACGGCCTGTACGCGGTGGGCTTCTTCCTCCCCACCATCGTCGCCGGATTCCAGCAGCAGTACGGCACCCACCTGAGCATCATCGAGCGCGGCCTCGTGACGTCCGTGCCCTACGTCGTCGCTGCCATCGTGATGGTGCCATGGGCCCGCCACGCCGACCGGACCGGCGAGCGGGTGTGGCACGTCGCGATCCCTGCGATCGTCGGAGCGGTGTCCATCCCGGTCGCGCTCTACATGACCGATCCCTACCTGGCGATGGTCGCTGTCACCCTGTCGACATGCTCGGTCATGTGTGCCCTGCCCGTCTTCTGGGCGCTGCCGTCCGCGTTCCTCACCGGGGTCGCCGCGGCGGGCGGTATTGCGCTGATCAACTCGCTGGGGAACCTCAGTGGCTTCGGCGGCCCGTACATCACCGGGTGGCTGACCGATCTGACCGGCAACGCCAAGGCCGCGATGTGGGTGGTCGGGATCCTGTCGCTGGCCGCCGCCGTCGTGGTGGTGTACCTGGGCCACAAGCCCAGGCCCGAAACGGAGGCATCGGCCTAGTGCAGATAGACGGCCAGCAGCTGGCGGCGTTCGCGGCCGTCATCGAGCACGGCTCGTTCGATGCCGCAGCGGCCCAGCTCCACGTCACACCGTCGGCGATCAGCCAGCGCATCAAGGCGCTGGAACAGCGGGTGGGACAGGTGGTGGTGGTGCGGGAGAAGCCCTGTGTGCCAACGTCCGCCGGCGTTCCACTGTTGCGGTTGGCTGCGCAGACCGCGCTGCTGGAGGCCGAGACTCTCGCGGAGATGGCCGGGGGTGACGGGTCCTCTCCACGTATTGCGTTGGCTGTCAACGCCGATTCTATGGCGACGTGGTTCACCGGTGTGCTCGACACGCTCGAGGGGGTGCTGTTCGACATCCGCATCGAGGACCAGGATCATTCGGCGCGACTGCTGCGCGAGGGTGTGGTGATGGGGGCGGTGACGACCGAGCGCACGCCGGTAACGGGTTGCCGAGTATTGCCGCTAGGCGTGATGAGGTACGTAGCCGTCGCAGCCCCGCGGTACATCGAAAGGTATCTGCCCCAGGGTTTCACGGCTCGCGCCGTGGCGGCAGCACCGTCGCTGGCGTGGAATCGAGACGATGCCCTGCAGGACATGTTGGTGCGCAGGGTGTTCCGTCGCGACATCACTCGTCCGCAGCATTTTGTGCCGACGGCTGAAGGGTTCGGGAGCGCCGTGCGGGCGGGCCTCGGGTGGGGGATGTTCCCGCAGAATCTGGCCGCACCCGCCCTGTCGGACGGATCTTTCGTTCGCGTGGTCGACGCTCACCTCGACGTCCCGCTGTTCTGGCAGTGCTGGAAGCTCGACAGCCGGTTGGTCGGGGCCATCACCGCGGCGGTTCAGTCCGCCGCCGTGAAGATCATGGTGTGACGCCCATTTCGCGCATTGTCTGCCGTAGGGCGCGCAGCGCGTAGTGCAGTCGCGACTTCACGGTGCCCTCGGCGATCCCGAGGTCGGCGGCGATGTCCGCCGTTGTCCAACCCATGACGTACGAGCGGTGAACCACCGCACGGTGTTCCGGCGTCAGTCGCGCCAACGCGGTGTTGATCAACAGTCGATCCAGAGCGGCATCCACGTCGTCCGGGCAGGCCCGCTCGGGAGTGCCCGAATCGTCCAGCGCGCTCACCTCTCGGCGGGAGCGTAGGGAGCGACTCTCATCGATGATCATGTTCCTGGCGACAGTGAACAGCCATGAACGTGCCGACCGCTCGCTGTCGTTCGTCACCTCCGGGTGCTGCCAGGCGCGCAGTAGCGTCTCCTGCACCACGTCTTGGGCGCGGGATCGATCGCCGGTCAATCGCCAGGCGTAATGCCACAGGGCGGCGGCATGCTCGGTGTAGAGCGCCTGCATCCCATCTGCCGCTGCGGCTGTCGTCATACTTCGACGATGGCATCGCCCGAGGCGCAGTGGCAGGTAGTGGCTCCGCTAGTAGTGGAACTACCAGCGCCGAGCTGGGCCGATTGCGGGCCGATTCCAGCTAGCGGGTAGGTAAGACGGACGGCAGCGGGGACGCCAAGTTCCAGACGACAAGCCATTGTGAACACAGGGACATCGACATCGTGTTCCGCCACCCTCGGTTAGGCGCACCCGTGAAGCACAACGCGGCCATGCTCGGCCAATTCCTCAGAGCCCGCCGGAGGAACCTGGTGCGCGCAGAACTGGGCATGCCTCGCACTGGACGGACGACGTCTGGGCTGCGTCGTGAAGAGGTGGCCTTTCTGGCCGGCGTGAGTGTCACCTGGTACACGTGGCTGGAACAGGGACGCGACGTCACCCCGTCACGCCAGGTTCTCGACTCGCTCGCGCGGACGATGCGGATGTCGCACACCGAACACGTGTACCTGTTGGCCCTGGCCGGGTACAGCCCGCCGCATTCCACAGCGGAACCGACTCCTGTCACCGTCCCAGCTGACGTACAGCGTCTGCTGGAAGCCTGCGCCGACTTTCCGGCGATGGCGGTTGCCACCGACTGGACGGTATTGGCCTGGAACGCCGCATACGAATCCGTGTATCCGAACATCGCACGAGTCGCCGTCGCCGATCGCAACTTCCTATGGCTGCTCTACACCGATTCGTACCTGCGCGCGCTGATACCGGACTGGGAACGGACCGGCATGTACAACGTCGCGTCATTTCGGGCCGAAGCCGGTACGCGGTTGGACGAGCCGCCGTTCGCGGACCTAGTCGCACGGCTCCTGCAGACCAGCGACGCGTTCCGAACGGCCTGGGAGAGCTTCGACATCGACACGATGCCGTCGCGCGAGCGTCGTTTCCACCACCCCGACGTGGGTGATCTCTATATGGAGCAACACATCCTGGCGCCCTCGGACCATCCGAACCTGCGCGTCGTGACCTTCATCCCGGTAGCCGTGACCGATACGGCCGACAAGTTGCGGGTCTTGGTGGGTTGAGTCCAGCCTCGGCGGCGAATCGATGAAATAGCTTTATTCAGAGTGCCTTTCGGCCCTTCGCCGTGCGTCACCTGTAGCTATGTGTGAGGTCGACCACTTCGATGAACAGAAGCCATCCACGAGTCGTATCACGTTCAGCCGGCGACTACACCGGATCTCGGACTGCGACATCGAGGGGACCCCATGGTTCTGCTATCAGTCGAAAACCGCAAGGAAATGAACGCACTTCGCGTTCTCGTCGTCGGAGCCGGCGTCGGTGGCGTTTCCATCGCTCGGGGTCTACTGCGCGACGGACACGATGTCACGGTCTTCGAGCAACGTCCGGATACGCGGCCCGGTGGCGGTGCGGTGACCATCTGGCCCAGTGGCTCAATGGTTTTGGAACAGCTTGCCGTCGACATGGACGGGGCGGGTCAATTGCTTTCCACCGTGCGGATCGCGACGTCGACTGGTCGCCCCCTGATCAACATCGCGGTGGATACGATTGTCGACAGGTTGGGCGGCCCCGTTCGAATGGTCCCTCGCCGCGTTCTGCTCGACCGTCTGCTCGATGGCTTTCCGGCCGATCACATCCGATGCAACTCCCGTGTGGCCGCGGCATTCAATACGCCGGGCGGGGTGCGTGTCCAGTTCGACGACGGTAGCTGCGCGGATGGGGATCTGTTGATCGGCGCGGACGGTCTGCACTCGATGGTCCGCCGTATCGTCGGCGGGGCGCCCGCGAAATCGACCGGCTGGTGCAGCTGGCAGGGACTGAGCACCGTTGATCACATCGCCGAAAAGGATGTCGCAGTGCAGATTATCGGCGAACACGGAAACCTTGGTCTGTGGCCAGCCGGTGGCTCTGATCTGCAGTGGTGGTTCGACTTGCGGTGGTCGCCCGACTTCGTCAGGCCGGACCGTCCGATCGACGCGATCCGGTCCAGCTTCGCCGGGTGGTCCGAGTTGGTCGATCAGGTCTTGGCGACGTTGACCGACGACGATCTGGCGGCCTCCCCGTTTCCACATTTTCGGCATCCGATTCCCCGCTTGCGGCGGTCGGGTGCCATGACGTTGCTCGGCGATGCCGCTCACGCGATGCCGCCCGCCCTGGCGCAGGGGGCGAATCAAGCACTGCTGGACACGATGGTTTTGCGCAAGGCGCTTGCGGATCTCCGGGGCAATGATGAGCTTGCGAGCGCTCTGCGGTGGTATGAGAAAACCAGGCGACGCAGGCTCACCGTCTTGTCCTGGGTGACGTCGCGGCAGATATCGCAGAGTCAGTCGGTGTTGAAGTGGGTCGCCCTGATCTCGGACTCGTTTGGCACGTGGGTGATGACGGCGTTTCTGCGATGGTTGAGCCAGCGGCGGATATCCGTCAGTGCTGTTCTTTGTGCTTCTTCTTGCCGTTTCGCTGCGCTGGCGGACCTTCTAGTCGAACTTGGCATTGCGGCGCTGCAACGCGAGCACGGTCAGCGGTGTCCATTGGTTTTTCCGTTCGACGACCCGTTGTGGTCCTGGTGTTCACGCAACGCGGTGAGGGCACGCCGTCCCGACGCATGATGCGCCGCGGTCAGCGCCTCCTGCTCAGACGGCGGGTCGGCGAACAAGAAACTTCCACTGCCCGGTGCTCCCGCGGCGCCGAGCTTGTTCATCCGCTTCGGAATCGCAGCGCCCTGGTAGGCCAACGGAATTGGGTGACCGTCGGAGTCGACGGGCCCGAGCGGCTGATGCAATTCGACGTAGGCTCCGTGGGGCAACCGCTTGATGATTCCGGTCTCGATGCCGTGCTCGAGCACCGCACGGTCGCTGCGCTGCAGGCCGATGCACCACCGGTAGGTGACGTAGTACACGATTGCGGGCAGCACGACCATGCCGATTCGCCCGATCCAGGTGGTCGCGTTCAGCGAGACGTCGAATTTGTACGCGATGATGTCGTTCATCGCGCTGAACGTGAGCACGATGTAGAACGCAATCGCCATGGCGCCGATGCCGGTGCGCACCGGGACGTCGCGGGGCCTCTGCAGCAGGTTGTGGTGAGCATCGTCGCCGGTGACCTTCTTCTCGATCCACGGGTAGATGATCAGCAGCATGAACACCAGGCCCATCAGCACCGCGACCGCAACGGCGGCCGGTACCGTGTGGTTGCCGATGTAGAGCTCCCAGGCCGGCCACAAACGGATCAGCCCGTCCGTCCACATCAAATAGAAGTCCGGCTGGCTGCCGGCCGACACCTGGGCAGGCTTGTATGGGCCCAGATTCCAGATGGGGTTTATCTGCAGCAATCCCCCCATCAGGCCGAGGATTCCGACGACCATCGCGAAGAACGCCCCGGACTTGACCGCGAACACCGGCATCACCCGCACGCCGACCACGTTGCTCTCGGTCCGGCCAGGGCCGGGAAACTGTGTGTGCTTCTGAAACCACACCAGGGCAAGGTGAATTCCGATGAGCGCCAGCATGATTCCGGGAAAGATCAGAATATGAAGTGCGTACAGACGCGGCAACAGGATTCCGTCCTGGCTGCACTGGTATCCGACACCGCCACACGGAAAGTCGCCGCCGAACAGCGCCCAGTGCAGCCAGGTGCCGACCACCGGGATGCCGAGTGTGATGGAGGACAGGGCGGCGCGAATGCCCGTCCCGGACAGCAGATCGTCGGGCAGTGAGTAGCCGAAGAAGCCCTCGAATATGGCCAGGATCAACAGCAGCGAGCCGATCACCCAGTTCGCTTCGCGGGGCCGCCGAAAAGCGCCGGTGAAGAAGATGCGGGCCAGGTGCACCATGATCGCCGCGGCGAACAACAGTGCCGCCCAGTGGTGGACCTGCCGGACGAACAACCCGCCGCGCACCTCGAAGCTGATGTCCAACGTCGACGCGTAGGCCTTCGACATCTCGATGCCGCGCAGCGGTTGATAGACACCCTCATACGTGACTTCGGCCATCGATGGGTCGTAGAACAAGCTGAGGTAGATGCCGGTGAGGATCAGAACGATGAAGCTGTACAACGCGATCTCGCCGAGCAGGAACGACCAGTGGGTCGGGAACACCTTGTTGAGTTGCCGACGCACCGCCGCTGACGGGTGATAACGCGAGTCGATGGCATCGCCTTGGGCTGCGGCGATGTCGTTCAATTTTGAGTTCATATGCGTCGGCTCCTGGGAAGCTACGCGGGGCTACTCTCCAAGATGCTCGGTCGACATGAGATGTGCTCGTAACGGCGGCATAGTTCACCAATCGGTCACAATCGACGACTTCGCCGCGCCGTCAACGCATTAGTACCGGCAGTGACAATCGCTCCTACCGCGTTGTCGGACTTCGCATGCCGAGTTCGGCGGGCGCCCAGTTATGCGGCGGGCGCCTTCTTGTGCTTCTTCTTGCCGAACGGCAACACGTGCATGATCGCCACGACGACGGCGCCGACGACCAATCCGATGAGCGCCGAAGCCGCGGTGTTGACCAGCCAGGCCAGCACACCGCCGAGCCCCTCGGCGACCGCGCGTTTCACCAGGTCTTCGAGATGGTGCACCCACCCGTAGAGCGTGTGCCAGCCCAACGTATCCGTACCCAGTAGGAGGATGTGGCCGCCGACCCAGAGCATCGCGACGGTGCCGACGGTCGACAGCCCCGACAGCAGCTTGGGCATCGCGGCGACCAGCCCGCGACCGACCTTCTGTGCGAATGTCGACGAGCGCTGCGCGAGGTTCAGGCCGATGTCGTCCATTTTCACGATCAGCGCGACGACGCCGTAGACGGCGGCCGTGATGACGATCGCGACCACGACGAGGATCGCGAACCGCGACCAGAACCTCTCGCCCGCCACCTCATTGAGCGCGATCACCATGATCTCGGCGGACAGGATGAAGTCCGTCCTGATCGCCCCCGCCGTCATCTGCTTCTCGGCGTCTCCGCCGAGGGTCGATGCGGGTGCGGCATGCGCGTCGTGGCTCGCACTTTTGTGAAACCACCCAGCTACCTTCTCCGCGCCTTCGTAGCAGAGGTAGGTGGCGCCCAACATCAGGATCGGCGTCACGATCCACGGCACGAACTGGCTGAGGAGCAGGGCCGCGGGCAGGATGAACAGCAGCTTGTTGCGCAGCGAGCCGATCGCGATCCGCTTGATCATCGGCAGTTCGCGGTCGGCGGTGATGCCGTGCACATACTGCGGCGTCACCGCGGTGTCGTCGATCACAACGCCCGCAGCCTTGGCGGTCGCGCGTCCCGCCGCGGCACCGATGTCGTCGACCGATGCCGCGGCCAGCCGCGCCAGCGCCGCAACGTCGTCGAGAAGTCCGAACAGGCCCGCGCTCATCGCTTCCCCATGGGTCTGGAGGTTACCGTGAGCCAATGGCCGGTGCCGATGGCGCGTTTCGCGCAACGCGAATTCTGGCCGGTGCCGTCGAAGCGTTCGCCGGGCAGGTCTACTTCGCTCCCGAAGCCCACGCCGGGTACGAGAAGCTCGGCTTCTCCGGCAGCCCGGGGCTTGTCGGCGGGGTGGCGATGCCCGATATGAACGCCTACTTCTGCAGCCGCGGCGCGCTCCTCGGCCAGGTGCCGGGGGAGGTGGTGGCGTCGGCGTTCGCGGTGTTCAACCCGGCGATCGTGGTACCTGCCGTCGAACACGGCTGGTCGCTGACGACGGCCGCGGAGATCATCGCGGCCAGGGATGAGGCCGCCGTGGGTCAGCTGCGAAGGATCCTCGGAACCAACCCGGACGGCGCCGACGAGCTGGCCCGACTCCTCGGACCGGTGAGCGGGTCGCTTCCGGTCGCGGGGCGCCCGCTCTATGCGGGGTTGATGAATGCCGACGTGCCCGAGGACCCGCTCGGCGCGGCGTGGCGGTTCGCCGACCGCCTTCGGGAATTCCGCGGCGACGCGCATACGGCCGCCTGGACGTCGGCCGGTTACAGCGCCATCGAGATCGGACTGACGACCGAGCTGTACTGGGGGTTGCGGTCCAAGACGTACGTCAGGACCCGGGGCTGGTCGGACGCCGAACTCGACGCGGCGATCGCCGACCTGAAAAGCCGCGGTTTGATCGACGATGGCGGGCTGACCGATAGCGGCAGGCAGGAGCGAGAGGCCATCGAGACCCGCACCGATGCGCAGTGCGCGCCGGTCCTACAAGCCCTTGGTGCCGACTTCGAGAAGGCCGTTGCCGTCCTACGGCGGTTCTCCGACGCCGTGCGTGCGGCGCACGGCTATCCCGCCGCGGGGCCGCACGACCTCGCGGCGCTACATGCCAAGCAGTGACTCGACCCAGCCGCGCGCGAAGTAGACCACGAAGCCCGCGGCGACGACCCACATCAGCGGGCTGATCTCGCGGGCCTTGCCCGCAGCCGAGCGTGTCACCACCCACACGATGAATCCCACACCGATGCCGTTGGCGATCGAGTAGGAGAACGGCATCGTCGCCACGGTGAGCACGACGGGCAGCGCAATGGAGAACTCGGATATGTCGATGTGCCGCAGATGCGCCACCATCATCGTTCCGACGACCACCAGCGCAGCCGCGGCGACCTCGGTCGGAACGATCGACGCGATTGGCGAGATGAACATGGCGGCCAAAAACAGAACGCCCGTAACGAGATTCGCGAGACCCGTACGCGCGCCCTCCTCGATACCCGCTCCGGACTCGACGAAGACGGTTTGCGACGACGCCGACGTCGCCCCGCCGACAACCGCGCCCGCGCCCTCGACGATCAGCGCCGAACGCAGGCGCGGGAAGATCCCTTGATCGTCGGCGAGCCCTGACTCACGCGCGAGGCCGGTGAAACTGCCCATCGCGTCGAAGAAGTTCGCGAAGACCAGAGTGAACACGAACATCACGAAGGCGATCGCGCCGATGCGGCCGAAGCTGTCGAAGAGGCTGAAGTCGCCGATCAGTGAGAGGTCGGGCAGCGCGAACGGTGATCCCGACAAGGTCGGCACCGACAGGCTCCACCCGCCGGGCTTCTCGACCGCCGATCCGAGGTGCCAGATCGCCTCGACGACGACGGCGACCGCGGTGCCCGCGACGAGTCCGATGAGGATGCCGCCACGCACCCGCCGCGCGACGAGGATGCCCGTCACCAGGAGCGTGAACACGAATATGACGGTGGGGATTGTGCTGATGTCACCGGCGCCGCCGATGCCCAAACCCACCGGAGGCGACGGTGTTCCGGTCGACCCGACGAAGCCGGCGTCGACCAATCCGATGAACAGGATGAACAAGCCGATGCCGGCGGTGATCGCGATCTTCAGCTGGATCGGGACGGCGTCGAAGACGAGTCTGCGCAACCCGGTTGCCGCCAGGGCGACGATGATGAGCCCGTTGATGACGACGAGTCCCATCGCCTCGGGCCAGGTCAACGAGTCGACCAGCGTCGTCGCGACGAACGAGTTGAGGCCGAGTCCCGCGGCAAACGCGAACGGCAGTCGCGAGATGAGCCCGAACAGGATGGTCATGACGCCCGCGGCCAGCGACGTCACCGCCGAGACCTGATCGAATTCCAGCTGGCTGCCCGTCACGTCGTCGATGCCGGACAAGATGATCGGGTTCAGCACGATGATGTAGGCCATCGCGATGAAAGTGACTACGCCGCCGCGGATCTCGTTGGTGAGCGTGGACCCTCGCTCCGAGATCTCGAAGAAGCGGTCGAGGCGGTTCACTCTTCGACCCTAAGGGGTATCGCGCACGCGTGCGATGTTCTGTAGCGCGGTCAGGAACACCCGACGCTCGTCGGCTGATAGCACCGAGAGCCAGCGCTCCTCGCCGCGCTGGATGTCCTTCTGCACCGCGTCTTTCACCAGGCGGCCCGATGTGGTGATGGAAAGCAGTCGTACGCGGCGATCGTCGGGGTCGGCGTGTCGCTCGATGTAGCCCTTGGTCTGCAGTTCGTCGAGCGTCGGGATGATGCGCGTCTTGTCGGCACCGATGGACTCAGCGAGCGCTGCCTGGGTGCGTACCGGGGATTCGTCGAGGGCGAGCAGCACGGCGTACCCCCACATCGACACATCGTGTTCCTTGAGCACTGGAACCTCTGCGGCGATCAACTCACGGAGCAGCGGAGCCAGCATCGCCGCGAGGTCGGGGCGCCTTGCCTTGGACGGCATGGACGAATATTAGTCAGCGACCGATCCGACCTCGCGGCATTACTGCTGTGCGGCCTGCGAACGACCTAGGAAACCTGCGCTGTCGGCATGATCGTGAGCTGCTGGAAGTTCACCCGGGCCGGCTGGCTGGCCAGGAAGTTGATCGCCTCAGCCACATCCTCGGATTCGAGCACATCGATCTGGCCCTTGGTCTCGGAGATCCATTCCGTGGCCCCGGCGTCGGTCACGTGGTTCGGCAGCTCCGTCTCGACGATGCCGGGCTCGATCGCGGAGACCCGGATTCCCTTGGGGCCGAGTTCTGCCCGCAGCGTCCGCGACATGTGCGTCACGTAGGCCTTCGTTCCCGAGTAGACGGCGAAGTTCGGGAAGATGTTCTGCGCGCCGATCGACGAGGTGTTGATCAGGTCGGCCACGCCCTTCTCGGCTGCCGACGCGATCAGTTGCGGAATGAACGCGCCGATCACGTACATCAGGCCGCTGATGTTGAGGTCGATCTGTTGCTGCCACTGATCGAAGCGCTGCTCCTCGACGGGTGCCGGAAGCATGACCCCGGCGTTGTTGAACAGCAGGTCGACGGTGCCCAGCTCGCGAGCCACCCGATCGGCGGCGGCGCGCACGGCTTCGGCGTCGGACACGTCGACGGGGACGGCCAGTGCGATGCCGCCGGCCTGCTCGATCTCGTTGACGAGCTTGTCGAGCCGTTCGGCGCGCCGAGCGAGCACGGCGACCTTGGCGCCGGATGCGGCCAGACGCTTGGCAGTGGCCTCGCCGATGCCGCTGGACGCACCGGTGACGACGGCGACGCGGCCGATGAGAGTGGTGTTGGTGTCGGTGGTGTTGGTTGAAGTGGTCATGCCCACATCAACATCGCGGCGGCGCGATGCTTACCGCTTATTCGAGCACTGCTCTTCCTAGGTCTGGCAGACCTACGTTTGTTCCGGCGAGCACGGGTCGGGGGCCTCAGACTGGTCTATGTGGAGCACAACGTGGAGTTGAGGGACTTCCTGCGTACCCGCCGTGCGCGTCTGAACGTCGACGATGTCGATGTCGGGGGCACCGGCCGAAAGCGGCGCGTGCCGGGGTTGCGTCGCGAAGAGGTCGCTGCGCTTGCCGGTGTGAGCGTGGATTACTACAGCCGCCTCGAGCAGGGCCGCCACCTGAATGTGTCCGATGAGGTTCTCGACGCCGTGGCTCGCGCGTTGCGCCTCGACGACACCGAACGCGCGTACCTGTTTCGGATCGCCAAGACCAACCCGCGACGTCCGCGCCGGCGTGCACCGGCGCCCGTGCAGCGCGTGCGGCCCGGTGTACGGCGCCTCCTCGAGAGGCTGGACGACGTGACACCCGCGTTCGTCTTCGGCCGCCGGATGGATGTGCTCGCCACGAACAACCTGGCGCGCGCACTGCTCACGGATTTCGAAGAGCTCCCGCCGCGTGAACGAAACCTGTTGCGCTACACGTTTTTAGACGAGTCCACCCAAGAGTTGTTCGTCGATTGGGAGGAGGTCGCCAAGGACAACGTCGGGACCTTGCGCCTCGACGCCGGACGTCATCCCGACGACCCGCTGCTGATGGAGTTGGTGGGTGAGCTGTCGGTGAAGAGTCCGGAGTTTCGCCGTTATTGGGCCGATCACAATGTGCGCGAACGCACGCATGGAACGAAGCGCTACCACCACCCCCTCGTCGGGGACCTGACGCTGCAGTATGAGTCCGTTGCGCTCCTCGGCGATCCCGACCAGACGCTGTGCCTCTACAGCGCGGAGGCGGCGTCGCCCTCGGAGACGGCCTTACGCCTGCTGGCCAACTGGACCGGTGAGCGCGTCAGCGAGGGTCGATGAGATCACGCAGGCGCTGGGCAGGGTAGACCGTCGCGCCGAGCGCCCCGACCCGCTCTGACAGCGCACGGTCCGAGGTAGCCACGCGGACGTCCTGCGGATTCTCGGCGGACCCGACCAGCGTGACGATGTGGTCGTCGGCCGAGTTGGCCGCCGCTCGCGGGGCATGCGCGATGGTGATGACCGACGATTCCAGCGGCGGTGACAACGGATGCTCGAACACCACCGTCACGTCCTCACCTTCGGTGGACGCCCAACGTTCTAGATGTTCGATCAAGGTGGACATCGCCGATCGGCGATTGCGCCACCAGCCGTCCGGACGGGATCCGACGACGTTCATGCCGTCGACGATCCAGCGCAATACCGCTACCGGGCGGCGGGCAGTGCGCGCCTGGCGGGCAGGTGACGGCGGCCAAGCAGGAACTGGAGCCAGCGAATATCGAGAAGCATTTTCGGACCTTTCCGCTATGCGGATTTCTTGGTCAGCAAGGGCAGCAGGCGACGGCGTTCGTCGATGCTGTCGGCGAAATGGTGGAGCGCGTCGGGAATCGACTCGGCGACCGGGAAGCCGAGCCCGGCAGCCTGCATCGCGCGCATGACCGGGGCGCTGGTGATCAGCGACCACTCCACACCGCTGTGGAAGCAACCTTCGTCGACCGCGGACAGCAGCGAAAGTGCGTGTCCTGAAAAGGAACTCACGTGGCTCAGGTCGAGCACGAAGGGTTTCTCGGCGATGACGAACCGAAGCGCCAGCGCGGTGACCCGCTCGATGTTGGTGTCGTCGATCACGCCTTCGACCGTCACTACGGTGGCCAACTGCCGGCACACCGCATGGATCTGAGCGCCAGCACAATCGAACGCCGGGTTGCCGTACATGTTGCCTCCCCTCGGTCTCTTGAGTCTCAAGGTATCCAGGCAAAGTAAGGCAACCGGGTGCTATCGCTAATACTTTGGTAAGAACGTGTTTTGGTACTGCGAGCTTTCGAATAGCAAACGAGTCAGTCTCGGCGCATCCATTGTGGACCCGTGTAGTTCTCCCACGGGTTGTAGTCGGCGAGCAGCGGTTCCTGCGGCGGACGCTGATCCTCGGGCACATGCTGCAGGTTGATCCGAATGCGGTACCAGATCGAACTGGGGCCCCGCATGCCGTCTACCAGAACGTCTGGTGCTTCGAGCCTTTCAGCTACCGACGGGTAACGTTCGCGCCAGGTGTCCAGCGCCGCCATCGCCTCGTCTTTGGTTTTGGTGCGGGCGACCTCGATCAGCGGCATCACCGACTCCCGTCGTCCCGTTCCTTTCTTGGATCCGATGTCGCCGCCGGGGCGGCTCCGGGCACCGCGTGGTGCCTTCTCGGGCGGGCCGAGCTTGTCGGCGAGGTCGAGCAGCGAATCGAGTGAACCCGCTGAGTCGTCTATTCCCTCCCACGGGTCGCCGTAATCCTCGAACCGCTGTGGCACGGTCGCGATGGTGAATTGCTCGGGATGGCAGTCCGCGACCTCGTCCCACACCAACGGTGTCGACACTCGCGCGTCGGGCAGCGATCGCACCGAGTAGGCAGACGCCACCGTGCGGTCGAACGCGTTCTGGTTGAAGTCGACGAACACACCCTCTCGCTCCTCCTTCCACCATCGGCTGGTGGCGAGGTCCGGAGCGCGGCGTTCCACCTCTCGCGCGATCGTCTGTGCGGCCAGGCGCACCTGCTTGAACGGCCAGCGTCGTTCGATGCGGGCATAGATGTGGAAGCCCCGCGATCCGGAGGTCTTCGGCCACGCCGTCAGCCCGTGGTCCTCGAGCACCTCACGCGCGACCAGGGCCACCGCCACGATCTGGCGCCAATCCACGCCGGGCATCGGGTCCAGGTCGACGCGCAGCTCGTCGGGGTGGGCCAGGTCGTCGGCGCGCACCGGGTGGGGATTGAGGTCGACACAGCCGAGGTTGACCGCCCACACCAGCCCACCCGCGGAGTGGATCACCGCTTCTTTGGCCGACGTTCCAGACGCGTACTTCAGTTCGGCGACGTCGACGAAGTCGGGCCGCTTCGCGGGGGCACGCTTCTGGAACACCGCCTCTTCGGAGATACCTTTGACGAACCGCTTGAGGATCATCGGGCGGTCGGCCACACCACGCAGCGCACCGTCGGCGACTCGCATGTAGTAGCGCATCAGGTCCATCTTGGTCACCCCGATCGCTGGGAAAACGACCTTGTCGGGGTTGGTGATGGGCACCTGCTGACCGTCGACCTCCATATGGAGCGGGGCGGGCATGGGTCCATGTTAGGTTCCGGACCCGACATGCGACCCGCGTCACATATTGTGGGTTCATGCCCAAGCTAACCGAACTTCCGTTGCAGGCAGCGGCCAAAATCCAGCAGTATGCCGAGCGCGGATCGGCCGAACTGCACTACGCCCGCAAGATGTTCGAAGCCGGCGCGCTGAAGCTGGAGGCACCGCAGAACATCGCCGCGTTCCTCGCCGACATCCGGCGCTGGGGCGAGTTCGGCATGATCCCGGCGCTCAACGCGCGCCGCACACCTGATCGCATCGCCGTCGTCGACGACGAGGGCGAGTTCACGTTCAAAGAACTCGACGACGCAGCGCACGCCCTTGCCAACGGCCTGCTGGCAATGGGCGTCAAGGGCGGCGACGGGGTGGCGATCCTCGCGCGAAACCACCGATGGTTCCTCGTCTCGGTGTACGGCGCGGCCCGCACCGGAGCGCGCATCATCCTGCTCAACAGCGAATTCTCCGGGCCCCAGATCAAAGAGGTGTCCGAGCGTGAGGGCGCGAAGGTCATCATCTACGACGACGAGTACACCTCCGCCGTCTCGCAGGCCGACCCCGATTTCGGCAAGCTGCGCGCGCTGGCCACCAATCCCGATAAGGACGAGCCGTCCGGCAGCACCGACGAAACCATCGCCGACCTCATCGCCCGCAGCACTACCGCGCAGGCCCCCAAGGTCACCAAGCATTCGTCGATCATCATCCTGACCAGCGGGACCACCGGCACGCCCAAGGGAGCCAACCGCAGCACCCCGCCGTCGCTCGCGCCCATCGGCGGCGTGCTGTCCCACGTGCCGTTCAAGGCGGGGGAGGTGACGTCGCTTCCGGCGCCGATGTTCCACGCGCTCGGTTTCCTGCACGCCACGATCGCGATGATGCTGGGCTCCACACTGGTGCTGCGCCGGCGCTTCAAGCCGTCGACTGTGCTGGCGGACATCGAGAAGAACAAGGCCACCGCGATCGTCGTCGTACCGGTGATGCTGTCCCGGCTGCTCGACGAACTCGAGAAGACCCAGCCCAAACCCGACCTGTCGTCGTTGCGCATCGTGTTCGTGTCCGGGTCACAGCTGGGCGCCGAGCTGGCTACACGTGCCCTGAAGGACCTCGGCCCCGTCATCTACAACCTGTACGGCTCGACCGAGATCGCTTTCGCGACCATCGCGCGGCCCAAGGACCTGTCGATCAATCCGGGCACCGTCGGCCCCGTCGTCAAGGGCGTCAAGGTCAAGATCCTCGACGACAACGGCGCCGAGCTACCGCAGGGCGAGGTGGGCCGCATCTTCGTCGGCAACACCTTCCCGTTCGAGGGCTATACCGGCGGCGGGCACAAGCAGATCATCGACGGGCTGATGTCCTCCGGCGACGTCGGCTACTTCGACGAGCACGGTCTGCTGTACGTCAGCGGTCGTGACGACGAGATGATCGTCTCCGGCGGCGAGAACGTGTTCCCCGCGGAGATCGAAGACCTGGTGAGTGGGCATCCCGAGGTCGTCGAGGCCACCGCGCTCGGCGTCGAAGACAAGGAGTGGGGCCACCGGTTGCGCTGCTTTGTGGTCAAGGCCGAAGGTGCCTCAATCGACGAGGACGGCATCAAGGCGTACGTGCGCGAGAATCTGGCCCGCTACAAGGTCCCCCGCGAGGTTGTGTTCCTCGACGAGTTGCCGCGCAATCCGACTGGCAAGATCCTCAAGCGCGAACTACGTGAAATGGACACCGAAGGGTCGGAATAGTTCGGCTGTCGCAGTGGTAGTAGCACTGCGTGAACATCGATCTGGCCGGTAAGACGGCCCTCGTCACAGGTTCCACCCAGGGCATCGGACTGGCGATCGGCCAGGGGTTGGCCGCCAGCGGTGCGCGCGTCGTGGTCAACGGGCGCACGCCTGACCGCGTCGAGGAAGCCGTAGGCAAGGTGGGCGGCGACGCCATCGGTGTGGCAGCCGACGTCGCGACCGACGAGGGCGTAGCCCAGCTCTTGGCGCGAGTGCCTGACGTCGACATCCTCGTGAACAACCTCGGCATCTTCGAGGCGGTTCCAGCGCGCGAGATCACCGACGACCAGTGGCGTACTTACTTCGAAGTGAATGTCCTTGCGGCAGCACGACTTATCCGAAGTTATCTACCCGCGATGGCAGAACGCGGCTGGGGCAGGATCATCCAGATCGCCAGCGATTCGGCCATCGTGACTCCGGCGGAGATGATCCACTACGGCGTCTCGAAGACCGCGCTGTTGGCGTTGTCGCGAGGGTTCGCCAAGGATGCGTCGGGCACCGGTGTCACCGTGAACTCCGTCATCGCGGGGCCCACCCACACCGCGGGTGTGGAGGACTTCGTCTACCAACTGGTCGACAAGTCGTTGCCGTGGGACGCCGCGCAGCGGGAGTTCATGCGAAACCACCGACCGCAGTCGCTGCTGGAACGACTCATCGATCCCGAAGAGATCGCCAACATGGTCACGTATCTGGCGTCTCCGCAGGCGTCCGCGACGACCGGTGGCGCGCTTCGAGTCGACGGTGGATACGTCGACTCGATCCTGCCTTAAGGGGACAGTATCGCGGCGCCGGGAATCGACAGGCACACCAGCATCAGGGTCAGCAGGAACCAGCCAGCGCCCTGCCAGGCCACCCATGGACCCTGCACTTTCCACTCCCGGTACGTCTTGACGAATGCGCCGATGCCGCCGACGAACAAGACGGCCGGCACCAGCGATGCCGCGATCACCGACTCCCGGGCAGCCAACCCGTATAGGGCGAAGACGATGCCCGCCACAACGACGACGGCACCGAGGTAGACCGCCGCGGCGCGGAAGGCGCCGGGCCGGTCCCAGCGCTTCTCGACGTCATTGGTCATATCGAGCGGGTTCCCGCGTACCGCACGGAGCAACCGCGCTCAGTGCGGATGGTTGATGTACCAGGACAGGCATCCCGGGATATCGCGGCACGCGATCACTGCCGCCTGATCGGGTGGCCCGCCCCGAACCCTCGGGATGCGCGGTCCGACGTTGCAGGACGGGACGTACGGGTTACCGGGGACGAAGCCGGGATAGCACGGCGCCGCCTCTGACTCGATGGCCGACTCCGCCGTCAACACCGCGGGCGCGATCAGGAACCCCAGTGCCGCGGCACCGGTGATGATCAACTGCGACGGGCGTCGTCTGAGAAGGTTCATGTCTGCCGACCCCTTTCGTGAGCCAACAGTTCGATCGTACGCCCGCCGTCGAGGGCTTTTACGGATCGCGAGGCAGGCCCAGCAGCCGCTCGGCGATGATGTTCAGCTGCACCTCGGACGTGCCGCCGTAGATGGTCGTCGCGCGGCTGGCCAACAGGAACTCGGCCCACTTACCCTGCGGTGTATCCGGATTCCCGACGGCGCCGTCGGTGCCGAACGAGGACACCGCGAACTCGGCGTACTTCTGACCCGTGCGCATGGACAGCAGCTTGGAGATGGCCGCCGCCGGCATCGGATCGCCACCGGCCAGCGTCAGCAGGGTCGACCGCATGTTCAGCACCTTCGCTGCATGTCCTTCGGCGATGAGATGACCCGCGGTGTTCTTCCCGACCTGATCGAACTGGCCGTCGCGGATGAAGTCGACGAAGCCGTCGAGGGCGGGCAGGAACGGTGGCTCAGTGCTGCCGATCGACACGCGCTCGGCCGTCAGGGTGGTCCGGCTGACCTCCCAGCCGCGGTTCACCTCACCGAGCACCATGTCGTCGGGGACGAACACATCGTCGATGAACACCGTGTTGAACATCGCGTTGCCGGTCAGTTCGCGCAGCGGTTTCACCTCGACACCGTCACTGCTCATGTCGAGCAGAAAGTAGGTGATGCCGTTGTGCTTCGGGGCGCTCGGATCGGTGCGGGCCAGCAGCATGCCCCACTGCGAGTACTGCGCTCCGGTGGTCCAGATCTTCTGGCCGGTGATCCGCCAGCCGCCGTCGACCTTGGTGGCCTTGGTGGTCAGGCTGGCCAGATCCGAGCCGGCGCCGGGTTCGGAAAACAGTTGGCACCAGATCATTTCGCCGCGCAGCGTCGGTGGCAGGAAGCGCTGCTGCTGCTGCTCGGTCCCGAATGCCACCACCGACGGGATCAGCCACGCCGCGATTCCCATCGCCGGACGTTTGACCCGGCCCGCGCTGAACTCCTGCGCGATGATGATCTGCTCGACGGGACCCGCCGCGCGGCCCCAGGGCTTGGGCAGGTGGGGAACCACCCAGCCGCCCTCGGCAATCGCTATGGTCCGCTCCTCGCTCGGAATCGCTTTCAGCGACTCCACTTCCGCGCGGATCTCGTCGCGTAGCTTCTCCGTCTCGGGATCCAGATCGATGTTGAGCTTGCGGGTTCCGGTGCTCGTCGCGATATCGACGACCCGCTGCGGGTAATCGCTGGTGCGGCCGAAACATGCGGCAAGCAGCAGCGCGCGGCGGTAGTACACGTTGGTGTCGTGTTCCCAGGTGAAGCCGATGCCGCCGTGCACCTGGATGCAGTCCTGGGTGGTGTGCAGCACGGCTGCCGGAGCCAGCGTGGCAGCGACAGCCGCGGCGAACTCGAAAGCCGTTTCATCGCTTGGGTTTTCGCTGTGCGCATCAATGGCACGCGCCGCGTCCCACACCGCGGCGGTCGCCCGCTCGGTGTCGGCGATCATCTGGGCGCACTTGTGCTTGATGGCCTGGAACTGGCCGATCGGCCGACCGAACTGCTCGCGGATCTTGGCGTACGCCGTCGCGGTGTCGGTCGCCCACCGCGCGACTCCGACGCACTCTGCGGACAGCAGCGTCGATATGACGGCGCGCGCGTGGTTGCGGCTCAGGTTGCCCAACACGCGATCGTCGCCGACCTCGACGGCGTTGGCGCGCACGTGGGCCACCGGGCGAAGCGGGTCCACGCTCTGGACCGGCTCGATCTCCAACGCCTCTGCGTCGAGGATCACCCACTCCTCACCGCTGTCGATCGCGACCGGCAGCACCAGCACCGACGCCTGCGCGGCCGCGGGGACGGCGCGGACCTCACCGCGAATGACCAGGTCGTCGCCCTGTCTGGTGGCCGTCAGGCCGGAGTCGATCGCGTAGGTCGCGATCACGTCACCGGACGCGAGGTCAGCCAGCACCTTCGCGTCGGGGTCGTTGGCGGCGATCAGTGCGCTGGCGATCGCCGAAGGGACGAACGGACCGGGTACCGCGCCGTAGCCGAACTCGGCCAGCACGATCGCCAGCTCGAGAACACCGAACCCTTGTCCGCCAACGGATTCCGATAGATGCACACCCTGCAGACCCTGCTCAGCAGCGGCCTTCCAGTACGGCGGCGGGTTGGGAACCGGCGTCTCCAGTGCCTCGTGCAGCACCTCCGACGGCGCTACCCGCGCCACCAGGGACCGGACCGAATCGGCCAGGTCATTGTGCTCGGTGTGGATTGCGATGGGCATAGTTGTTGCACCTCATTGTGGCATTTCCCTATTAACCGGTCGGTTGGGAACCACGATACCGTTCACGACATTGGCGAGGTCCCGGCCATCCCGGATGCGGCGGCAGTTGTCGACGGCCATCTCCAGATACCGCCTCATGGTGTCCAGCGTGTACCAGCTGACATGGGGTGTCAGCACCACGTTGGCCAGGGTCAGGAGCGGATGTCCGGCGGGGATCGGCTCGACGGCGAAGACGTCCAGGCCCGCGGCCGCCAGTCCGCCCGATCGCAGCGTGTCGACGAGCGCGTCCTCGTCGATCACGGCTCCACGGGAGGTGTTCACCAACACCGCATCGGAACGCATCGACGCGAGTGCGCTACGACTCAGCAAGCCCGCGGTCTGGTCCGTCAACGGGATGTGCAGGGAGACGATGTCGCTTTCCGAAAGCAGGTCGGGCAGCGCGCGCCAGCCGGGCAGACCGTCGTCGCGGGTGCTGGTGTGCAGCACCCGGGCACCCATCGCGACCACGATTCGCTCGACCGCCTTCGCGATGTTGCCGTAGCCGATCAAACCCACGGTGCACCCGCCGATGTCACGCACTGTCTCGCCGAGGCTCGGATCCGAGGGCCAGCCTTGGCCGTCGCGGGTGACTCGGTCGAGCTCGGTGAGCCGGCGCAGCGCGGCGAGCATCAGCAGCACGGTGCCCTCGGCGACCGATGGGGCGTTGGCGCCCGGCATGTTCGCCACGGCGATGCCGAGCCGCGTCGCCGTCTCGACGTCGATGGTGTTGACGCCCGCGCCCAGCTTGTGCACCAATCGGCACCGCGGAGCCTGTTCGAGATCTGCACCCGAGATCGGCCGCAGCACATGCCAGATCACGTCGGCATGGGGGAGCTCTCGATAAAAGGTGTCGTCGTCATCTTCGGCGCAGTAGTGAATGTCGAGCCAATCCGCTTGTGGCGCAACGAACTGTGCGACCTTGTCACCGGGAACGTAATGGGCCAGCACTCTGAGCGATGAGCGCTTGCGCGAAGAGCCGACGGCTAACGCCACCGCTTCGCGATCCATTTGGCGATGGTATCGGCCTTCTCACTGCGTGCGCCCGGGGTCGCGAAGTAGTGGTCGGTGTCGATGGAGCACTGCGCTTTGTCCTCGGAGGCCAGGGCGTCATAAATGCGTTGCGCGTCCGACGGATACACACCGGTGTCCTGTTCGGCGTTGATCACTAACGCGGGACAGGCGAGACGTGACAGGTGCGGCTCGGCCCGGGTCTGCGCGTGTCGCAGGCTCCACATGCCGATCCAGCTGCGCAGCGTGCACGCCGCGGCGATGCCGTGGGCGGATCGGTTGGCCTTGATCGGCTCACCTGCGTAACACAAGTTTGCCTGGCGCCGGGTCGGCTCGAGGGATGGGTCGACCATGCGCGGGTCCGCCCAGGTTCGCAGCACCGTGAACGGGCGGTCCGAGAAGCCGGCGGCGTGCACGCGTTTGAGTTCGCTCTCGGCCCAGTCGGTGATGGCATTGTTTCGGTCGATCTGCGCCGAGCGGTAGCGCGCGACGAACTCTTCGGAAAAGGGTGGTCCGTTCTCCGGATTGAACAGATCGAGCTCGGGATCGCTGCTGAGAGGGTCGCTTTCGTCAATGACCGACCCATCCATCCAGGCGGTCAGGACGTCGGGACGGCCGGGATGGGCAGCGCTTGCGATGAAACCGTCCGCGGGCAGCAGGTCGGTGAGTCCCGCGGCGGGCCGCATGCCGTCCAGCGGAGTCACGTGGTGGTGTACGGCCTGTGCCTGATACGCCGCCATGAGTGAACCACCGCCGGAATTACCCAGCAGAACAATGGTTTCCACCCCTTGCACCTCGCGCAGCCAACGCACTCCCACCCCGATGTCGACCAATGCGTGGTCAAGCAGGAAACTGCTCTCAAAGCCGCGATATCGCGTGTTCCACCCGAGGAAGCCGATGCCTCTGGTCGCCATATAGTCGGCGAGATAGTGTTCGGAGAAGTCGATCTGGTAGTGCGTGGCGATCATGGCCACCTTCGGTTTTCGTCCTATGCCGCGGTAGTAGAGGCCCTGACATGGGTTTCCGCCCGCACCCGCCCGACGTGCGGTGGGTGACTGCACACCGACGAATTCCCGGGTGACACCCGGAGTCGCGCCGCTCGATGGTGCCCTGGTCATGCGGTCCCCCTGTGATAGATCGTCCGATAGAAGACGTTGGCAAGCGTGGTGATGCATGCCTCGTCATCGACGGGTTCTTTCCCGCCACCCCGCCGGGCGTCCCCGGCCAACTGTGTGTAGCAGAATTGGTTGAGCATCGACACCAACGCCACTGCCACCAGATGTGGATCATCATCCACGCAGAAACCCTGTTGCTGAGCATGTTTCACCATGTGGGTGACCAGCGTGATCGGGAGCGAGCAGATTTCGTTCCAGTATTCCGCGAAGTCGTCGTTGACCATCGCCAGTTGTGACACGCTGACGATCTCGGCGAGTTGGTGACGATAGGTGTGCCAGTGTGCGGCCGCGGCCTGGTAGGAGCGCTCCCAGTTCGACAGGCCCGGCTCGGCTGCTGCCCGCGAGCGCTCCCTGGCTTCGTCGCGGAACCGCAGGGCCCACTCGCGGACCATCGCTTCCTTGGAGTCGTAATAGTTGTAGAACGATGCGGTGGACTTGCCGGCTTCGGAAGCGATATCCGAAATTGTCGTTGCGAGAATGCCTTTGCGGGCGATCACTGATCGGGCTCCCGCGTCGATCGCGGCTTGCGTCCGCCGACCGCGCAGTGTCGGAAGCTGCACGCGAGAACTTGCGGACACGGCCTCTCCTCGACCATTGATCGGCTCGTCGATCGCACCATTGATCGAACCTGAACCTGATGTTAGATTCAGAAATCGAGCTTGACTAGAGGAGCAGCCACACATGATCAAGCCGAACAACCCGAATTCCGAGTTCGAACTCGGCGGCATCAACCACGTCGCGCTCGTGTGCTCGGACATGGCGAAGACGGTCGACTTTTACAGCAATGTGCTTGGCATGCCGTTGATCAAGTCGCTCGACCTGCCGGGGGGCATGGGACAACACTTCTTCTTCGATGCGGGCAACGGCGACTGCGTGGCGTTCTTCTGGTTCGCCGACGCACCGGATCGGGTTCCGGGAATCTCGTCGCCCGAGGCGATTCCGGGTATCGGCGACATCGTGAGCGCCGTGAGCACCATGAACCACCTTGCGTTCCACGTCCCGGCGGAGGAGTTCGACGAATACCGGCAGCGACTCAAGGACAAGGGCGTGCGTGTCGGCCCGGTGCTCAACCATGACGAGAGCAAGCAGCAGGTCTCCCCGACGGTACATCCGGGGGTGTACGTGCGATCGTTCTACTTCTTCGACCCCGACGGCATCACTCTCGAGTTCGCCTGCTGGACAAAGGAATTCACCGACAGTGATACGACGACCGAGCCGAAGACGGCCGCGGATCGCCGGCCGCGGGTATCCGTCTAGGGTCTCGGCGGCATCGCGGCCAGCTGATCGATCAGCGCGGCCAGCAGTTGCACCAGCTCGTCGTGGTCGAGTTCGACGTCCCCGGACAGCCATGCGCTGATGGCCTGACCCACTCCGCCGACCGCGAAATGGGATGCGGCTTTGTTGTCCAGCGCCCCCTTCACGCCCTCATGGGCGAAGAGCAGGGCGGCGAACAAGGCCGTCGACTCCGCGCGCTTGCGCACGATCACGGTGTTGGACAGCTCGACGCTGAAAAGGAGGCGTCCGACGCGGGGGTCGGCGGAGATCGTGCGGACGACGTTGGCCATCGCGGCACGGGCCTGCTCGGCCGGGGACGCCGCGGCGACCGCGGCCTGGGTGGTCGCGGCGATGTCGGCGATCACCGAGTCGAACACCGCTCCGACGAAGTCATCCTTGTCGTTGAAGCTTTCGTAGAAGTACCGAACGCCCAGCGCGGCCTGCCCGCAGATCGCGCGGACGGTCAGCTCGGCGGGGTCCTTACCTGCGGCGCCGAGTAGGTCGAGCCCGGCATCCAGCAGGCGGCGACGGCGACCTGCGATGCGTTCGCCCGCGTCGACGCCGCGATAGGGGCGGACCTGTGCCATACCTGCCATCTTGACACCTGTCACATTCGCAGGCAATATCAGGAAACACGCGTTCTCACTTTACCGATAGGTGACGGCCAATGACGGTCACTGTTCCGATCGATCACGTCGAGCGTCCGCTCAACGACCCGGTGCTTCCCGGCGGTAAGAAGCCGCCGAGGTGGATGGGCGCCGCGGATGACGCCGCGTTCATCGGTCTGCTGTCCGGAGGCGCCAACGTGATCATGGAGTTGGCCCGCCCCGGTGTCGGGTACGGGGTCAAGGACAGCCGGGTCGAGAGCGGACGCGCCGACCGTCATCCCATCAAGCGGGCCAGGACGACCTTCACCTATCTCGCGGTCGCGCTCTCGGGCACCGACGAGCAGAAGAAGCTGTATCGCCGCGCGGTGAACAAGTCCCACGCACAGGTGTACTCGAAGCCTGGCGACCCGGTGCAATACAACGCCTTCGACAAGGACCTGCAGATGTGGGTGGCGGCATGTCTGTACAAGGGTTTCGTCGACGTCCATCGCATCTTCGTCGGCGAGATGGATGACGAAACCGCGGACCGCCACTATCGCGAAGGCATGGCACTCGGTACGACGTTGCAGGTGCCCGCGGAGATGTGGCCTGCCGATCGCAAGGCTTTCGACGAGTACTGGCAGCAGTCACTGGAACGGATCCACATCGACGACGCCGTTCATGAGTATCTGTGGCCCATCGCGGCCGGGCGTCTCGGGAAGGCCACGTTGCCGCGGCCGTTGCAGAAGCGGCTGGACGCGGTCAACTTGTTCATGACCACAGGCTTTCTGCCGCAACGGTTCCGCGACGAGATGCGGCTGCCGTGGGACGCGAGCAAGCAACGCAGGTTCAATCGGGTGATGACGGGCATCGGCACCGTGAACAAGGTGATGCCGCGGTTCATTCGGCGCTTCCCGTTCAACTGGATGCTGCGCGATCTCGACTGGCGGATCCGGACCGGCCGACCCCTGACCTAGCGGGCAGCCACCTGGGCTGTAAGCAGGTTGTCAGATTGGCCGCGTACAACGGCTGCATGCGTACCGATAACGACACCTGGGACATCACGACGAGTGTCGGCTCGACGGCCTTGTTCGTCGCCGCGGCGCGAGCACTGGAGGCGCAGAAACCCGACCCCGTCGCCGTCGACCCGTTCGCCGAGGTGTTCTGTCGTGCCGTGGGCGGCCAGTGGTCCGAGTTGCTCGACGGCGGGGCGCCCGAGCACCCGCTGAGATCCGAGTTCGGCGTCGGCTTCGTGAACTTCCAAGGCGTGCGGACGCGATACTTCGACAGCTACTTCAGCAGGGCCGCCACCGCGGGAGTACGCCAGATCGTCTTGCTCGCAGCCGGTCTGGACTCGCGTGCATTTCGGTTGGACTGGCCCGCCGAGACCGTCGTATACGAACTGGATCAGCCGCAGGTTCTCGACTTCAAGCGCGGTGCCCTGGCTGGCGTGCGGCCCAGCGCCCAGCGCCGTGAAGTCGCCGTCGACCTGCGTGATGACTGGCCACGGGCACTGCTCGATCACGGTTTCGACCCCACGTCGCCGTCGGCCTGGATTGCCGAGGGCCTGCTGATTTATCTGCCCGCGACCGCGCAGGTTCAGCTGTTCGCCGGCATCGACGCGCTCTCGGCGCCGGGCAGCCACGTCGCGGTGGAGGAGTCCGTGCCGATGGATGCCGACGCGTTCGTCGCCAAACAAGAGGAAGAGCGGGCGGGGGGAGGCTCGGCGCACGGCGGTCCGTTCTTCGAGCTCATATACAACGAGCAGCACGAGCCGGCGGCCCAGTGGTTCGGGGCCAGGGGTTGGCGCGCCGATGCCACACCGCTTCCGGATTATCTACGGGCCCACGGCCGTCCGGTCCCCGCGCTCGACTCCGACGCCGGCACCATGACCAGCACGATCAGTCTGGTAAGCGCGATCAAGGGGTGAGTGCAGTCACGTCGTAACCCACACCGTGAGTCTCGACAGTTAAGTTATGCAATGCTAACTTCACGAAGGTTAGCCTGGCATAACTTACGGGGAGACAAGCGCGCGTGCCTCTATCAACGGATTTTGCTGCGACGTCCCGCGTCGACAGCGACGTCGTGAGTCGTTTTGCGACGTGTTGCCGGGCGCTGGGCTTGTCCGTCCACGATCGGCGACGCCCGCCGGATCTCTCGGCGGCTCGCTCCGGGTTTGCCGAACTCACGCGAATCGCTCGTGAGCAGTGTGACGCGTGGACGGGTTTGGCCGCCGCCGGCGATACCAGCGCGCTGGTCATCGAAGCCGTGTGGCGGACGGTGAAGTCCGCTGGTGTGCTGCAGCGCGAGGTCGACCTCGCCGACGGCGATCTGGTTTTCGACTACGACACCGGTCTCTACCTCCAATTCGCGGCCTCGACGCCCGACGATTTCGCGCTGGCGTACGCGGTAACCCTGTGCGACGCCGGCGACTATGCGGCGGCGGACAAACTCGTCGACCCCCTGATCGCCCGACGGCCGAGTTGGCTCGAGGCACGGTGGGTGCGGGTTGCGATGTATTACCGGACCGAGCGATGGTCGGACGTGGTGCGCCTGCTCACCCCCATCGTCAACGACGCGAAGTTGGACGAGCGATACGCACACGCCGTGCGTATCGCCCTGGGCACGTCGCTCGCGAGGTTGGGCATGTTCGCGCCGGCGCTGTCCTACCTCGAGGACCCCTCCGGGCCCGTCGCGGTCGCGGCCGTCGACGGCGCACTGGCCAGGGCGCTGTCTCTGCGCGCGCAGGGCGAGGACCTCGACGCCGCCGACGTGCTCGCCGAGCTCTACGCCGCCAACCCCGAGAACGAAGAAGTCGAGATGGCGATCTCGGATACCTCGTACGGCATCGTGCCGACGACGGCAGCCAGGATCGAGGCCCGGACCGATCCGTGGGATCCCGAAACCGAGCCCTCCGAAACAGATTTCGTTGATCCCGGCGCGAAGGAGCGCAAGGCCCACCTGCTGATCGAGGCCGAGGCGGAGCTCGCCGAGTTCATCGGCCTCGAAGAGGTCAAGTACCAGGTGGCCCGGCTGAAGAGCTCGGTCGCCATGGCGATCCGTCGTCAGGAGCGCGGGCTGACCGTGGCCAACCGCACCAACCACCTGGTTTTCGCGGGACCTCCGGGCACCGGCAAGACGACGATTGCGCGCGTCGTCGCCAAGATCTATTGCGGGCTGGGAATTCTCAAGAAGGAAACCGTGCGCGAGGTGCACCGCGCCGACCTGATCGGCCAGCACATCGGCGAAACCGAGGCGAAGACCAACGGCGTCATCGACAGCGCACTGGACGGCGTGCTGTTCCTCGACGAGGCGTACGCGCTGGTGTCGACCGGCGCGAAGAACGACTTCGGTCTCGTCGCCATCGACACCCTGCTGGCCCGTATGGAGAACGACCGCGAGCGGCTGGTCGTGATCGTCGCGGGATACCGCAAGGACCTCGACGCGTTCCTCGACACCAACGAGGGTCTGCGTTCGCGGTTCACCCGCAGCATCGACTTCCCGTCGTATTCGCCGCATGAACTGGTGGAGATCGCGATGCGCATGGCCGAGAAGCGAGACAGCGTCTTCGAGCCGGCGGCGCTACAACACATGGAGATGCTGTTCGGCCAGCTCGCCTCCGTCACCACCCCCGACGCCAACGGAGTCGAGCGACGCAACCTCGACATCGCCGGTAACGGCCGGTTCGTCCGCAACCTCGTTGAGCGTTCGGAAGAGGAGCGGGAATTCCGCCTCGACCATTCCCAGACAGACGATTTCACCGATGACCAGCTGATGACCATCACCGACCAGGACGTCACGAGATCTGCCGTCCCGCTGCTGCGCGGCCTCGGACTGTCGGTGTCCGAATGAGCGGCCAGGACGGGGGTGGCGACCGCCGCGAGTTCACCTCTCGAACCCCGGTCAACGAGAACCCCGACCGGGTCGCTTACCGGCGCGGATTCGTCACCCGTCATCAGGTCTCGGGCTGGCGATTCATCATGCGGCGCATCGCATCCGGTGTCGCACTGCACGACACCCGGATGCTCGTCGATCCGCTGCGCACCCAGTCGCGCGCAGTCCTCGTCGGCGCACTCGTGCTGATCACCGGTCTCGCCGGCTGCTTCATCTTCTCGCTCATCAGGCCCGGCGGCGTGGCGGGCAACGACGCGATCCTGGCGGACCGCACCACGTCGGCGCTTTACGTCCGCCTCGGTGACCAGTTGCACCCGGTGCTGAACCTGACCTCCGCGCGCCTGATCGCGGGCCGACCCGACAACCCGACCACGGTGAAGACCAGCGAGATCGACCAGTTCGCGCGCGGCAACCTGATCGGCATCCCCGGTGCGCCAGAACGCATGGTGCAGAACACGACCGGCGACGCGGACTGGACGGTCTGCGACGGAGCTTCCGGACCGGCGACCGGCGTTACGCTGATCGCCGCCCCGCTGGCCGACGGCGGCGAACGCGCCGCGGTGCTGCCCAAGAACGAGGTCATTCTGGTCTCCAACGAGTCCGGACCCAAGGCGGGCACATGGCTGCTGTGGGGCGGCCGTCGCAGCACGATCGACCTGAACGATCGCGCGGTCACCGGTGCGCTGGGTCTGGGTTCGGACGCGCCCGCCAGTCGCACCGTCGCTCCGGGACTGTCCAACGCAATTCCGGAGGCTCCCGCGCTGAGTGCGCCCGTCATCGAGGGTGCGGGTGAGCCGACGAGCTATACGCTGCCGACGCCGGCACCGGTCGGTGCGGTCGTCACATCGTTCGGAGCCGACAATGCACTACAGCACTACGCGGTGCTTCGCCAAGGGCTGCAACCGGTTTCGCCGGTGGTCGCCGCGATCCTGCGCAACACGAACTCGTTCGGACTCAACCAGCCGCCACGACTGGGCGCCGACGACATCGCCAAGGCGCCGGTGGCGAGCGGTATCGACAACGACGCGTATCCGAGCGAGCCGGTCACGATCGTCGACGCCACCGACGCACCGCTGACGTGCGCCCAGTGGACACGGCCCGCGGATGCGACCGGGGGAACGCTTCAGCTGCGTTCCGGCGTAACGCTTCCGGTGGCCGACGAACTGCGCACCGTCGCACTGGTCGGAGCCGGATCGGGTACCACGGCGGACCGCGTCGTGCTGACACCGGGCTCAGGCTTCCTGGTGCAGACCGTTGGCCAGGACGGCGGAGGGACGTCGACGCAGCCGGTCGGAGGGGCGATCTTCTGGCTCAGCGACACCGGCGTGCGGTACGGCCTCGACACCGAGAGTGACCAGAAGACGATCGCGGCGCTCGGACTGACCCCGCCGCCGCTACCCATTCCGTGGTCGATGCTGAGCCAGTTCGCGGAGGGCCCGACGTTGTCGCGTGCCGACGCCCTGTTGGCCCACGACGGGCTCGCAGCCGACCCCCGCCCCGCAGTCGTGAGGGAGACCCCATCGTGAGTCGGCTCATCTTCGAAGCGCGTCGCAGGATTGCGCCACCGACGTTGCGCAAGGGCACCATCACGATCGAACCGCCACCGGAACTACCCCGGATGGTGCCGCCGTCGTTGTTGCGGCGGGTGCTGCCCTATCTGATCGTCATTCTCATCATCGGCATGATCGTCGCGCTGGTCGCCACCGGTATGCGGCTGATCTCGCCGACAACGCTGTTCTTCCCGTTCGTCCTGCTGCTGGCCGCGACAGCGCTATACCGCGGCACCGACAACAAGATGCGCACCGAAGAGGTGGACGCCGAGCGCGCCGACTACCTGCGGTACCTGTCGGTGGTCCGTGACAACGTGCGCGCGCACGCGGCCGAACAGCGTGCCGCCCTCGAGTGGTCGCATCCGGATCCCAGGTTGCTCGCCGAGGTGCCTGGCACCCGCCGCCAGTGGGAGCGCGACCCGCACGACAGCGACTTCCTCGTGGTGCGAACGGGTTTGCACGATGCACCGCTGGGCGCCGCGCTGCGGGTCAAGGACAGCGCCGACGAGGTCGACCTCGAACCGGTCTCGCACACCACGTTGCGCGGACTGCTCGACGTGCAGCGCACGGTGCGTGCAGTTCCCGCGGCGATCGATTTGGCCAAGGTCTCGCGGATCTCCGTGCTGGGCGAGCCCGACGAGGTTCGTGGTGCGTTGCGGGCGTGGCTCATGCAGGCGGTCACCTGGCACGACCCCGCCGTCCTCGGTGTCGCCCTGGCGTCTCCGGACGTCGAGAGCGACGACTGGTCGTGGCTGAAGTGGTTGCCGCACAATGACATACCCGGGTCATCGGACGGTGCGGGCCCTGCGCGCTATCTCTGCGACGACGTTACACAACTGCGGTCGCTGCTAGACCCGGTGCTCGACGACCGCGCACCGTTCGGCTCCGACGCGGATTCCAGTGTCAAGCACCTGCTGATCGTCGTCGACGATCCGGAGAACAGCACAGCCGATCCGAACATCCTGGTGCCGCGCGGCGGGTTGTCCGGTGTGACGTTGGTGCAGCGCATCGCCGAACCTCCGCACCGCGAGCAGTACCCCGACCCCGAACGGCCCATCCTGCGCGTCGTGGACGGGAGGCTCGAGCGGTGGCAATCCGGCGGCTGGGCACCGTATGTCGATGCGGCCGATCATCTCGATGTCGCTGAGGCCCGCCACGTCGCGCGACGGCTGTCCCGCTGGGATTCCAATCCCAGCCACGCGCGTACGAGCAATGCCGGGGTGGCGACGTTCTCGACGCTGCTCGGGATTTCGGACGCCGCGGCGCTGGACGTGGCGAGTCTGTGGGCGCCCCGCGCGCGTGCCGACGAGCTGCGGGTGCCCATCGGTGTCACGTCCACCGGCGATCCGCTGGAGTTCGATCTCAAGGACGAAGCAGAGGGGGGCATGGGCCCTCACGGTCTGATGATCGGTATGACCGGCTCCGGTAAGTCGCAGACGCTGATGTCGATCCTGTTGTCGCTGCTGACCACTCACTCCGCGGACCGGCTGATCGTCATCTACGCCGACTTCAAGGGCGAGGCCGGAGCCGACATCTTCCGTGACTTCCCACAGGTCGTCGCCGTCATCTCCAACATGGCCGAGAAGCGTTCGCTGGCCGACCGGTTCGCCGACACGCTGCGCGGTGAGGTGGCGCGCCGCGAACAGTTGCTGATGGAAGCAGGCCGGCGGGTGCAGGGCAGTGCCTTCAGCTCGGTTCTCGAGTACGAGGCTTACCGTTCTTCGTCGACGGACGGGTCCTACGATCTGCCGCCGATGCCGACGCTGCTCGTCGTCGCCGACGAGTTCTCGCTGATGCTGTCCGACCATCCCGAGTACGCCGATCTCTTCGACTACGTTGCGCGCAAGGGCCGTTCGTTCCGCATCCACATCCTGTTCGCATCGCAGACTCTCGACGTCGGTCGCATCAAGGACATCGACAAGAACACCTCGTACCGCATCGGGCTCAAGGTGGCAAGCCCGGCCGTCAGCCGCCAGATCATCGGTGTCGAGGACGCATTCCACATCGAGGCCGGGCCGGATCACAAGGGTGAGGGTTACCTGGTGCCGACGCCCGGCGCCATGCCGGTCAAGTTCCGCAGCACCTATGTCGACGGCATCTACGATCCGCCCCGGGTCGAGAAGTCAGTTGTCGTGCAATCGCTTCCGGCACCGCAGCTGTTCACCGCCGGCCACGTAGAGGCGCCCGCGGACACGGTGACGGTCGTCGAACCAGCGGCGCACGAGGACCGTCCGCCGCGCAAGCTCGTCGCGACTATCGGCGACCAGCTCTCGCACTACGGCCCAAAGGCGCCGCGGTTGTGGCTGCCCCCGCTGGACGAGCCGATACCGCTGGACGAGCTGCTCGCCCGTGCGGACGTGTCCGAGCGTGAATGGCGCTGGCCGCTGGGCGAAATCGACCGACCGTTCGCGATGCGGCGTGATCCGCTGATCTTCGACGCGACGTCGGCCGCCGCCAACGTGCTGATTCACGGCGGACCGAGGTCGGGCAAGACGACGGCGCTGCAGACGTTCATCCTGTCGGCCGCCGCGCTGCACTCGCCCCGCGACGTCACGTTCTATTGCCTGGACTACGGCGGCGGTCAGCTGCGCGAGCTGGAGGACCTCGCCCACGTCGGCAGTGTCGCGTCGCCATTGGAACCCGAACGCATCCGGCGCACCTTCGGTGAACTCGAACAGCTGCTGCGGGCCCGCCAGGCTCGCGGTCACGTAGGCAACGGCCGGGAACGCGACGAGTACGGCGAAGTATTTCTGGTCATCGACAACCTGTACGCGTTCAGCCGTGACAACACCGACACGTTCAACACCCGAAACCCGTTGCTGGCCAAAGTCACCGAGCTGGTCAATACGGGTATGTCCTACGGCATCCACGTCGTCATCACCACGCCGAACTGGCTCGAGGTGCCGTTGGCGATGCGCGACGGGCTCGGGCTGCGGCTAGAGCTCAAGCTCGCGGATGCGCGTGACAGCAATGTGCGGATCACCGGTGCGCTGCGCAGGCCCGCCGAAGCCGTGCCCGCCGACCAGCCGGGCCGCGGCCTGACGATGGCGGCCGAGCACTTCCTCGTCGCGGAGCCCTCGCTGCGCGATATCGCGGTCATCAATGCGCGGTATCCGGGTGTCGCGGCGCCGCCGGTGCGGCTGCTGCCGCTGGAGCTGGCCCCGGCCGCGGTGGCGCCGCTGTATCCGGCACCGGAGCGGGTGGTCGTGGGCCTGCGCGAGGAGGATCTGGCCGCGGTGTCATTGAGCTTCTCGGACAATCCGTTGCTCATGGTGTTCGGTGACTCCAAATCGGGCAAGACGACGTTGCTGCGCCATGTGATTCGCACGATCCGCGAGAACTCGACGCCGGACCGCGTGGCGTTCACGGTGGTCGACCGCCGTCTGCACCTCGTCGAGGAACCGTTGTTCCCCGACAACGAGTACACCCCGAACATCGATCGGATCACGCCCGCCATGCTGGGGCTCTCGGCACTCTTGGAGAAGCGTCGACCGCCGGCGGGGCTGAGCCCGCAAGAGTTGAGCAGGTGGTCCTACCAGTCAGGTGCCGATGGCCACACCCATTACCTGATCGTCGACGACGTGGACCAGATCCCGGACGCTCCCGCGGTCAGCGGGCCGTTCGTCGGCCAGCGTCCGTGGACCGGCATCATCGGGTTGCTGTCGCAGGCGAGCGAGCTGGGGCTGCGCGTCATTGTCACTGCGCGAGCGACGGGATCGGCGCACGCGTTGATGACTGCTCCGCTGCTGCGGCGTCTGAACGAGCTACAAGCCGCCATCGTCATGTTGTCCGGTAACCCGCAGGACAGCGGCAAGATCAGGGGCCACCGGTTCCGTAGGTTGCCCGCAGGTCGCGCCATGTTGCTCGACGACGGCGATGCTCCGACGTTCCTGCAGATCGTCAATCCGCTCGCGGACACCGTCCAAGGCAGTACAGGCAGCACCGGAATTAACGGAAACAGAGGAAGGGAGTTCAACTGATGACTCTGCGCGTAGTTCCCGAGGGTCTTGTCGCGGCGAGCGCCGCGGTCGAGGCACTGACCGCCCGACTCGCCGCCGCTCACGCCGCGGCCGCGCCCCTGATCACTGCCGTCCTGCCGCCCGCCGCCGATGCCGTGTCGCTGCAGACCGCGGCGGGGATGAGCGCGCGCGGCGTGCAGCACAACACGATGGCCGCGCTCGGCGTCGAGGAACTCGGACGTTCTGGCGTCGGGGTCGGCGAGTCCGGTGCCAGCTATCTCAGCGGTGACGCGATGGCTGCTGTGTCTTATTTGGCGGCCCACGGGCCGCTCGGTAGCTGAACATGACCGCCCCCATCTGGATGGCTCTCCCGCCGGAGGTGCATTCGGCGATGCTCAGCGCAGGCCCTGGTCCGGGTCCGCTGCTGGCAGCCGCGGGGGCTTGGCAGTCGTTGGCGGCCGAATATGCCTCGGCCGCAGCGGAGTTGACCGGCGTGCTGGGCGGGGTTCAGGGCGGCGCCTGGGAGGGCCCCAGCGCCGAGCAGTATGTCGCCGCACACACCCCGTACCTGGCCTGGCTGGCGCAGGCGAGTGCCAACAGCACGGCGACCGCCGTCCAGCACGAGACGGCGGCCGCCGCCTACAGCGTGGCGCTCGCGACGATGCCGACGCTGGCCGAGCTGGCGCTCAACCATGCCGTACACGGGATACTGGTCGGCACGAACTTCCTGGGGATCAACACGATTCCCATCGCTTTGAACGAGGCCGACTACGTGCGGATGTGGATTCAGGCCGCCACGACCATGAGTACGTATCAGGCGGTGTCCGGCGCCGCGGTGGCCGCCGCGCCGACGACCATACCCGCGCCGTTCCTGCTGACTCCCGGTGTCGGAGAAGCGGGTTCGGCGGCAGCGGACGCGCAGCAGTCCGCAGCGATGGTGACGGCCGCCGATTCCGGTGCGGCGCTGAACGTCGCGGACTCCATCTCGGATCTGCTGCAGCAGATCGTCAAGTTCTTCGAGGACTTTTTCGAGTCGATCCTGAACTTCGTGCGCAACTTCTTTCGCGCCATCTTCGACTTCCTGAGCGACTTCCTGAACAACTTCCTCGGGTGGCTCGGCAATCCGTCGTCGGGGGTGCTGCTCTTGTTCATCGCATACCAGGCGATCACCCAGCCGCTCGGATGGACCACCTGGTCGATGATCTTCGCCGCTCCGATATTCCTCCCGATCATGATCGGGCTCATCTACCAGTATCTGAACCCGCCACAAGCGGTTCCCGCGCCCGCGCCTGCCCCCGCGCCCGCGCCGGCCCCCGCACGTGTTCCGGTCGCGCGGGCGGAGAGCCTGCCGCCGATGACATCGGTGGCACCGACTGTGCCCACTGGAACTGCCGCGCCGTCACCGTCGGTCAGCGCCGGGTCCGCGCCCGCGGGCGCCGCGCCGGCACCGGGTGTCGGCGCGGCGCTGCCGTACGTGATTCCCGGTGCAGGCCCGGACGGCGGTGTCTCCCCGACGTTCCGGGACGGTATCGGAGCCAAGGCGCCCGCCTCCGACATCGCGGCATCTGCCGCGGCCGCCGCGGCGGCGTCGTCGCTGGCAAAACGCAAGGCCCGCCGCAAGCGTGCGCGGCCGATCCACCAGCGCCAGTACGCCGACGCGTTCATGGATTACGAACCCGAAGCCGAGGACACGCCGCCGGAACCGCGCTCGCGCATGCGCGCGTCCGAACGCGGCGCTGGGACAGTCGGTTTCACCGGTGCCGCAACGAAGTCGGAGACGGAGCAGGCCACCGGGCTCACTGAGCTCTCCGGCGACTCGTTCGGCGGCGGTCCCACAGAACCCATGTTGCCTGGCGACTGGGACCAAGAGGGGGGAACGCGCAACTGAGCAGACTGTTCGACCGACTCCGCCCACGACAGAGCTAACAATCGAAAGGAAAAGCCATGAGCATGTTGGACGCTCACATCCCGCAGCTGGTCTCGTCGGAGGCCGCGTTCGCCGCCAAGGCTGCGCTGATGCGCAGCACCATGGCCCAGGCCGAGCAGGCGGCGCAGTCGGCGCAGGCCTTCCACATGGGCGAATCGTCCGCTGCGTTCCAGGCTGCGCACGCTCGTTTCATCGAGGTGTCCGCCAAGATCAACTCGCTGCTCGACATCGCGCAGATCAACCTCGGCGACGCCGCAGGCACTTACGTTGCCGAGGACGCCGCAGCGGCCAGCACCTACACCGCCATCTGAGATCTGAACTTCCCGACTGACCAGAGGAGAACCTGATGTCGCAGATCATGTACAACTACCCGGCGATGCTCGGGCACGCGGGCGAGATGGCCGGCTATGCCGGTGCGATGCACGGCGTCGGTGCCGACATCGCCGCCGAGCAGGCGGCGCTGGCGAGCGCGTGGCAGGGCGATACCGGCATGACCTACCAGGCGTGGCAGGCGCAATGGAACACCAGCCTCGAGGAGCTCGTGCGGGCCTACCGCGCGATGGCCGCCACCCACGAGACGAACACCATGTCGATGAGCGCCCGCGACGCGGCCGAAGGCGCCAAGTGGGGTGGCTGAGGTTCGTTGACCGCTAACGCAGTCGAGCTGACCGCGGAGCAGGCCTGGTTTGTCGCTGATGCGTTGGGAGCAGGGAGCTTTCCCTGGGTTCTCGCCATCACGCCGCCCTACAGCGATCACGCGCAGCGCGCGGCGGTCGCGGCCAGGCTCTCCGCGGAGCTGGAGGCACTGGGGGTGATGACCGGGGACGGGGTCATCGATCCCGGTGTTCGGCAATGGGTCACGACGACGTGCCGGCCCCGGCGCTGGATCGACCTCAGATTTGTTCGCGGATCCGGAAACATGCTGCGCGGCCACGTCGCACGTCGCGTTGAGCAGACCGAACAGCACATCGTCGCGCTGCGTGGCGGCGGCCTGATCACGCTGACCGCCCTGGACATCGACCATCCGCAGGCACTGGTGCCCGTCCTGACCGCCGGGCTGTCGGGACGGTCGCCGGCGAAATTCGAGGAGTTCACCATTCCCGCACGGACCGGGGCGCGCGCCGACGAGCAGCTGCGCGACGGCGCCGCGCTCGATGACGTCATCGAGTTCCTCGGCATCCCCGCGACAGCGCGCGCAGTCGTGACGGCGGCGTACGCGCCGGACCGCAGCTATGTGGAGATCGTCGCCGGCGACCACCGTGACGGCCATCGCGTGAGCACGAATGTCGGCGTCAGCGTCGTCGACACCCGAGAGGGGCGTGTCCTCGTCGCCCCGTCGAAAGCCTTCGATGGGGAGTGGATTTCGACCTTCACCCCCGGCACGCCGCTGGCCATCGCCACCGCGATAGAGCGGCTCACTTCCACGCTGCCCGACGGGCAGTGGTTCCCCAACCAGCAGTTGACCCGAGACTTCGACTCGGACCAGAGAACGGAACACCAGCAATGGCGTCAGACAGTCAGTTGATCGGCACCAACTCCTCGGCGGTGATGCCGATCGTTCGCGTCGCCGTGCTCGCCTCGGGCGGCCCAGACTCTGCGGGCGGCGGTCGAGTCACCGACATGGCCCTGCCGACAGAGCTTCCGCTGCGCGAGATCCTGCCCGCGGTAAGGCGAATGGCGGTGGCGACGGATGACGGCGACTCTTCTGACCCTGTGCAGCTTTCGCTCGCCCCGATCGGTGGTGCGCCGTTCAGCCTCGACGCCACACTGAACACCGTCGGCGTGGTCGACGGCGATCTGCTGGCGCTGCAACCGGTACCGGCCGGGCCGCCCGCACCGCGGATCGTGGAGGACATCGGCGACGCCGCGGTCATCTTCTCTGCCGCACGGGAAAAGCCTTGGAGTGCAGGCCATATTCAGCGGGGTGCAACACTGGCCCTGATCGCACTCATCCTGACCGCAACGGTGTTCGCCACCGCGCACCGGCTCTCAGTCGGCGGCTACGCCGGGCTCATCGCGGCGTGCGGCGTCGCGGTGCTCTCCGTGCTCGTCACCATGCTCGCGTGGGGACGCGCGCCGAAACTAGCCACCGCGCTGTCGATCACAGCGCTGGTCCCGATCGCCGCGGCACTCGGGCTTTCCGTACCCGGCGAGACCGGCGCGGCGCAGGTGCTGCTTGCCGCGGCCGGCGTGACGGCGTGGGCGATCGTCAGCATCACCGTCGCAGAGCGCGCTATCGCGGTCTTCACCGCAGTGACCGTGGTGGGTGCCGCCGCCGTCCTCACCGCCGGTGCTGCGACGATCTTGCAGCTGGACGCCGTCGTCATCGCCTCGATCCTGATCGTGCTGGCCCTCGTGGTCACCGTGCAGGCCCCGCAACTCTCCGCGACATGGTCGCGCCTGCCTGCGCCGGTGATCCCCGCGCCGGGCGACCCGACGCCGCCGCCGCCCTCGCTCAAAGTGCTGGAAGACCTCCCGCGTCGGGTGCGCGTGACCGATTCGCACCAAACCGGTTTCGTCGCAGGCGGTGTGGTGCTCGGGACCGTGGGAACCTGGCTGATTGCCGGCCCGACCGGAGTTTCGTATTGGGCGTGGTACGTCGTGGGTGCGGTCGCGCTCGGCGCGGTGTTGCGCGCCCGGGTGTGGGACTCCGCACCGTGCAAGGCGTGGCTGCTCGCCCAGCCGTTCCTGATGGGTTCCCTGTTCCTCGTCTGGTTCGCCGCCGAGGACCGCTATACCGCGGCCTGGTGGACGTTGGCGGCACTGGCCGGTCTGACGGCCGTGTTCGTGTTCGCGGCGCTCGTCCCGCGGGTCGCATCGCCGGACACCTATTCGTTGCCGATGCGCCGTCTGGTCGGCTTCCTCGCCTCCGGTGTCGACGCGTCGCTGATTCCGGTGCTGGCGTATCTGGTTGGACTGTTCGCCTGGGTGCTGAATCGATGAGGCATCGGTGACGTACGCGATGCTGCGTAGCGCGCTTGCGGCCACGACGGCGATGCTGGCCCTCGCGACGGTGAGTTGTCCTGCGGCAGGGGCGATCACGCCGCCCGAACTGGACGCCGGGGCGGCGCCGCCTTCTGGGGCGCCGGGTCCCGTACTGCCGATGGCGCAGCGCAACCCGTGCGTCGCGACCGGTGTGCTGCCGGGCAGCGATCCCGGTGCGGTCAACCAGAACTCGTCGATGCTCAACCTCTCCGGGGCGTGGAAGTACAGCCGCGGCGACGGACAACTCGTGGCGGTACTCGACACCGGCGTGCGGCCCGGACCACGCCTGCCGAACGTCGACCCGGGTGGCGACTTCGTGGAAACCACCGACGGTCTGGTGGACTGCGACGGACACGGAACTCTGGTGGCCGGCCTCATCGCCGGACAACCGGGTGACGACGATTTCTCGGGAGTTGCACCCGGGGCACGGATCCTGTCTATCCGGTCGACATCGGCGCGCTACGCACCTCGTGACACCGGGGAGGATCCCCTGACCGCACGGGTGGCGCTCGACGTCGCAACACTCGCACGGGCCGTCGTTCGCGCGGCCGATCTCGGTGCCCGCGTCATCAACATCTCGGCGGTGACGTGCCTGCCCGCCAACAAGACTGTCGAACAGACCGAACTCGGCGCCGCGCTGCGCTACGCCGCGGTCGACAAGGACGCCGTCATCATCGCGGCGGCCGGTAACAACAAGGCCGGATTGAATCCTGGTTCGGCCTGTCCGTCGAATCCGCTGTCGGATCCGGGTCGCCCCGAGGACCCGAGAAACTGGGCAGGCGTGACCGAGATCTCGATCCCGTCGTGGTGGCAGCAGTACGTCCTGTCCGTCGGCTCATTGAATTCGACCGGCACGGCCTCGAATTTCACCATGGCCGGCCCGTGGGTGGGAATCGCGGCGCCGGGTGAGAACATCACTTCGGTCGGAAACGCCGATGGTGGCGGGCTCGCCAACGCGTTGCCCAACGAGCAGGGTGAGCTTTTCCCCCTCAACAGCGCAAGCTTCGCCGCTGCGTATGTCTCCGGCGTTGCGGCATTGGTGCGCAGCCGATTTCCGGAGTTGACCGCCGAGCAGGTGGTCGAACGACTGACGGCGGGCGCGCAGGGGGCGGCTCGCGCGCCGTCCAACCTGACCGGCGCCGGGCTCGTCGATGCCGTCGCGTCGTTGACGTGGGACGTCAGCGCCGCGAGCGACGTCGCCGGTGAACCTCAACCCAAGCCGATAGCCGCCCCGCCGCAGCCGGCACCACCGGAGAACACGCCGCGCACGGTCGCGTTCGTCGGCACCGGTGTGCTGGCGCTGGTCGCCGCCGTCACCGCGGGGGTCGCCGCCCAAAGACGAAAGACGGAGACAAAGTGACCATCCGAATCGCGCTCGCGCTACTTCTCATCGTTCCCGCTGCCATGGCCTACCCGTGGGAGTCCGACACCGACTGGTGGGTTTTCGGTGTCGCCATCGGCGTCACGCTGTTCGCCTTCGCCTGGTGGCGTGGACTGTTCGTGACACAGATGATCGGTCGTGTCTTCGCGATCTGGCGGCGCAACCATTCCAAGCCGAAGCCAACGGCGGCCGGCGAAGCCACCGTTGTATTGCACGTCGACGATCCGGCCGGAATGGGCCTTTCGCTTCCGACGGTGGCCGGGTACGTCGAACGTTTCGGCATCCGTTGCGACAAGGTCCGGGTGACCAACCGCGACGACGGTGGCGTCCGCTCGACCTGGATCAGCATGACGCTGCGCGCCGTCGACAACCTGGCGGCGCTCAGGGCCCGTTCCGGTGACCTCCCCCTGTCGGACACGGCCCAGATCGTCGGTCGCCGACTCGCCGATCACCTCCGCGAGGATGGTCTGCTGGCGGTCATCGTCGACGGTGCGTCGACGCCGCTGACCGGTGGCGGCCGCGAGAAGTGGCGCGGAGTCCGGGACGACGGCGGATTCGTTTCGGCGTATGGAATCCCGGTCGACGACGCCCTCCCCGATCGGCTCGCCGAGTTGTGGTCGCAGCCGACGGAGACTTGGACAGTACTCGAATTCGGTGGCACCTCGGCACAACCCAGGGTGCGAGCACTGTGCGCCATCCGGACCGCTGAACCGGTGCGCGGTACGCCCATGGCCGGTCTCACGGCCCAACCCGGCATTCAGGGACTGTTGCTCACCGCGTTGGCGCCGGGTTCGGCGGAACGCCTCGACATCCCGAGCAGCCCACTGCCTCAGGGACTGCTCGAGCCGGCCGGATGGATGGTGGGCGGCCGTTGGTCAGTCGAACATGAAATCGCGCATGAAGCGGGTCATCCTGCGTAGGTAGTCAGGCTGGCTGACGTGCAGGATGTGGTTGCCGGGGAACCAGTGAAACGCGCAGCGATCCCAGTGCTCCCATAGCATTTCGGCCTGCTCCGGCGGCGCCAGCCGATCACCGAGACCGGTGATGATCAGCCGCCGGTCCTTGGGAACCAGAGGCTCGTAGTTCAGCGGCGACGAGAAACGTGCCGCCGCCTTGGTGAGCTCCGAGTCGGTGTTCGACAGCAGGCTCCGCAGTTGGACGACCTTGTTGGCGGGGAACCATTCGTCGACGGTTTGGTCGGGCGCGACGACAGGGACGTTCGGAATGACCGCCTGGATCCGGTCATCGACGCTGGCGATCAGCGCAGAGGTGTAGCCGCCCAACGACATTCCGGTCAGACCGATGCGGTCGACGCCGGTGAACTCCAGGTAGTCGATGATCGACCTGAAGTCGTGCACGGCCTGTGCCATGGCTTCCGCGAAACCGGAGAAGCCGTTCGCGAAAAAGCCGTAACCGCTGAACGGCGAGCCTTTTTCGGCGCGGCTGCCGTGAAACGGCATGGTGTACAACAGGACGTCGTAGCCGGACCGGTAGAACCACGGCAGCGAGAAGAACAGGCCGTTGAACAGATACGGCGACCCCATGAAGCCGTGAATGACGCACAGTGTCGGGTGGGGTCCGTCGTCGTGGCGCCAGTGTTGGGCATGTACCACGTTGTTGCGCGCGAAGCCTCGGCACTGTTCACGCAACGCCGGATTGACCGCTTCGAAGCTGCTGTCGAAACGGATGTTGTGCACATTGCCCTTGGCGATCCACTCGGCGATCGGGCTGGCTGGGCGTGAGGCGACCCGCGGCACCTCGGTCGGCGTGGGAAAGGACAACGTGGGGTCCTTCGCCGAAGCCAGTTCGGCGTAGAACCGCAATTGATCTTGTTCGGCCCGCGCTCGGCTGCCGCGCAGCCCGCCGACGAGCGTCGGCAGCATCGTCGTCGCGAGCAGCGAGGCGATGGCGGTCCGTAGGGCGATGTCGGCCACTGCGGACGAGTCCACGATGAGTCGTTGGCGCAGTGTGAGATCGCCGCGACGCGGGAGTCCTTGGACGGTTGCGTCAGCCCCGGGGACATCGGGTACGGGGATGGGTGGATCCACCGGGGTGGTGTCCGAAGTGGTCACGTTCCGCATCGTAACCCGAGTGCAAGACTGGCCCCATGTGGAATCCTGACGTTTATCTGACCTATGCCGACCACCGCGGCAGGCCGTTTGTCGACTTGATGTCGCGGGTGGCGGCCGAATCGCCGCGGCGGGTGGTCGACCTTGGATGCGGTCCGGGAAACCTCACCGTCAGCCTGGCGCAACGTTGGCCTGACGCCACGATCGAGGCTTGGGACAGTTCTCCGGAAATGGTGGAGGCGGCGCGTGACCGTGGTGTCGATGCCGACGTGGGCGACGTGGGCGACTGGGTACCGCAATCCGACACCGACGTCGTGCTGACCAATGCGGTGCTGCATTGGGTGCCCGACCACGCTGAGCTGCTGGTCCGATGGGCCGGTCAGCTGTCAGCCGGAGCCTGGATCGCGATGCAGGTTCCTGGCAACTTCGACGCCCCGTCGCACGCGGCCGTGCGCACGCTCGCACGTCGGGACCGGTGGTCAGAGCCGTTGCGGGACTTTCCGTTCCGCGAGGTACAGGTCGATGACGCGGCGGGGTATGCAGCGCTGCTGGCCGACGCTGGTTGTCGGGTCGACGCGTGGGAGACGATCTACGTCCACGAGCTCAGCGGCGAGAACCCGGTGCTGGAGTGGATCACCGGAACAGCGCTGACGCCGGTGAAGAGCCGGCTCGACGAGACGCAGTGGCAGCAGTTCCGCGAGGAGCTGATCCCGATGCTCGACGAGGCCTACCCGATGCGACCGGACGGCACGAGATTCTTTCCGTTTCGCCGGATATTCGTTGTTGCACAGGTGAATTAGATGGCGCGTTTCTGGTTGAGCAGTTCGATGACCTGTGCGACGAGCTTGTCGATGTCGGCGCCGGTGGTATCCAGCACGAGGTCCGGGGACTCCGGTGCCTCGTAGGGAGCGTCGACTCCGGTGAGTCCCTTCAGTTCACCGGAACGAGCCCTGGCGTAGAGGCCCTTGGGGTCGCGCTTGGCGCACTCCTCAACCGGAGTCGAGACGTACACCTCGATGAACGACAGCTTGGCAGCGTCGTTGAGGGCACGGGCGATCTCGCGGTCCGACTTCAGCGGCGACACCAGCGAGGCCAGCGCCACCGCGCCTGCGTCGGCGAACAGCCTGGTCAGGTGCCCGACGCGACGAATGTTCTCGGCACGATCGCCCGGCGAGAAGCCGAGATCATCTGACAGGCCGTGCCGGATGTTGTCGCCGTCGAGCAGGTAGGCCACGTCGCCGGCCTCGACAAGTGCCCGCTCGACGGCGACCGCGACAGTGGACTTGCCCGATGCCGGGAGACCCGTGAACCAGATGGTGGCGCCGCGTTGCCCGGTCGCCTTCCACCGGTGGCCGCGATCCAACGAGGAGGGATGCCAACGGATGTCGTTGCGCGTCTGCACTCCTGGCTTGACTTCGCGCGGTTCGATGATCGTGCCCGCACCGACGGTGTCATTGGTGGTCTCGTCTATCAGGATGAACGCGCCGCTGTCGCGGTTGTCCGTATACGAGTCGGCGATGACGACTGAACTCGTCCGCAGCGTCACCTCGCCGATGTCGTTGAGTACCAACTCGACTGGGTTGTCGAGCTCGTCGAGCGTCTCGGGATCGAGCCATGAATGAAGGGCCTGCACGGTGGCGCGAACCGTTCGGGTGCCCTGCTTGAGCGCGAGCCGGTCGCCGGCGCGCAGCGGGCTGTCGAGGAACCAGCAGACCGTGACGTCGAGTTCACGTGCGAGCACGGGCAGCGCGGCGTCGTCGGCACCGCTGACGAAGACGTCGCCACGACCGACGTCGATGTCGTCGGCCAGCTCGATGGATACCGACAGCGGGGCGACGGCGGTCGTGCGCTCGTCATCGAGAGTGTCGATGACGGTTACCGTCGAACGGGTTCCGGACGGAAGGCTGACAACGGGGTCACCGACCTCGAGTGTCCCGGCGGAGAGCCGACCGGTATAGCGCCGGCGCTGCTCTGGGGTCGGTCGCGACACCCACTGCACCGGCAACCGCAGCTTCTCCGGCTCGGGGTGCGGTGCCGACAACTCGATGCCCTCGAGGAATTCCAGCAGTGTCGGTCCGTCGTACCACGGTGTGCGTTCGGACCGGTGTACGACGTTGTCCCCGTGCTTGGCCGCGATGGGGATGACGGTGACATCGATTCCGCCGAGACGTTCAGCGGCCTGCCGAATTTCGGCCACGACGTCGTCGAACCGGCCCTGGTCGAAATCGACGAGATCGATTTTGTTTACCGCGGCGACGAAATGCCTGATGCCCAAAAGTTTTGCGATCCGGGCATGCCGGTTGGTCTGTCGCAGCACGCCGGCGCGGGCGTCCACGAGCAGGATGGCCGCGTGGGCGTTTGAGGCGCCGGTGAACATGTTGCGGGTGTATCGCTCGTGGCCGGGGGTGTCGGCGAGGATGTAGCTGCGCGCCTCGGTGGAGAAGAGCGATACGCCACATCGATCGTGATGCCCTGCTCCCGTTCGGCGCGCAGGCCGTCGGAGAGCGCGGCCAGGCCCGCGACGCCATCCTCGTCGGTGACCGCGTCGAGGTGGTCGAGGGGGAGGCTGTCGGTGTCGTGCAGCAGTCGCCCGATCAGCGTGCTCTTGCCGTCGTCGACCGATCCGGCGGTGGTGATTCTCAACAGCTGGCGAGTCATCAGAAATATCCCTCGCGCTTACGGTCCTCCATGGCGGCGGCGGAGGTGCGATCGTCGGCACGTGTCTCGCCGCGCTCGGAGACGGTGGCCGCCGAGATCTCGGCGATGACTCCCTCGATATCGGTCGCCCGGGAGCGCACCGCGCCGGTGATGGTCAAGTCGCCGACGGTGCGGTAGCGCACCCATTCCGTCGACGCGGTCTCGCCGTCTTCGGGTTTGGCGTATTCGGAGACCGCGAGCAGGATGCCGTCTCGTTCGAAGACCTCCCGCTCGTGGGCGAAGTAGATCGACGGCAGCTCAAGGTCTTCCAGCTCGATATAGCGCCACACGTCGAGCTCGGTCCAATTGCTGAGCGGAAATACCCGGACCTGTTCGCCCTTCTTGATCCGGCCGTTGTAGAGCGACCAGGGTTCCGGCCGTTGCGCGCGTGGATCCCATTGGCCGAACTCGTCACGGAAGCTGAGGATGCGTTCCTTGGCGCGGGCTCGCTCCTCGTCTCGGCGCGCACCACCGAACGCCGCGTCGAAGCCGCCGGCTTCCAGGCCGTCGAGCAGGGTGCGGGTCTGCTGCCGGTTGCGGGAGGCGGCCGGACCCGGGTCCGGCACCCGGCCGCTGTCGATCGATTCCTGTACCGACGCGACGAGCAGCTTGTGGCCCTCGCCGGTGACCCGGCGGTCGCGGAACTCGATGACCTCGTCGAAGTTGTGGCCGGTGTCGACATGCATGACCGGGAACGGTAGCGGCGTCGGCCGAAATGCCTTCTCCGCCAGCCGCAGAAGCACGATGGAGTCCTTGCCGGCAGAGAACAGCAGCACTGGTCGCTCGAGTTCGGCGACCACCTCGCGGATGATGTGCACCGCCTCGGCCTCGAGTGCCCGCAGCTCGTCGACGTGCAGCGTGTCGACCGTCATGTCGGCAACCCCTCCCGTTCCGCATCCGCGCGGTAGCGGTCCACCCATTCGTCCGAGCGCTGATCGGCTTGACGTTCCAACACAGGTGCGGGAGCCAACCGACGGTCCTGACCGATTGCCTCGAGTACGTCGCCCACAATCTGAGTGAGGTTGCGCCACAACACCGGATAGGGGATCTCCATCGGCTTGACCTGCTCCTCGGCGAACCAGTTGCGCCAACCGACCTCCTGTTCGCGCAGCATCGTGATCACGTGAGCGATGGCGCCTGCGTGGTATTCGGCGCGGGAGTCCCGCGTCGGGTCAGGCCGACCTCGCCACACGCGGGTCTGCACCGCCCGCCAGAACGAAACCGCCTGGGAGACAACATCGGGCCGGTACACGTGGACTAGAACCGGATCGCTGCCGACGACATCGCGGATCGCGGCGAGCAGACCGTCACCGGACCGGTTCGGCAGACCCGCTGCCCGCTCGACGAGCAAGGGCGTCTGATTCCACATCAGCTTGCCACCCCACACCCCGTTGGGGGTGCGTCCTACTGTCTGGATGTAGTCGCGCCAGATCTCCGGCGGTGCGAGATCCGGTTTGCCCTCGTCCAGTGGGTCCAGCAGACGGATGATCGACTCGTCCTGTACGCCTTCGAACCATTGGCGTGGCTGTGGCGACTGGCTGGTGGTCGGCAGATATTGAAAGAACTCCTGAGGCTCACCCGCGACGCCGGTCGCTCGCAAAGATTCGACCAAGAGCGTGCTCCCGCTGCGTTGCGACGCAAGCACGAGATAAGCGGTCGGACGGGCTGACATGCGGTGAGCGTAACCGCATTCAAATCACTTGACACATCAAGGGTTAACAATCACCGTGACGAAAACTATTGTCCGGATATCTGCTCGTCCTCGATGCCGCGTTCGGATGCGATGGCGGAGCGGCTGATCACCGACGGGCCGTGAATGCGCAGATAGGTCTCGGTGTAGCGCTCCGCAATTCGGGTGCCCGCGAAATCCGACGGAATGACGTCGTTCGTCTTTTGGCGCCAATCGTTGAGCAGCAGCGCGAGGTCGTTCGCGATGGCCTCCGCTTTGTCGGACGCGTCGGGCCCGAGCAGGTTGTGCGCCTCGGTGGGATCGTCCTGCAGGTCGTAGAGTTCGCGCGCAGGACGCGGCGACTGGGTCAGCGGCGCAACCGTCTGGCCCGGCGCGCTTTCGGCGATGTCCCACGGCAGATCGAGCAGCGGGCGTGCCGCGTAGTTCTCGATGTAGCTGTACTCCTTGGTGCGGACTGCGCGGATCGGGTCGAAGGAATCGTGGTACGTCTTGGTCGTGTAGACCTCGGTGCGCGCCGGTGCCGCCTGCCCGTGACGGAGGTTGGCGGCGTGCGAGATGCCCTCGATATCCGCGGGGACGTCGACGCCGAGCAGACCGAGCAGCGTGGGTACCAGGTCGACGCCGCTGAACAGTTCGTCATAGACCCGCGGCCCGATCGCCGCATCGCGCGGCGGCCGCACGATCATCGCGATTCCCGTGCCCGCGTCGTACAGCGTGGACTTGGCCCGGGGGAGCGCAGGCCCGTGATCGGTCATGAACACCACCCAGGTGCTGCGGTCGAGCCCGGTCTCCTCGAGCTTGTCCAGGAGACGGCCGACCGCGGCGTCGGCGACGGTGATGGAGCCGTAGAACTCCGCGAGGTCCTGCCGGATATCGGGGGTGTCGGGCAGATAGTCGGGCACGGTGACGCCGGAGGCGTCGGAGGGCTCGTAGCGGTCCCGCGGGTACGGGCGGTGTGTCTCGAAGAAGCCGGCGGTGAGCAGGAACGGCTGCCTGGGTGGGTCGGTGAGCCACTGGGCGGCCTCTTCGACGACGTATTCGCAGTAGGAGTTCGACACGTCGAACTCGTCGAAACCGAGGCGCGGAGGATGCGACGTCTCGTGCTGCATGCCGAATAGCGCTGTGTACCAACCGGCTTCGGAGAGCAGGTGGGGGAGTGTGCGGATGCCGTTTCGGTACTCCCAGCCGTGGTGAGCGAGACCGACGAGGCCGTTGCTCTGCGGGTATCGGCCGGTGAAGAGCGAGCCGCGCGAAGGGGAGCAGAGGGGTGCGGTCGCGTGTGCGTGGGTGAGCAGTATGCCTTCGGCGGCGAGTTGGTCGAGCCGAGGACTGGAGACGTCGTCGTGGCCGTAAACACCGAGATAGCGGCCGAGATCGTGCCAATGCACGATTAGCAGGTTGTCTCGTCTCGGCTCGGTCACGCAGTGTCCTTATCCGTCACGTCGGTCCACGCAACAGGGTGCCGCGCGACCTCCGCAACCTTTTGACTCATCCCAAGCAACTTATCCCCAATGGCGGTTTTATCCACAGGTTGGGTTGAGCTGCTGGTTTGGTGGCGTGGGCGCGATTAGTGTCGAATGCATGTTCGATCAACTCGTCGAGGTGGCCACCCGCAGCCGGGGTGTGGCGGCGGTCGGGGCGTGGGCGCGGGTCGAGAACGCCGCCTGCGCGCGACGGTTGTTCGCCTGCGCTGATGAACTCGAACAGATGCTGGCCGCCGACGGGTCCGACCATCGCGAGCAGTGGTGTCTGGACAACTGGGGCGCGGTCGCGGCGTCAATCGCCGCGGCGCAGAACGTGTCGCTGGGGGTGGCCTCGCATCAACTGCTGATCGCCGACGCCCTACGCCAGCGCCTCCCGCGCGTGGGCGAGGTGTTCGCCGCCGGGGCGATCAACTACCGGTTGGTGTCGGCGATCGTGGCGCGGACCCGCCTGATCTGTGATCCCGATGCGATGGCCAAAGTCGACACCGAGATCGCCGCCCACGTAGAGCAGTGGGGATCGTTGTCGGCAGCCAAGACCGAGACCGAGATCGACTACTGGGTCGATCGGTATGACCCCGCCGCGGTGCGGCGCACCGAATACTCCGCGCGCGGCTGCGGTGTCGATATCCACGACCCCGACGACGGATCAGGTGTGGCGTTCATCGAGGGCCGGCTCATCATCACCGACGCCGAGGCGCTGGACCAACGCCTCGAGGCAATGGCGCGCACCGTGTGCGAGAACGATCCGCGCACCCTGGACCAGCGCCGCTCCGCGGCCCTGGGCGCGCTCGGGCACAAAGCTGACCGGCTGGTGTGCGGATGCCAGGACCCCGACTGCGAGGCCGCCGACTCTCAGCCCAGCGCGGTCGTTGTCCATGTGATCGCCCACGAAGACTCACTCACCGATGACACCCCCGCCCAACTCGACGGCGACGCACCACCGCACCCCGTGGACAAGCCGCTACGCGAGATGACCTGGCGCGAAGCCCTCACCCCGACACCGTGGACACCGGTCACCGCCGCCACCCCACCGGCGCTGGTCCTGGGCCGCGGCATGCTGCCCGCCCCGCTGTTGGCCGCGAAGGTCGCGGGCACCGCCAAGATCGTCCCGATCCGCCATCCCGGCGACGCCGCACCCGAACCGCGCTACCTCCCCTCGGCGGTGTTGGCCACTTTTGTGCGGTGTCGGGATGTGACGTGTCGGTTCCCGGGGTGCGATGAACCCGCCCACCGTTGCGATATCGACCACACGATCGCCTACCCGCACGGTCCGACCCAGGCGTCGAATCTCAAGGTTCTATGCCGACAACACCACTTGCTCAAAACCTTTTGGGGCTGGCGCGACCAGCAGTTCCCCGACGGCACCGTCATCTGGACGTGCCCGCAGGGCCAGACCTACACCACCGATCCCGGGAGCCGACTGCTGTTTCCCACCCTGTGCCAACCCACCGCACCCATCACCGTGCCCGACGCACCGACCGCCACCACCGACCCGGCCGCCCGCACACTGGCCATGCCGCGCCGCACCCAAACCCGAGCCCCCAACCGCACCCAAGCCATCACCGACGAACGCCGAGCCAACGAAACCCTCATCCACGCCGAAGAACGGATGCGCAATCAGGGCACGGGCGAAGACCCCGAAAGTGCTTGCGACGACGGCTACTTCCCCACCCAGCCACGACCCCCAAGCGACCACGACCCAGCACCATTCTGAGCGCAAGCCTTATGGTCCGCGGCCCCGGCTTTCTAAGGGTGGTAGGGCACTCCGACCGCGCGGAAGACGTACTCGGGTGGGACGTCGAAGGCCAGCGACCGTTGCGGTACGCGCGCCAGGACGTCGGGCGGAATGTCCGTCTTGTACTGGAGCGAGAGCTCACCTTCGCACCGCGGGTCCACTGCGGCGATGTTGACCTCGAGATGCAGACCCGCCTCGGTGAGGTCGGCGGTCACCGTGCCCGATTGTGGTGCGCTCCAGGGCTGATCGATGGTGCGGCCCGCCAGCTTCGGCACCGTAGACAGCGTGCCGAGGACCCGCCGATTGGTGAGTACCAACGAACCGACATAGCTCGCCACGTTGCCATGGGCGCGCTTGCCGGGGATCTTGCCACTGAATCTTCGGGTCACCGGAACGTACTCAGCGAAATAGATGACGCCCTCGGCCTCTACTTCGGCCCGCAGCTCAGCGGGCAGCCCGCCGATGCGCAACAGCTTGCGCAGAAACACCGCCATTAAGGCACCGTAGCTCAGCCGCGGGGGATGCCGAGCACGCTGTAGACGAACTTCGGTGGGACATCGAACGCCAGTGTCCGCGACGGGACGCGGCTCAATACATCGGCGGGCAACTCAGCCTTGAAGGTCAGCGACAAAGTCCCGGAGAACTCCGGATCGACCTGAGACAGGTCCGCGACCTCCAGCAGCAGGCCGGACTCCGAAAGCGTGCCCTTAACAGCGCCTGACTGGGGCGCGTTCCACGGCTGATCTACTGCGCGTCCGCCTTTGCCGGGAACAGCGGAGACCGTCGCGAGCACCCGCGTGTTCGTCAACGCCAGCGCCCCGCCGTATCCGCGGACCAGCCCAACCGACTTCCGACCGGGAACTTGGCCGGTGAAGCGCAGGACGACGCCGAGGTACTCGCCGAGGTAGATGACGCCCTCCGAGTCGACCCCGGTACGCATGTCGGCAGGCAGCTTGCCGATACGGAAAAGTTTGCGGAAGAGTCCGGCCATGGCCAGCCACCCTAACGGCTACCGGGCGGGGCTGGTACAGGTATCTATATGACTTCCAGCACGCGTCGGCTCCTTGCGAGCGCCGTGGCCGCCGTCGCGATATACGCGTTGATGTGGGTCGGCTTCGCCTCGGGATGGGCCTGGTTGACGGCCATGGACTCCGCGGCTCTCGACCCCGCCTACCGCTACGGCTCCATGCATCCGGCTTGGGTGACGGCATGGGATGTGTTCTGTACCGTGCTGGGGCCCAATGCGTTTCGGTTGGCTGGTCTTGTCGTGGTCATCGTCGCGCTGCGGCGCCGCAATTGGCGCCTGGTGGGCTTCGTCATGCTCACCGTGGGGCTGTCGGGACCCATCATCGAGCTCACGAAACATCTCGCCGACCGCCCACGGCCGCCGACAGCGCTGGTCTTCGCATATTCGTTGTCGTTCCCATCCGGTCACGCACTCGGCGTCATGGTCGGCGTGCTGGTGCTGTTGGCGGTCGCCTGGCCCTTCGTGCGGCCACCGCTGCGCTGGTGGCTCGTCGCACTGGGCGCCTTGATCGTCGTCACCGTCGGCATCGGTCGCGTCGTGCTCAACGTGCACCACCCCTCCGACATCATCGCCGGATGGGCCTTGGGCTACGCCTATTTCGCCGTCTGTCTGGCGCTACTTCCACCCTGGGTGAGGGTTACGGCAGCGGACGAAACACGGGAAGAACTCGGTATCGGACCTTGAAGCTGGCATCGGTGCATTCGGTGCTGACTTCGCCGTCATGAGCCAGAATCGTTGAACCGTCTACGGCATTGAACTCGAATTCGGGCACTCGCATCTCGTGATAGAGCGGGCTGCGCACCAATCGGCCCAGCGCCAGTGATACGAGAATGCGCAGCCTGCTGAACCTGCGACCGGTCTCGAGAATGCGGACGTCCATCAAACCGTCGTCCATCCGGGTTCGGCGCGACGGGGCGAACCCGGACGGCAGGTATGTCGAATTGCCAAGGAAGAACAGCGAAGTCTGCAACTTCTTGTTGTCGTAGCGGATTCGCACGGGCTCATCCCGCCACAGCGTGTGGAACATCGCGTAGATACCTGCGAGCGGTTTACCGATCTTGTGCTCGAGCTTTTCTCGCGTTTGGACGAACTGCGGATAGGCGCCGATGCTAGCGGTGTTGACCACCATGTGTTTCTCGTTGAGACACACCACGTCGACGTAGGCGACGCTGCCCCGCCGAATCGCCTCGGCCGTCTTGGCCACCGTGTCGCATTCGATGTCCTTTGCGAAGTGATTGAACGTCCCGCCCGGGAAGACCGCCAGCGGTAGCCCGGACTCAATCGCGACGCCTGCGCCACACGACACCGTCCCGTCGCCGCCTCCGACGGCGAGAACCTCGGCCCGGTCGGCCGCGGCGCGCAATACGACCTCGAGGTCGTCCCCCTCCTCCAACTCGACGATCTCAGCCGCCGGCAGGGCTTCTCGCACCTCCGCCACCACACGTGCTCCAGTGCCGCTGCCCGACGCGGGATTGATCACCAGCACCACCCCCTCACCCTCCGGGCGTGCGGGCGTTTCCAGTCGGAGCGGGTCCGCGGTCGGAATCTTCGTAGGCACGGTCGGTGGCACGATCCGGGCGCCGAGCACTGCGATGGCGGCACCGATGCCGAAGCCGGCGAACACGTCACCCGGATAGTGCGCGCCGGTCGCCACCCTGGACAGGCCCACCAGCCCAGCGAGTAGTGCAAGTCCGAGCCCGACCGGCGGATTCTCGAGGCCCACACCGACGGCGAACGCGGCCGCGCTCGCGGAGTGGCCCGACGGCAGCGAATTCGATGTCGGGACCCGCCTGCTCTGTCTGGCCAGCGGTACCAGCAGGCGACTAGGGCGGGGCCGCTTCCAGATCCGCTTGGCGACCTGGTTGGTCACCAGACTGGTGACACCGAGAGTCATGACGCCACGCGCCGCACCACGCCGCGATGCTCGGTGCCGTGTCGCGGTCAGCCCGACGGCGATGGCGAACCACAGCTTCGAATGGTCCGCGGCGCGGGTCAGCTGCGGCATCAGCGAATCGAGCAGGGGACTGGGCGACTCGGCGATGGCTTCGAACACCTCGCGGTCCAGCGTCCCGAGGCCCTCTCCGATTTGGCGGATGCCTCGATGACGACGAATGGGGAGGAGTTCCATGCCGCTAATCTATCCACGCTATTGACAAATTATTTTGTCAAGGGCGAGGATGGCCCCATGCTCGACGTCGAGGTGATCGCGGATCCGGCCGCGGCGGCCAGCGCGCTCGATCCGATCAAGGGTCGACTGCTGGCCGAACTGACCGAACCGGCGTCGGCGGCCACCCTCGCGTCGCGCATGGGCATGGCCCGGCAGAAGGTCAACTATCACCTACGTGCCCTCGAAGGCCACCAGCTGGTCACCGAAGCGGGCGAACGCCGTTGGGGCGGGCTCAAAGAGCGTCTGCTCGTCGCGACGGCGGCCTCATACGTGGTGTCGCCCGGCGCGCTCGGGCCGGTCGCCTCCGATCCGGGCCGCTCCGAGGACCGGCTGTCGGCGAGCTACCTGATCGCGCTGTCGGCGCGTGTCGTACGCGAGGTCGGCGACCTCTGGCGTACGGCGCGCACCAGCAACAAGCGACTCCCGACGCTGTCGATCGACGCGGTGATCCGGTTCCGCTCTCCCGCCGACCGGGCCGCCTTCACCAAGGATCTGTCCGAAGCGGTGACGTCACTGGCCGCCCGATATCACGACGAATCAGATTCCGATGGACGCAGCTACCGGTTGGTGGTCGCGGCCTATCCGAAGCCGAAGGAGGATGCGTAATGCCTTTGAAGAGAGACGATTCCGGACGCCGATGGGTCGAGATGGAGTTCCTCGTACCCGGCACGCCTGAACAGGTGTGGCAGGCCATCGCAACCGGACCCGGGATGAGTGCGTGGTTCACGACGACACACATCGAGGAGCGTGTCGGCGGCGCCATCAGCTTCGATTTCGGCGACGAGAACTGTGGCGCCGACGTCTCGTCGGGCCAGGTCACGACCTGGGATCCCCCGGTGCGCCTCGAATACGAGGAATACGGATGGAACGGCGACGCCCCGCCGGTCGCGACCGAGGTGACCATCACCGCTCGGTCCGGCGACCGGTGCGTCGTCCGCATGGTGCACACCATGGTCACCGACAAGGACGAGTGGGACGATGAGATCGAGAGCTTCGAAACCGGATGGCCCGGCTTCTTCGAGATCCTCAAGATCTATCTCGCGAACTTCGCTGGGGCGCAAGCGGCGACGATTCGGGCGTCGGCCACCCACCACGACGGCGAAAGGCAGGCGTGGTCGAAGATGACCACCGCGCTGGACCTCGGAGCCGCAAATGTCGGCGATCGCATCGAAATATCCGGCGACGCACCCCGGTTGGCGGGCCGTGTCGAGCGCATCCACCAGGACGGGATCTCGCGCGAGGTGATGATGCGGATCGACCAGCCGTCGCAGGGGATCGCGGTCGTCGGCGCATGCACGGTCGGGGACGAGGGCCGTGTCATGGCCAGCATCTATCTGTACGGATCCGACGCGACGGACGTGGCGGCAGCCGAACAACCGAAATGGACAGCTTGGCTGCGTGGCCTCCTAGAAGGTGACCCCGTCAGCACCTAGCATGAGCGGGTGCGTCGGCTGCTCATACTGCTCTGCGTGGCTCTGCTGCCACTCGCCGGCGCGACCAGCCACGCTCAGACCTCACCGTGGTTCGCGCACTACGTCGGCGACGCCACCCAGGTGATTTCCGTTGTCGGAGTGGGCGGTTCGTCAGCCAAAATGGATGTCTACCAGCGCACGACGACAGGCTGGCAGCCCGTCGCGGCCGGCATCCCTGCGTTCGTCGGAAGCAGGGGTATGGCGCCCACGACTCGCGAGGGCGAGATGAAGACACCGATGGGCTTCTTCACCCTTGACTACGCGTTCGGCACCGCGCCCAACCCCGGCGGCGGGCTGCAATACGTTCAGGTCGGCCCGAATCACTGGTGGGACGGCGATGTGAACAGCCCGACTTACAACACCATGCAGGTATGCGAGAAGGCGCAGTGCCCGTTCAGCACGGATCCCCCAACGGAGAACCTCCAGATCCCGCAGTACGTCCACGCCGTGGTGATGGGCGTCAACGACGAACGCGTCCCCGGCAACGGCAGCGCTTTTTTCCTTCACGCCACCGACGGGGGCCCGACCGCGGGTTGCATCGCGATCGACGACGCCAAACTGGTCGAAATCATGCGGTGGCTCAAGCCGGGTGCGCTGATCGCCATCTCGCAGTGACGCTCAAAGGTTGATTGCCCTACCGGCTTTCACCTTGAAGTTCAGATTTTCCGTCGACATCGACGCATCGTAGGTTCGGTCGTATCCGGTTTCGCTGATACGCCAGCCGTCGCCGGTTCGCCGGTACTTGTCGTGATAGAACCCCGCACCGATCAACATGAAATTGAAATCCGGTGCGATCACTCGGTCCTGCAGATACCACGTGGCCGTCGCCTCGTCGCCGTCCACGGTGATCTCCGGATGGGTGACGCGGTGCTCGGTGATGATCTCCGGCCCGAGTGAGTTGCGCATGAACGTGACCAACTCGTCGCGATTGGTGAAGTGGTGCTCCTCGCCGATCGATTCGCCGTACCGGCCGACCACGTCCTCGGTGAGGGTATCGGCGAACTCGTCCCAGTGCTTGGTGTCGAGCGCGCGGAGGTACCGGTATTTGACTTGCTTGATGTCGTCGATGTCACCCATGGCCGACATTGCAGCACACCGGCTACCGCGCCGCGCCGGAAACCCCGCCAAGCGTGTTCGCCCGTTGAGTCACAGCGAACTCGGAGGAGCCAAAACCGTGTCGGTGGAACGCCGTTGGTACGGAGTGTCTAACGGATATCAGCAGGTGGGGACGCTAGGGTGTGGTCCGTTATGAGCGACCCGTTGGGGTTGTCGATCGGGACGACGAACTTGGTCGCGGTGCGAGTCGGCAATCGACCTGTGACACACCGTGCCGCGGTGACCCTCGGCGATGGCTCCGTGCTGGACGGATTCGTCGAGCGGGTCGGCGACCCGGTGCCGTTGGTCGCTCCGGATGGAGTGCCGCATCAGGCCGACCGGCTGTTGGTCGAGGCGCTGGGCGACGTGGTCGACGCGACCGGCGAGCAAGACCCGACAGAGATCGCGATCGCGGTGCCCGCCTACTGGGGAATGGCCACGCTGCGCAGTCTGCGCAACGCGCTGCGTGCCGATCCGACCCTGTCGCCGAACGGCATGCCCGCGCGGCTGGTGTCCGATGCGATCACGGCCCTGACGGCGCTGCAGACCAATCCGGGCCTGCCGGCTCAGGGCGTCATTGCGCTGCTCGACTTCGGGGGCGGCGGAACGAGCATCACGTTGGCGGACGCGGCCGCATCATTCGAGCCAATCGACGAGACCACCAGGTACACCGATTTCGCAGGCGACCAGATCGATCAGGCACTGCTGACCCACATCGTCAACGGCATTGCGAAGAACGGCGGTATCGATCCGGCGGCCACGGCCGCGGTGGGCTCGCTGAGCCGGCTGCGGGAGGAATGCCGCAGCGCCAAGGAACGGCTGTCGACGGATGCAACGACAGACATCGTCGCCGAACTTCCCAATTACCGGTCGACAATCAGGTTGACCCGCAACGAGTTGGAGTCGCTGATCGCAGCCCCGCTCGACAGCATGATCGCTGAGCTGGAAAATACGTTGGAACGCAATGGCATTGGCTGGTCCAGCATCGCCGCCGTCGTCACGGTGGGCGGCGGTGCGATCATTCCTCTGATCGCGCAACGCCTTTCGCAGCTCACAGACACCCAAGTGATCACCACACCGCAGCCCGCTCTCGACGCAGCGGTAGGAGCAGCCCTGTTCGCGGCCTACGGCTCCGCAGCCGAGGCCCAGACCGGTATGGCGCCGGTGATCGCAGACGCACCAACGGGTTTGGCGCCCGCCGCGGCCAGCATGGACGCACCCTCAACGGAAACCGCCAATGCGTTGGCGTGGTCGCAGGATGACGACATCGGCGACGAACCCGTCCCGTACACCGGCGAAAACCGGTACGAGAGCCCGTACGACGCGGACGCCCTCTCGATGCGCCAACCCGTGCAGTACGTGCCATCGACCGGCTCGATCGACAAACCGCGCACGTGGCAGCGGTTGCCACAGTTGGTGATCGGACTCGCAGCCGCGGTGGCGTTGATCGCCGTCGGCGGCGTGGCGATCGCGTTGACGAGCGTGACCGACAGCAGCAGCAAGACCGATCCGCCCAGCACCGCCAGCCCGCCGAAACCTACGAACGCCGAACCGCCGCCGCCGGCGACCGCCGAGCAACCGGCCAGCTTAGCGCCGCCGCCACCGGAAACCGTGACCGTCGACCCCGAGTCTCCGCCGCCCATACAGGAGACGGTCACGACGTACGTGACCACCACAGCGCCGACGACGACAACGCCGCCCACGACCACGACGACCACCACCACCACAACCACGACGACCACCACGACGACGACGTCGCCGACGACTACGACGACGACCACCACCACGACACCCGCGATGACGACAACCCACATAACGGTGCCGTTCGTGCCGGTGCCGATTCCAATTCAGGTGCCGAACAACCCGTTTCAGCCGCCTGCGCCCTAGGAGTCAGCGCGGCGGATACTGGTACTGCGGTTCGTGGAACCGGTTGATGATCGGAATGCGTTCGATGATCCGATCGCGCAGCCTCGGCTGCGGAGCCACCGGCGGTACATACACCGGCGGCGGCGCATAGGTCGGAATGGGTGCCTGCGCCGGCGGCGGCTCGTATGCGGGCGCGGCCGGCGGCACGAATTCCGGAGCCGGCGGGGCGGCCACCACGATGGTCTGTGCGACCACGGGGCGGGCCGCTTGCAGAGATGCGGTGAGCGTTGAGACTTTGTTCGCGGGTTGGGTGCCCGGTGGCGGCGGCGCCTCGGCCGTCGGCTCGGGGTTGGCGGCGGTCGGCTGTTCGGGCGCCGACGGTGTGAGGCTCAGTCCGAGCGCGACGGACAGCGATACGACGAACGTGACGGCGGCCGCGACGAGTACCGCGGTCAAAGCGCGGACCCGCGGCGCCGCGTGTGATCCGACGGTCTCCAGGCCGTTCACGGCGCGGGCGGATGCCAGCGCGGCGCCTCGAGCGAGCGCGAGGTCGGCCTCGGTTGCCGAGAAGACCGGTGCGTCGGTGACGTCCTCGAGCGTCGACTTGATGAGGTCGAGGTCGTCGGCCGAGCCCACTACGAAAATCGCGTCGGGATGCCAGTCGTCGAGCTCCAGCATCGTCATCACCGAACTCGGCAGCTCCACCACATCGGAACCGTCCGACGGCCGGCTGAGACGGTCGACGGTCACGCCGTCGGCGTCGACGATCGCGATGACCGCCGCATCGGGTTCGACGATGCAGACAGCGACGTCGTCGTACTCGGCGATGCCTGCGATACCGGCGGCCAGAACGTCGCCCGCCTCGAGTTCCGAAACCGCGATGACGTTCTCGCGGCCCCTGGCCCGCAGCGCTTCCAGCACCCCGGATGCCGCGTCCTTGGCTTCGTTGGTCCAGGTGAGGCCGATGGCGTGCATCCGATTGTCGGACTCATCGACCAGCAGCACATCCAGCAGATCATCCGGATCGACGTTGTCGTCCAGGTCGAACGCGCCGCGGCTGATCGTCGCGCCTTCGCCTGTCGTGCCCTCGGCGAGCACCCAGCGCACGGCCGCCGATGTCATCGAAACGCCGAGCACGAGGTCCATGGCCACCCCCGATCTGGCTGTAAGTCGCTTCCGAGGGTACCGCTGCAATGGAATGGGGTGGCCGGACCGCCAAGTTTTACACCTTGATCTTGCTCAGATCGGTGCGCATGAATCTCACCTGATAGTCGTTGTATGTCGACATGTTCCAGTAGAGGTATTGCTGTTCCGATGCGGGTACGTTCTCCGTGCCCGACCACGGGTGGATGTACGGCGCATACAGGCTGCGCACCTTCCACGCCGGTACAAGCGTCGTAGGCGCCGACCACGTTCCCTCAGGGGAGGTCGCGGTGCGCATCACCATGTTGTTGCCGGAATCGCCGTACAGCATCACGTACTTTTGCAAGTACGGGTTGTACTGCACCGACATCTCGCTGACGGTGGGATACGTCGTCCTCTTGATGAACCATCCAGTCGTCTTACCGGGCAGCACCGGCTTCGCCGCCGCCGGATCGCTAGCAGTCCAGCTCGTCCCATTCCAATATTCGTATTTCGACGCGTCGAGTATCTGGTCCTGCTGAACGCGCGACAGATACACGGTGCCCACCCGTCCCGACGGCGTCCCGTACGAGTAGACCCAGCCCTGTTCGGCCTCCGGTGAGCCAGCAGGCGGCTTGAGGAACGCGCCCTGCTGGAAATTCTGGTTGCCGGGCACAAACCGCTCCGTGGCCCGCCCCACGGCCGCTGTCCGGATGCTCGTCGGCGCGATGCGCCATGTCTGTCCATTGTCGTCGGAGAAGGCCACGCCCGAGTAGTTCGTCGTCCACCTGCCCGGACTGTCCCAGGATCGGATGGACATGAAACTCATGTACTGACGTGCGCCGTAGGTGTTTGGGTAGGACGTGGAGATTCCCGCGGTCGGGATTATCGTCACCTCCGGCCCGATGGCATAAGGCGGGTGAACTGGCTGGCCCGGGCTGGGCAGAATCGGATCCGACCAGTTGGGTCTCTCCATGGGTGAGCCGCTGAAGACGTCGTACGGCACGCCGTTGGGCACGTACAAGCCATTGGTCAGTACGTCGTCGGGGCTACGGAACAACGTGTTGAATCGCCACACTCCGGTGCGGACCGGACTGGCGCTGCTGAAGGTGTCACCAAAGGCGATCAGGACCTGGTGTTCGTCGACTGCGGTCGCAGGGTTGTCCTTGATGCCGTTGTCCCACATGATGCCGAGGTCGGTGCCGCCGATCCCAAAGCGGGAGATTGTGTAGTTCAGGTTGTACCGGCCTGGACCGGGCTGATATTCGCCGGTCACGAACTCGATGAAACTCGTGTTGGTACTCAGGGTCACAGGCGTCCTGGTGGTACCGGGGTATGTCGGCGTCGCCGCCGCGGCGGCCAGTTCGCTGGTCGTCAACGCCGCCACCGGCTGGGTGGGCAAAGTCTTGGCGAGTGCCCTGATCTGCTGCGTGTATTCGCGACGCGCGCCAAAAGCGAGCAGTGCCATCGCGATCGGCGACCGCACGGGCCCTGTCGGCAGGTTCGAGGCCGAGGGGCCGATGCCGAGGCTGGAGAACAGACTCACCAGCGCGCGTTGCATTACGCGTTGTGGAGACGCGATGGGCTCCGCCGACACCGTCGCAGTGAGCTTCTGGGTGCGTGGTTCGGGCAGATTGACCGTCGTCGAAGTCAACTGCACCTCTCCGGTAGCCGTTTCGGCCTCGGGAGCGCGCGCGCTCGCGATGTTCACTGTGCGTTCTGTGACTGGTGCGGTGGTCACCGCGACCGTGTGATTGGTGACCTGATCCGACCTCGTCGTTACGCGACTGGTGGTGGGGGTGGCTCGCTTGCCGGTTGTCCTTTGGCGAAGCCGGGGAGCGGGCTCAGGTTCGGATGAGTCATCCGAGCGCGTCGCATTGTCTCGCTGTTCAGTCAACGGTTCGGTCGACTCGTCCCGAGTGGTGTCGGATTCGTCAAGGTCGTTGGCGCCTGTCGAGTTGCCGTCGCCAGCGGTCGACGTTCCCCTCGACTCGGCAGGCTTGTTCGAGTCAGGCGGCTTCGTTGATTCGGACGCCCCCCTCGACTCCGACGGCTTCTTGGACTCGGACGGCTTGCGCGTCGAAGCGGACGGCTTTCGTGTCGAAGCGAACGGCTTTCTCGAGTCGGGAGACTTTTTACCCGAGGCGGAATTCGCTCCTGCCGACGCCGTTGACTCCGATGTCGAAGGACTCGATTCGGTGTCTGCCGACGCCACCCCCTGTCCGGTTGCGACGGCTACGCCGACTCCCAGAGCTACGGCCAGTCCGCCGACGCGGCCCACATGTGCAGACGCACCCATTACTATTCCCTCGATTGATGCATCCCGACCCGACGCAAATATCTCACGTCGGTGCCGTTATTTGTGCATATCCGGCAAACTCGCTCAGGCGAAATCACCACGGTATCGCCGGTTTGGATTCCGGCCAGAAGTTGTATGCGTACTTGGCCCAATTGATTGAAACTCGTGACACAGACGCAACCCGGTACGCAGCGATGGCTGTGCAGCTTCTGCCACTTCGATGACGCGACGGCCGATTTTCGTGGGCGTCGAGTATGGCCGAAACCCGGTGTCTTGGAGCGATACCGTGCGCTCACGCACTACCGAAGAGCGATCGCGGAGGTGTATCAAGCGACACGGCGTCGGCTGCCCGCCATCGCGCAGCAAGCCCCAAGTTCAGCTACCGCAGCGGAGGCGCGCACCCCCGGTGTGTGAATGGATTATTAGTGCAAGGGGTCGGTTAACTCGATCGCCCCGCAACCTTCAAAACGCGTTGGGGTCGTTCTGCACCGCGTCGGGAACCGGATGTTGATAGAGCCGGGCGGCGTTTTCCCACGTCACCTTTCTGATGATCGCGTCGGGTAAACCGCTGATCTGTTCGTGAATCGTCTGCTGGGTGTGGGGCCACGTGGAGTCGCAGTGCGGGTAGTCCGCCTCGAGCAGGATGTTGTCCTCGCCGATCCGCTCGTGCTGGACGAACGACGACTGATCCTCGACGGCGCAGAACCAGAAGTTGCGCTTGAAGACCTCCGCGGGCGTCAGTGTCTCGCCGAGCGCCTTCCACGTCCCGTACATCTCGTGGTAGCTCAGCATGTGGTCGAGCCGGTCGAGCAGGCCCGCCACCCATCCGATGCCGCCTTCGGAGAGGCAGATCTTCAGATCGGGGTACCGAGTGCACACGCCGGAGTACAGCCAGTCGACCGCCGCCGAGATCGCGTAGGCGAAGAACAACACGCCCTGCACATCGGGCGGTGCGTCGGCGGTGGTCGACGGAGACGTCCCCGACGACCCGATGTGCAGGTTCACCACCGTCCCGGTGTCTGCGCACGCCGCCATCAGCGGCTCCCAGTAACCCGAGTGGATCGTCGGGAGTCCGAGCATCGCCGGGTTCTCGCTGAACGACACCGCGTGATAGCCGCGCTCGGCATTCTCGTAGATCATCTTCGCGCCGACCTCGGGATCGAGTAGCCACGGCAACTGACACGGGATGATCCGCTCGGGATAGGCGCCCGCCCATGCCTCGATGTGCCAGTCGTTCCACGCCCGCACCGACGCCATCGCGAGGTCGCGGTCATCGGTGACCTGCTGGAGTCGCTGACCCGCGAAACCGGGCAGGAACGACGGAAAATTCAAGGACGCGTACACGCCGTTGAGATCCATGTCTTTGACGCGAGCATGGATATCCCATGCGCCGCGGCGCATTTCGTCGAAGCGGGCGGGCTCGAACCCGTATTCGGACACCGGCCGCCCGACCACCGCGTTGAAGCCCACGTTCGGCAGTGAGTTGCCGTCGTACATCCAGGTCTGACCGCCGTCGTCGGTGTCGACGACCCGTGGGGCGCGGTCGGCGAACTTGCGCGGCACCCGGCCCTCGAACGTGTCGGGCGGTTCGACGATGTGGTCGTCGACGGAGATCACGGTGTAACGGCGTTCTGCCCGTTCGGGTTCGGGCAGAAATGTGACGGTGCGGTCGGCGCCCGTCTTGGCCGTGGTGAAGTTGAGATTGGCCGCCATGTCGTCGATGGAAGTCATGGGCGATCCTCGATTCGTGTTATCGGTTGGGCTGTCAGTTCAGAACGTCGGGGTCGGCCTTGATCGTCATCCGGGCGGCGCCCGCCCAGTAGACGTCGGCGGCGCGTTCGATCAGTGACTGCTGCATGCCGACCATGTCGCCGCGGCTCATCTGCGACGGTGTCCGCCCGGTGACCATCACGTCGTAGGCCAGCCGGCAGACCCGTTCGATGGACACGGCGCGATAGACCGCCTCGGCCAGGTTGCGTCCGGCGGCGATGACGCCGTGGTTGGCGAGCAGTATGAGGTTGGCCGAGCCGATCTGCTGTGCTAGTTCCCTTGCGCGCCAGGGGGCGTCGATCTCACCGTCGTATTTCTCGACGAGGTACATGTCGTCGAGGAACAGTGCCCCGGTCTGATGTACGAGCTCGGGCAGGATCCCCAGTGCCGCGATAAGACTGACGTAGTACGGATGGTTGTGGATGATCACGCGGGCGTCGGGCCGGATGCGGTGCAGTTCGGTGTGCAGGTGGATGGCGGGTGTGACGTCCCAGCGGCCGCGCACGACGTGAGCGTCCTCATCGACCACGCATATGTCGGACGCGGTCAACTCCTGCCACCACAGTCCCCAGGGGTTGACGTACATGTCGTGTTGGCCGTCGGGTTGCCAGGTGATGTGCCCGGCCATGTTCTCGGCGAATCCGATGTCGGCCAGGTGCCGGAACGCGACGGCCATCAGCTGTTCGTCGGTGAGGTCGCTGCCGATGGGTGGTGTTATCGACGGCGACCAGACGTCGAGGCCACCGCGGCGAATTTCCTCTGTGGTCATGATCCCTCCCGGATCCGTTCGCGAAGTTGACCTTTGGCGACCTTTCCCCCGGACGATCTGGGCAACTCCTCGAGTATCTCGAGCCGCTCCGGAAACAGCTCCTTCGAAACGCCTTGCGCTAGAAGATGTTCGACCAGGGTGGGCAGATCCAGTACAGCCTCTTGCTTGAGCTCGACATACACGCAGACGCGTTCGCCGAAGACCGGGTCGGGCATCGCGACCGCCGCGGCGACGGCGACGGCGGGATGAGTCGCCACGGCCTCCTCGACCTGGACAGCACTGATGTTCTTCCCGCCGCGCAGAATGAAGTCCGATGTTCTGCCGGTGAGGGTGAGGTAGCCGTCGGCGTCGAGTTCGCAGATGTCGCCCATCCGCATCCAGCCGTCCTTGGTGAACAGCTGATCGTGGTCGGTGCCGCCGAGATAGCCGAGCGACAGCGCAGGCCCTCGGCATACCGGTTGTCCGCGACCGGTTTCGGTGACGTCGCGATCGCCGTCGAACAACCGAACCTGCATCTCCGGCACGATGCGGCCGGCGGTACGCAGCCGGCGATCCAACGAATCCGCAAGGGTGGTAGCGCTCAACATGCCGGTCTCGTTGGACCCGTAGAACTGCAGGATCGTCACTCCGGTCAGCTCCTCGAAGCGTGCCGCCTGGGTGTACGGCAGCGGCTCGCCGCCGGTGAAGACGACGCGCAGACTGCTCAGGTCGTGGTCCCGCGAGGCCGGATCTGCGAGGAGCATCGCCAGTTGCGTACTGACACAACACAACACTGTGGCGCGGTGCCGTTCGATCGCCGCGCACGTCGCGCCGGGATCGAACCGTTCGATGCGGACCGTGGTCGCGCCCAAGTGGATGGGTGTGGTGTGCGAGGTCCAGATCCCGAAGCCGTATGGCGTGGGGATGATCGGCAGGAAGACATCGTCCGCGGTGAGCGCGCCGTTGGCGACCGCCTTGAGATGGAAGTAATGCCAACGGTTCTGGGTGTGCACGACACACTTGGGCATACCCGTGGTGCCAGATGTGGAGTTGATCAGAAAGACGTCGTCCGCACCGGCCTGCGGCAGCACCGACTGCGGACAATGCCGAGTGTCGATCGTGAGTTCGGAGCCGAGCGCCACGACGCGCATCGACGAACCAGCGGCCTCGACGGCTAGACCGTGCCGTTCAGCGTCGGCGATCAGCACGGTGGGTTGCGTGACGTGAAGAATGTGCTCGGCCTCGCGCACACCGACGCGGGAGCCGAGACCGACGACCGCGGCGCCGCACCGCTCGATGGCCACCAGCGCGACGTGGATCGCGGCGGTGTCCTTGTGCCACAGGCCGACAAAGTCTCCCGGCGCGACACCGAGGCCGCGCAACCCGTGGGCGAGGTTGGTGGCGGCGTTGTCGAACTCCTTCCAGCTGAACTGAGGGCCCGCGGAATCGAGGGTGAAGTCGATGTAGGCGGGCTTATGCGGTGCGGAGGCGGCGTTGCGGCGCACGCAGTCGGACAGCGTGACGTCCGTCCACCAGCCCGCGGCCCGGTACTGCGCCGCCTCGGCCCTGGTCACCGTGGCCCCGTCGACGCTCATCACCAAATCATATGAAAATAGGACCGGCGGTCAACGGTCGGTTTCCGGAGGGGTGGTCGCCCAGCCGCGCAGCATCGAGGGGTCGACGACCCCCGACGAGCCCGGGTAGTGCTGGGCGTCGAGGAGATGCGCCGCGGCGAGGTCATAGGCGCGACGGGCGTCGCCGGCCTCGATCGCGTCGATCACCTGCCGGTGGTCCTCCAGCACGGCCAGTCGCTCGTCGATCGGCACGATGCTGCCGTCCGCCACCCGGCTCGACCAGCTCGTCTCGTGCGCCGACCACAGCATTTCCAGCGCCCCGGCCAGGATGATCATGGTCTGGTTGCCGCACAGCGCGACGAGGGACTCGTGGAACCGCCGGCTCGCCGATGTCACGAGCCGCAGGTCCTCCACGGCCTCGACTGCTTCGGCGTGCACCCGTCGCAGCTGTGGGACCACGGTGGTGCCGCGGTCGGCGCGCTGGGCGCACAGCCCCGCGCACGCCGGCTCGACCTGAAGGAGGGCGTTACCGACGTCGGACAGGCCCACCTCCTGGGATCCGAGCACCAGGCCGACGGTGTATGCGACATTGGCGGCGTTGGGTCGCCGCACGACGGATCCGCCGAGCTTGCCGCGGCGCACGCGCAGCAGCCCTTCGGCCTCGAGAATGCGCATCGCCTCGCGCAGCGACGGCTTGCTCACCGGGAACTGCAGGAGCAGCTCATCCTCCTTGGGCAGGATGCTGCCGTCGGCCAGCTCACCGCGCAGAATGCGGCGCCGGAGCTCGTCGGCCACCTGTTCGGCGAGACGGCGAAACTGAATGGTCGGCTCTGCCACGAATCGATTCTCCACGCATCAAACGCCGAACCGGCCCTCGGACGCCGATAACGGAGAGATAACAAAATTATCTCAGGCCGGTGACCAGCGAAAACATCGTTGCAGGTCGGACCCTTGCTGTGTTATGGCCGAATTGCGGTTATGGTGCTCTGCGTGGGGCGGCACTCATTAGCCAAAAAGCGACGTAGGTCGCCTGTTGTCCTGGCATCTGTACTCGGCCCCGCCGCCGTGCTCTTCGCGGTCGGCGCCGACATGCAACCCAGCAAGGATGTAGCCAAGAGCGCTCCCGTCGAAGAGGTCGCTCCCTGGAACGTCGAGATCGTGGTCGCCGCCCCGATGAATCCGTTCCCGGCGCCAATCGTCGGCCAGGTCAGCTTGAGCTCCGCTCCCGACACCGTCATCGCGGCCTCGCGATACCGCACCGTCGACCGCACGCTGCCCGTCGGACTCGCTCCCGAGCGCGGCCTTCAGGTGAAGACGATCCTGGCGTCACGCGCGATCACCGCGGCCTTCCCCGAGATCCAAAGCATCGGCGGGGTGCGCCCCGATGCACTGAGATGGCATCCGAACGGTCTCGCCCTCGACGTGATGATCCCCAACGCCGGCACAGCGGAGGGCATCGCGCTCGGCAATGAGATCGTCGACTACGTGCTGCGCAACGCGTCGAGGTTCGGCATGCAGGACGCCATCTGGCGCGGGTCCTACTACACCCCCAACGGTGCGCAACGAGGCGGCGGCTACGGCCACTACGACCATGTTCACATCACCACCACCGGTGGTGGCTATCCCACCGGCGACGAGAACTATTACCGCTGAGCCGGATTGACTGAGCCCGTCTAGCTAGGGTCGGAACGTCACTCCGCCGTCGACACTGATCGTCTGACCGGTGATGAAGCTGCCGTCGTCGGAGAGCAGCAGCGCGCCTAGAGCGGCGACGTCGTCCGGATTGCCGAAGCGCGACTTGATCATCTGACGGGCCCGCGTCTGCTCCACGACGCCTTCCGGCATCCACTGTTCGTCGAACTTGTAGTGCCAGATCAGGCCTGGCGCAATGGCATTGGCACGAATCCCCTTCGGACCGTACTTGCGGGCAATGTGACGCATCAGCGCAAGCTCGGCCGCCTTGCTCATCGCGTAGGAAACCCGGCTGCCCCCACCGTTGTAGGCCTCGATCGACGCGGTGAAAACTATCGACCCGCCGCCGCACTCGATCATCGGAGGGATCGCGTGCTTGGCGCAGATCACGAAACCCCTTGTGTTGACCCGCATCACCTCGTCGAAGGCTTCGAGCGGCAAATCGACGACGCCGCCGGGCAGGTAGGCGTCGGCCGCGTTGGTGAAGTTGACGTGGATGCCGTCGAGGCGTCCGAACGTGTCCACCGCCAGCTTGATGATGGCGATGACCGACTCCTCATCGGCCCCATCGAGCGGGACGGCGCGCACCCGGTCCGGGTCGAGATCGGTGACGGCACGCGACACCGTATCCGGATCCAGATCGCCGATGACGAGGCGCGCGCCCTCGTCGGCGTACCGACGCGCCAAACCATTTCCGATACCGCCCAGTCCGGCGACGATGACGACCTTGTTCTCCAACAGTCCCGACACGACTGACATATTGCCCGAGCGTTCCTCCGTTGCAGATGTGGCCACTGCTTTCCGCCCTTAAGGTGGCCGTTGCGGCTTATCGTTTCAGCAAACTGCTATCGCGGGAGGTCGATTTGGAGGGCACGCCGTTCGGACGCTACACGTTGGTCGAGCTACTCGGCCGGGGCGGCATGGGTGACGTCTGGCGCGCCTACTTCACGATGACTGACCGCGTGGTCGCGGTGAAGGTCCTGCCCGCGCATCTGGCCAGCGATCAGACGTTCCAGGAACGGTTTCGTCGGGAGGCTCGGGCAGCGGCGGGGCTCAACAATCCTCACGTGGTGCCCATCCACGACTTCGGTGAGATCGACGGACGCCTGTTCGTGGACATGCGGCTCATCGAGGGTGAGGATCTCGGGACGCTACTCGCGACCGGTCCGCTGGCGCCGCAGCGTGCCATCAGAATCGTCGAGCAGATCGCGCTCGCACTCTTCGCCGCACACCGAATCGGGTTGGTGCACCGCGACGTCAAACCGTCGAACATCCTCGTCACCGAGGACGACTTCGCCTACCTGATCGACTTCGGCATCGCGCGGGCGGAGGGCGAAGCGGGGCTCACCGACACCAACGCCGCGGTGGGCACCTGGGCCTACATGGCGCCCGAGCGTTTCTCGACCGGTTCGGCTGACGCGCGCGCCGATGTCTACGCGCTGACCTGCGTGCTCTACGAAGCATTGACCGGCCAATCTCCTTTTCCGGGAAAGACTCTCGAGCAGATCGCGACCGCGCACATGCTGCAACCACCACCGAAGCCCTCGGCGGTGCTACCGCAGATACCTCCCGCGATGGACCGGGTCATCAACACCGGCATGGCTAAGGAACCCGAACAGCGGTACGCCTCGACCAAGGATCTGGCGACCGCCGCCCGCGCCGCCATCGGCGGGGAACAGGATCACACGGTCGCCGCGCACCAAGACCGCACGATGGCGGCCGCGCCTGTGCCGCCGACGCAGCAGATCAACCCACCCGCCGCGACGGTGGCCGCCAGGCCGGCAGAACCTACCGAGCGTCTGCATCAACCGCCTCCGGAGACATTCGCCGCCGCGACGCAGTACCGCACGCCGATGCCGTCTGCGTCCACCCCGCCGGGGTCGGCCGATCCGTCGTCGGGACGGCGCAGGAACATCCTGCTGGCTTCGGCCGCCGCACTCCTCGTCGTGATCGTGGCCGTCGTCGCGGTGATCATGTTCACCGGCGGCTCCGACTCGCCGTCGAGTAACACGGCGTCGTCGCCATCGTCACCGGCGGGGCCGTCACCGTCTTCGGGACAGCCGTCCGAACCGCCATCTGCGCCAGGCGGTGCGATGTTCAGCGGTACTCAGCCATGGACCCTCGACGTGTCTGGCGCACCAAAATCCGAACGCAGTGACGCGATCATCGGTGCGTTGACCGCAGCGGGTGGTTGGGGCACTGAGAACAGGCTGCAAATCGACTTCTCGAACGCGGTCTTGTTCGCCGACGGCAGCACGCCCCGCATGCAGGTGGTCGGCACCGAGGACTACTGCTTCGGCGGGCCGGCCTGCGACGCGGTGCCCGCCGAGATGCCTGTCCCGGAGAACGCCAACATCGGCGGATCCTCGGATCTGCAGTGCGACGACTCCGGAAACACCGAGGGTCAGGGTGACTGCCAGCTGCTGGTCGTCGACCGGGAGGGTAAGAAGCTGTACGAGACTTACCAGTCGACGAAGGACGGAGTCGCGCTCAAGGCCCGCGGCTTCTTCATCTGGGACCTGAACAAGGAGTACCCGGAGAATCTGCGCGGCGACCAGTGCACAAGCGCGGATGCGGGCGGCTTCCCGATCGCCGCCATGACACCCACCGCCGACCAAGTCGCTTCGGGCTCAATCGATCACGCGATCCGGTTCATCTTGCCCAACGACCGGATCAGAGCAGGCGTCTACGTGCATCCGGCGAGCCACGCCGGTGGCCCCGAAAGCACAGACCCAAACTCACCACCCTTTGGTGTGAGGTTGCGACTGAAGGCCGACTTCGACGAGACGGGTTACACCGATCCGCAGAAGGTGGTGATCAAGGCTCTGAAGACGCACGGGATGCTGCTGGCCGACGGCGGCGAGGTGCCCCTCACATTCTCTGACGACAGAACCAGCACCGCCAAGTGGGCGGACTTGGGCATCGCCTCGGATACGTTCAGCGCCATCACACCCGAGGCGTTCGAGGTCGTCGAACTCGGACCGGATGTCCCCTTGACCTACGACTGCGTGCGCAACCCCTAGCATGGCGCGGCGCTGGTGCTGGGCAGCGTCGATCATGCACTGCGTCAGTAGTTTTCGGCGGTCACACGCGCAATGCGGTGAACGGCTCAAAAGGTAGGTTGCGCACCACGAACCAGATGGTGACGACAACCATCGTCACCGTGGCGGCCCAGCGGTGGTGCTGCCAGCCGGCGATCTTGCGGCCGACGACTCGACCGTACGTCCACACGAGGTAGGCGACGATCAGAAAGGCCACCGCGACGACGGCGAGGGCGTTGAATCGCACTGCAGACAGGAAGTCTCCGTGCAGAAGCGAGTAGATCATTCGAAGTGTGCCGCAGCCCGGGCAGTCGATGCCCAGAAGGGCTTTCGTCGGACACACGGGAAGAAAACCGCCGGGTGTGGTCGGATCTCCGATCCAGACCACCGCACACGCACCAGCCGCCAAGGCGCCCACCAGGAGTGGGCCGCCGAGGCTGACGGGCACGCTGTGCCGAATTGGCGTTGAAATCAGTATTCGGTCGTCGTCGAAGTGTCGAAGTCCATGTTGACCGCGCCGACGGCGATGAGGATGCCGTAGATGACGAACACGACGATGCCGGCGATCAGGCTCCACATCGCCCACTTCTTCGCCGAGTCGGAGGCCGCCTGAGCCTCGGCGTACCGGCCCGATGCCCAGAGGCCGTTGACCTGGCTCGCCTTGACGATCGACACGACGCCGAACGGGAGGCAGCAGAACAGTGTCGTCAGAATGGCGAACACCAGATGAGTGCTTGGCTGCGCGCCCTGCGGTTGCGGGGGCGGGTAGTTGCCAGGCGGTGGTTGTGTCATCGTCGTCTTCCTTGTAAGGCCATTAGGACGGAAAAGCGGTGCTAAATGTACCGGAGCGGCGGCCCAAAAGACGGGAAAATCAAGATCAACATCGTGTTGCGGACGCACGTCCGGATGCATCGCTCACCTGCGATTATTGCGTAGGCAAGAGTTCGCAGCGGGACGCGGGAACCCGAGTGGCCCATGGCAATTTGCTCGGGTTGCGCGCCTAGTCTGACAGCATGAGCACGCCATCACGGCCGGATTACCCGCAAATGGCTGCGGCTCGTGGTCGCATCGAACCGGCACCACGGCGGGTCCGCGGGTTTCGCGGCGCCGAGCTCGTCTTCGACACGACCGCGGCGCGCTATGTGTGGGAGGTGCCGTACTACCCGCAGTATTTCGTACCGCTTTCCGATGTCCGCTCCGACGTTCTGCGCGAGGGTCTTCCGGGTATGCGGGTGTTCGACGACGGCGACTTCGCCGGACTGGTTCGGTTCCGGTGGGACACCTTGAATTGGTTCGAGGAGGACGAGCCGATATACGGCCATCCACGGAATCCGTACGTGCGGGTGGATGCGCTGCGGTCCCATCGTCACGTGCAGGTCGCACTGAACGGAGCGACGTTGGCCGAGACCCACTGCCCGGTATTGCTTTTCGAGACCGGGTTACCTACCCGGTACTACATCGACCGTACCGATGTCGAGTTCGCACACCTCGAACCGTCGACCACGCAGACCCTGTGTCCGTACAAGGGCGTCACCTCGAGGTACTGGTCGGTGCGCGTCGCGGATGCCCTTGTGGCCGACCTGGCATGGTCCTACGAGACGCCGCTGCCTGCTGTGGCGCCGATCGCGAACCTGGTCGCGTTCTACAACGAAAAGGTCGACATCACGGTCGACGGCGTAGAACTGGCCCGTCCCGCAACCCATTTCAGTTAGGGAAGCGGCGCGGGTCGGGCTCAGCCGACCTTTTGTAGCTGGAACGCGCTCTGCGTCACGACGCCGCCCGCGCAGCCGTAATTGGAGTCCGACGACACCACGCCGGCCAGCGTGGTCGGGTCGACCGACATCGATACCACGGCCGGTTCATAGTGCCCGTCAGCGCAGGTCAAGCCGCCTGGCTTCGAGACGGTGAAGTTCCAGCGGCCACCGCTCAGGCTGGTGGGCGCGGACCAACCCTGGTTGCTCGTGACCGTCCCGGTGCAGCCGGCGGGGGCGCAAGCCGTCACGAAGGTCCACACGTTGTATGGGTCACCGTCCGATGAGCCATAGGTGCCGTTGAGTAGTGGTGGGTCGGCAGCCGCCGCGCCGGCGAATGCGACGCCCGCGATCGCGGCGAAGGCGCCAACTAATGTGCGCAGAACCGTCGTCATAGTGATCAGGAATTTAACGGCCCTGTCACCCCACTCGTGGCCAGCGCGGCGTGTGATTCCCGGTTGTGCCCAGCATGAGGCCGAATCGAGATCTGAGGTGCGAACCGCAAGAATATCCGCGCGACCAGGGGGGCGGCGAACAGCATCAGCACCACACGGATCACCTGGGACGCCATGACGAACTGCACGTCGCAGTCGGATCCGATGGTGTACCCGAGCACCGCGTAGATGCCGCCGGGGCTGGTCGCCAGATAGCCGTCGAGTTGGCTGAGTCCGGCGACGTCGGCCAGCACCATGCCGAAGCCGGCCACGACCAGGTTGAGGACCGCGATCAATGCCAGTGCAGTGGGCAGGATCCGGCGGATCGCGCGCAGTGATTCACGGTCGAACTCCAGCACTGTCTGCCATACGAAGAGCAGCGCCGCAGCCTGAACCAGCATCACAGGAACCTCGAGACCGCTGATCAATCCGCTGAATTCCAGCGCAATGGTGATCGCCATCGGGCCAAGCAGCCCGGCACCGGGCAAGCGCACCGCACGGCCGGCCGCCGCGCCGACGACCACGAGCACTGCGATCAGCGGCAGGTTGAAAAAAATCGGCAGGATGCCTACGGCATCGGAATGTGATGCGCTGGAACCGGATCCGCCGTAGATGACCGCGACGACGAAGGGCATGGCCGCGGTGATGATCGCGACGCGTAGATACTGCACCGCAGCGACGACACGGTCGTCGGTGCCCAACTCACGGGCGATGGACACCACGCCGGACGAACCGCCTGCGACGAGCGAGAGCGCACCCGTCAGCGGGCTGATGCCGCGGTGCATGCCCAGCAGCGCGCCGCCGGCGATACAGACGGCCAGTGTCCCGACGGCAACGGCTACGAGCGCCACCCAGTCCGCAGCGCCGAGCGTGGAGAACGAAACGTCGCGAACCAGAAGTCCGGTGGCCACCCCGAGCACACCCTGCACGGCCAGAGTCGACGCCGGCACCGCCTGCGGCGCGTGGCGTGACAGGGTCCAGGCAAGGATTCCGCAGACCAGGGCGGTTGCGAGGAGCTCGATGGTGTTCACGAGCTCAGGTTCTGACGACGTCCTTGGTGATTCCTAAAAGCCACGGTGTGCACGGCTCCAAGAAACTTCAAAGAATTGGCCGCCAATCTCGTGTCACGCATCCCGGCGATACACGAAAGGAGACCGCTGATGCACACGCAGGCGACAGGAGAAGGAACCCGTACCCGCAGGCCGCTGATCGGGTCCACGGTGTGGGATCGCGCGACTTTCGACGACGAGTGCTACACGGTCACGGTCGAACCGCACCAGGCCGAGGCTTGCCTGCACATCGTTTCCGAGCTGCGGCGACGCGGTAAGCGGATCGACACCGTTGAGCCCGCCGACTTCACTCACCCCGGGCTCTCTGAGTTGGCTCAGGTCATCAGCAAGCACGTGCACTCCGTCGCCGGGTTCGTCCTGTTGCGCGGGCTGCCGTCAAGCGGATGGACCGACGAGGAAGCGTCGATGCTCTATTGGGGCATCGGCACCTACCTGGGCCGGCCGCTGCCGCAGAATCGGGCCGGCGATCGCGTGTACCTGGTTCAGGACACCGGCGCGACGCTGATGGAGGCGCGCGGCTCAAAGACAAATCTCGGGATGATCTACCACACCGACTCGGCGGCTGCCTTCGTCGGCAGCCGTCCCGACATCCTCGCGCTGATGTGCCTGCGGAAGGCCCTGTCCGGTGGTGAGTCGCTGATGGTCAGCGGTCACACCGCCTACAACATCCTGCTGTCGACTCGGCCGGATCTGGTGGAGGTGCTCTACGGAGAGTTCCTCTTCGACCGGTCGAAGGACACGGCGGAGGGTGAGGACCCGGTGTCGCGCGGATCGGTGTTCACCGACACCGAAGAAGGTGTGGCGATCCGCTACAACCGCTTGCACATCGAACTGGGACACCATCTTTCGGGCACTCCGCTCACCACGCTGCAGCGTGAGGCGCTTGATGCATTCGACGCGATACTGAACGATCCGGCGAACGCGATCGATTTCACGATGGAGCCCGGCGACGTCTTCTTCGCCGACAACAACACCGTGCTCCACAACCGCAATGCCTTCACCGACGCAACCGAGGTGGAGAACCGACGCTGCTTGGTGCGACTCTGGCTCGCCGCCGGGTCGGCCAAGTACATGTGGAGCCGATGACGGGAATCGAACCCGCGTATTCAGCTTGGGAAGTCGATTCGCTGCGTCCACGCGGGTCCACGCGGGTCCACCGCTGTCGTTCGTCGAGCATCTGACCTGCGCAATCGGACCGTGGTGGACGGTAGTGGATCAGGGCGGATGGCCGGGAGTTAGCCGCGAGTTGTGATACTCACGTGATACCGACGCCGTATCGGCTTGAGCGCGGCGCGGTCACGAAAACGCCTGTTCGCCGCGAGGGTGTGGGTGGCTACTGCCATGATGTGGTCGTGTCCACTACCAAGGTGATCGACCTGCAAGACCGGCCGGTGTACGGGTTCGGTCAGGTCGACCACATTCTCGGTCTCAAGGCCGGCACCTCTGCGCGGTGGATCGACGGCTACCAGCGCAGGGGCAAGAGCTATCCGCCGGTGATCCGTCCCGAGCCCACAGGCGACGAGGTAGTGACGTGGGGCGAGTTCGTCGAGGCCCGACTGCTCGCCGAATACCGCGACGCGGGCGTGCCGCTCGTCAGGATGCGGCCGGCCGTCGAGACGCTGCGCGAGGAGCTCGACACGCTCTACCCGCTGGCGTCGGCCAAGACGTGGCTGGCCGTCGAGGGCCGCGAGCTCGTGCGCAAGGTCCAGGACGCCGTCGGCCTCGATCGACGGCTACTGATCGTCGTGCGCAACGACCAACAGATGCTCGACTGGTCCGCGCCGGCGCAGGAGTTCGCCGACTCGCTGGAATGGGAGACGGTCGGCCGGCGCAAGCGGCCCGAAGTGACGAGGTTGCGACCCGACCCGGCGATCCGTGACGTCGTCGTCGACCCGCTACAGCGGTTCGGTGAGCCGTCGACGCGTGGTGTGCCGACCGAGGTCATCCGCGAGCTCTACGCTGCCGGCGACCCAATCGAGATGATCGCCGAGCTCTACGGCTTGCCACGTGAACTCGTCGAGGCGGCCGTGCGCTACGAGCTCAGGGCGGCCGAGGCGTACGCGGCGCGAGCCAGCTAGACCAGCGGGCCGCCGGGGATGGTTGCCGTCGAGCACCTCGTGCGGTTCTACGTCGACGAGAGCGCGACCGGCCTCGGCCTCGCATTGACTGCGGCACGCCGCGACACAATCCACGCGGGGCACGCGCTCATCCCCGAGTGCCCTCGCGGCGCGCTCGACACCGAGTGGATTCCCGCCGTGGCTGCCCGCGGCCTCATTGTCATTACCCGCGACAAGCGGCTACGGACCAAGCCCGTCGAGGTGCGGGCGCTGTGGGAGCACGGGTTGCGGGTGTTCTGCATCGGCGGCAAGCGCGATCTGTCGACGTGGCAATGGCTTGAGCGAGTAGTGCGGCAATGGCCGCGGATCGAGGCGCTCATCGAGCAGCGCGACACTGGCCCGTGGATTTACATGCTCAACGAGAACAGGGTCGACGAGTTCGTGCCGCCGTGGGCCGTCGGCCAACAGTGACAACCCGACGCACGACCCGCCGGAGTCGAAGCGACGCAGAGAACCCGCGCAGCCCGTTACCTCTTGGCGAGCAGGGGTCCGAATACTTGGTCGGCGAGGGCGATTGCGTCAGCCTGGCCGACGATGAAACCGTCGAGGTCGGGATGCTTATCGAGATGTGACTGCGCGGCCTCGGGGTCGGTGTGGAAGGTGATCGACCGACACGCGGTATTCGCAAGGGTTCCGCAGCAGTCGGTGCGGCCGATGACGACGGCCGCGCTGGGGGGTTGCCACGTCCATTCGTCGCCGCGGCGTTGAATGTGGATCGGTGTTCCTGAGTCGGGGTCGGTCGAGTCGATGGTGCCGTCACCGCCGGTCATCAGCGGGATGCCGAGCGCGTCGATTGCACACATTGCGGCGACCGAGCGGTGGTCGGCAAGCTGGACGGTGTGGCCTGTGCGCCGGCCAGAAAAGGGGTAAGCGACCTCAACCTGTCCATCGGGTGCGGTGTGCACGAGGTCGGCGCTGGCGAGTTGGTTCAGCGCGTCATCGAGATCAACGCCGACTGCGGCGGCCGTCGACGCTAGGTCGTCGCGATGAGCCTGGCCTTTATCGCAGAATGCCCGCAGCACGGCTTGGTGAATTCCGCGGATCGCGGGCGGGAGTTGGGCAGCCGACTCGGCTACAGACTGCGGTCTGCGGGCCGACTGCTCGCGCATCGGTTCGACCTGGTGTGGCGCTTGGGCGCGCAACGCGTCAAGCACCCGTTGGCGCGTGGGCAGGTCGAGTCGGCACGCATCGCCAATCGGCGCGCCGGCCTCGGGCCGCATCACGTCAACACTGTCGATAAGCACGGTCGGCGAAGGATAGCGGCCGACGCGGTCGATAATCGGCGCGTGGATGCCCAGCGCGGCCAGGCATTCGTTGACGAGCGCCCTGGCGGTGTCGGCGTTGGGGCATCCCGGCGACGTGAGTAGTTCGATACGCAGGTTGGCTCGCTTCTGCGGGGTGGGTGTGGTGCTCACTCAACCAGCATGACACCCGCGCCGAGGTGGGCCACGGGCCAACCTTGACCGCCCGGCGCACCACCCGCCGGCGCCGTTTCGGCGCGGTCGTCCCGAGCCAGACCGCCGGTGCCGCGCCCTAATTCACCCGAGTTTGCTGGCATCCGGCCGAAAAAACTCGGCCGCTCAAAAAAATTCCTGACTACCGCGCCGGCAGTCAGGTGGGGGGTGCCTCGATATTTTTCGGGTGTCACATTCGGGCCAGTGTTAATTGTCGGCGGTGGTGATCGTAGTGCTGACCCGGATAGCGGTAGACGTCGGCGAGCGTCATGTATTCCCGGAAATAGGGGTCCCAGCCGGGCGGGTAGTGCATGCCTCGGCGCATGGAGGTGTCGTTCGCTCTGGCGAGGGACCGCTGTAGCTTGTCGATTTCGCGGTCCATCTTCTTGCCCATCCGGCGGCGGTTGTAGAAGAGAGCCGCGGCGCAGGACCCGTAGTAGTTGATCACATGGAACGGCGGTGTGACTGCGTCGAGCATCCGCGCATAGGCACGGCTGACCCGGTCAGGCAGTCGCCCGAATATGCGCACGAGAAACAGCAGTCGTCGCACGAGCATGTATGCGAACACCATGTGGAATAACAGCTGTTCGTTGGTCCACCGTGTGCCTGAGGTGGGTTTGTTCCAGTCGTCATCGGCTGCGACGGCCAGGAGACGATGGAGGTCGGCGCGGGCGCGCTCCAAGTCGGCCGCCATTGCTGCCCGATCGGTCGTTGGCTCCGACATGGGTCACCTCGATCCGCGCTGTGTCGCGCCAGCTTCAAGCCTATGCACCATGAGCCCGGTCAGAACCGCCATTCAGGCGGCCGTGGGTCGACGGCCGCGTGGGGATCGCTCGACAGCGGTGGCGTGGAGCCGAGGCGGCAGCCGTTGGCGTGGTCGTCGGGATCAAACGACGCGGTGCCGCAGGTGCAGCGGGCGAGCTCGGGCGGAAACTCGGGCTTGTCGGGTGTAGTGGTCACGGGCACCCCGGCCGGTTAGGAGTGCGGCCGGGGTGCCCGCAGTCGGTCACCGGCGGTTGCCGGGCGAGGGACCGCCGGCGGCGACGACTTAGTAGAACCAGGCGGGCTGCTTGTCGGCGTCACGGTCGGCCGGCTCGGTCGAGTGACCCACCTCGGTCATCGGCACGGCCGTCTCGTTGGGCACGGCCGCGAGAACCTCGATCATGCCCTCGTCGTGGGTGCACAGCGTCACCCAATGCTCACGCCGGCTCGGCGCGATCTTGCCGAGCCGCAGCGCCTCGTCGACGGCGGCCTCGATCTTCTGCGCCTTGGCCGCGGCGGCCATCTGCCGACCTTGCTGGGCGTCGTGGCGCAGCGCGGCGAGGGTCTGGGTGTCGACCACCTCTAGACCGGCCTCGCGTGCCGCAGCGGCCACGGTGGACGGCTTTTCGGGGTTCATGCCGGCAGCCTGCGCCGCTAGATCGGCGACAGTGGCGAGGATCAGGTCAACATCGGTGGTGTCGGCGGGCAGGCCGAGGGCCTCGATCAGCGCGGCGGCCTGCTCGACGTTGAATGTGAGTGCCATTCTTGTTGTCTCCCTTGGTTTCTAAACGCCGAGGATCTTCTTGGCGGCGTAGGGTCGGTCGACCGCGAACGCGGGCACGGCGTACGCCTGCACCCACATCGAGCGCGTCGAGCGGTCGTCGTACACCTCGACGGTCAGCGCCGTCTCGAATCCGACGGTGCCGACCATGCCGCCCTGCGCGACGAACGCGGTGCCCTCGGGGATGCGCGGATTCGAGAACATCTCAAGGCCCGCCGATTCGAGCATCGCGCCGAGGTTTTCGGCGTACGCCTGGCGCAGCGCACGCGCCTGCGACGGATGCACGAGCAGCGTGTCGTGCGCGACGCCGAGCTCCTCAAGGTCGGCGAGCTCCTGGGCCTGCGCGAAATGCGCGGTCGGCCGGTTGCCGGACGCGGTGAGGTTGGCGTCGGGTCCGACGAACACCAAGTTGTCCCAGCTATTCGCGGTGGCGACGCTGGCGATACTGGCGGCTTGCAGCGCCTCGACAGCGCGGGTGTCGAGCTTGCGAGCGATCGTGTTCGCCAATTGCGTTGTCTGCTGGTCCAGATAGCTCACATCGTTGCGCGTGCGCTGCTCGTCGGTCACCTGGAACTTGCCGCCCCAATCCTCGACGGCGGCAAGCCGCGGCTCGGGTTCGACGCCCTCGACGACCTTGTACTCGGCGCCGGGCGTGCGCTTCTCGACGTCGCTGGTGAAAAAGTCACTCGCCGCGATCACGGAATAGAGCAGGCCACCGCCCTGCACCTGGGCGCCGAACGGCCTAAATACGCGAGGGAGCAAGATTTGCGAATCTGCAAGGCGCGCAATCTGGTCGCGCATGATCGACGGGGTTTTCAGAGCCACGTCGACGGTGAGCCGGCGGCCGGTGAGCTCGGGAATGAGCGGGTTAGGCATGAGCGTGAATCCTCCCTAGTACAAGCTGATTTCGGCGTCGGCGGCGTCCGCCGCGCCGGTGATCGCGTAGCCGACGGCGACGCCGGCGGCCTTGGTGGCGGCCATCCCGTTCGCGCCGACCTGCACCTCGGCGCCGGCGGCGATCGCACCGGAGGCGGTCACGCGCACGACGCGGCCACCGCCACGCACCACACGCACGAGCTCACCCACGGCGGCGTCGTTTCCGGCCACGCCGCACGTGCGGCCGGCGGCAGCTGCGGGCGCAACGCTGATGTTGCCGCCGGCGGTGCGGTCGCCGCTGATCGCGAGGAACCGCTTGGCGGTCACGGCGGCCGTGGCCTGCCCGGTGATGGTTGCGCCGGGGTCGTACACCGACGGGTTGGCGATGGTTGTCGACACGGTCAGACTCCAATCGTTTGGTTGTTTCGGCGGCGTCGAGCCGCGGCTACTTGCACGGCGCGTCGCCGCTGGGCGGCGCGGTCGTCGGGGTGGAAAGCGGCGGCCGCGATCGTGACCGGGCGGCCGCGGTGGGCGGCCGCGACGTCGTAGAGCTCGGCGACGTCTTGCAGTGAACGCAAGGACCTCACGGCAGGCGCCGCGGCGCCGAGCAGGGCCAGCGCGGTCAGCACGAACGGCCACACGCGGCCGGTGTCGTCGGTGAACCCCATGTAGCCCTCGATCGAGCGGTCGGGCCACGCACGCGGCAGCAACGTCGCGACTGCCTTGGGAACGCCGGCTAGGTCGCCGACGAGGGTGTGCCCGCCGTCGGTCAGTCGCAGGCGGTCGACATATCCGAGCGCGGGCGCGCCGTCGCCCATGCCGGTGTGGCCGAGCTTTACGACGGCTTTTCTGCCGAGGATGCCGGCCTCGTGTGCTTCGACGGCCGACGCGAGATGCTCGGGGCCGAACTCGAACTCGCCGGTGATCCCGTCCCAACGACCCACCTTGAGCAGTTCTAGGTTGGGCACGCGTCGCACATCAATGGGCACGGTCGCCTCCCTCAGCCGGCGCGGCGGGCGGCCTTTCGCTCGGCCTTGTGCTCGGCGCGCTCGACGACGGCGCCGGCGTCGATAAGCCAGCGGCCGCGCTCGCCGGCTCGGCGGGCCGGTATCGAGCCACGGGCCGCGAGGTCACGCACGTTGCGCTCGCCGGTCCCGAGGACTTTGGCGGCCTCGGCGGTGTTGAGCCACGCATAGTCGTGATGGTGGCCGGTGTCCTTGTGCGATGCACCGCAGCGGCAGTCGGTGCTGCCGTTCGGCGCTGCGGCGCTGCCGGTTTCGGCGCATCGGGCGAGTTGGCGGGCCACGGTTTCCAGCCGCGGCGTCGGCGTGCAGCGGTTTTCGCGCAGCATTTGTTGCAGCAGCGCCAGAGCGCGGGCGAGATAGTCGGCCTCGCCTGGGTCGAGCAGCACGTGCCCGCGCAGGGTGTTCATGCCGTCAACGCCTCGCCGCAGTGCTGGCATGTGCGCGTACGCGGGTCGGCGGCCTCGGAGTAGTCGAATTCGAGTTGCGTCATGGCATCGCCGCCAGCCGCAAGAGTCGATCTTCGAGCAGGATGCAGAACAGTTCGCGCTGTGTGTCGTGGGCGCTGCCGACGTCGGTGCAGACCCAGACAGGTCCGGCGAGGCGCCACAGCGCCTGTGTGGCGGCGTCGCGGGTATCGGGGTGCGGGCCGGCTCGCCATTCGGCGATCACCTGCTCAACAGCCGAGGTGAACCGGGCCGCCGCCGCGGCGTCGAACACAAGATGGTCGACGATCACCGCGGCGCACGCGCCCGGCAGCGCCGAGAACGGGTCGTGCTCGGCCCAGGCATCCAGCACCACTGATAAGGCTGGCTCGCTGCGGCGCACCGCGTAGAGCGCGGCCGCTGTCGCATCGCGGGCCCGGTCGTCGCCTGCGTGATCGGCGCCGTCGGCCGGCGGGCCCGCTCGCCACCGCGGCTCCCACTCCGACACGAACTCGCGGTCAATCATCGGGCCTCCTGTCGGGGGTCGGTGCTAATACGCTCGCCGGCGCGAAGTCGCTCGACGACGTCGACGAGCCGGTCGGCCAGCGCGAGGGGCCTCGTCGGGGTCGATGGTGAACGTGAACGGGCCGGCCGACAGGCGGATGCGGGGTGGTTGGTGGCCGGGCAGCGCCGCGACGGTGGCTCGCAGCCCCGGGCACCGCGTTGAGCCTCACGTCGACGCCTCGTCGTCGCGGTCGCCTCGCAGCGGCTCGCTGAACGATCGGTACGGCCGGCGTGGCTCCTCGACCGCCGATCGGCTCGACGGTGGGCAGCGGCGCACGCAAGGCATTTGCCGGATGCGAGGTTTGCGGTTGGTGTCGGTGCGGGTGCAGAAGTCGCCGGGCTCGGCTCCACATGTTGGACACGGTTGGTCGAGTGCGCCGCGGTATGCCTCGATGACGGGCCGGTCGGTCACGGTCGCACCTCTTGTTCCGCGTGCGCGTTCTGTTGGTCACCTACGGGGCTGGTTTGGTCTGGGTAACCACGCGCTTGAAGCAACCAGAGAGTTACGTCCGTGCTGCACGCCAGTGCAGTACGGGATTGGGTATTCCTGTTGGGTATTCCTTTGTTGCACCCACGGGGGTGCAGTCTGACTGCACCGCAGCCGTGCAGTCTGAGCGCCGTCAGACTGCACAAAAAACGGTGCAGTCTGAGCGCTTTCGACCTGCACCGATTCGGTGCAGTTTGGACGTGTCGAACATGCACCGATTCGGTGCAGCGTGAAAGCTGCCGTACTGCACCGTTTCCGTGCAGTCTGAGCACGCTCACGAGTCACCCTCGGGGCTCATCTTGGACGGCAACTCGATCGGCCGATTGCACTCGGTCAGCTCCCAATCGGTGAACTTTCGCCCGCCGGCGGCAACGACGTAGGCCCACCGAGTTGTTTGCTCGTGCCCGTCGCGCACGAACTTTCGTTTCACGAGCCGGTGTTGCTTTTCGGCGGCATCTAAGGCACGCCGTACACGGTTTCGGTTGGGACCCCACCCGAGGTCGATCGAGATGCGAACCGATGACGTCTCGAACGGCTTACCGCCCTTGGCATTGCCGGCACGGGAGAGCAGATACGCGAGCAACACCAGCCCGTCGGAGCCGAGTTCACGCGCACCCGTGCGCGCCAGGTCGTCGCACAGGTAGAAGTAACCGTCCCGCGGGCGGTCGCCGATTACGTGGATTGGGTTGCCCATCAGGGCACCGCCTCGCCACGGGCGACGCCGCGGCCGCGGTGCTGTCGGGCGGGCGCGGTAGCCTGGCCGCGATCGCCCAGATCACTTGGCACCCCAGCGGCCTCGCTGTTGGGGTGCCGTTGTGCGTAACTCATGCGCCGTTGTGGGTGGCCTGTTCGAGGTTCTCGATGAACTCGACAATCGCTGACTCGGGTACGAGCCGCCGGCGACCGACCTTGCAACTCCGTAGGTCCCCGCTCGCCATCAGGGCGAACACGGTGGATCGCCCTACTCCGAGCCGCTCCATGACTGCCTCGACGGGGTGGAGTCTGGCTGTGCGTTCGGCGGTGTCCGCCATTGGTCCTCCATATTTCTGGAATGCGACACGATGATGGTCTATCGTGCTGGTATGAACCATACTCCACGGATGTGCTCAAACGCACGTGAACTCAGTCCAGAATGTCGCAATGCCGAAAATTAACGAGGCCGCGAAGGCGTGGGAGTTGACGCTCGCGCAGCGGGTGGGTGATGCGGTCGCCAAGCGGCGCAAGGCGCTGGGATGGACAGGCGTGCAACTCGCCGACCGGACTGCCGAGCTTGGTTATCCCATTACACGCGTGGCGATTTCAAAGATTGAGACCAACAGCCGCGCCGGCAAGTTCGACGTTGCCGAGTTGCTCGTGCTGGCCGAGGCGCTCTACATTCCGCCGGTCTTGCTGCTGGCGGCAGATTTCCCCGACGGCGAGGTCGAGACGCGGCCAGGGCACACGGTCGACAGCCTCGACGCTGTGCGGTGGTTCTCCGGTGCGGGGGCAAAGCTGATCCGCGCCGACGCCCTAGCCGCGGAGTGGGAGGAGCGGCTGTCGAGGATGAGAAAGATGCTGGCGGCACCGAACAGCACACGCGGATACCGCGACCAGCTTGAGGACGACATTGCGGCGGCCGAGGCTGCGTTGGTGACGCTGCGGGCCGACGTGCAACGTCAGAAAGACGAGCTATGGGGCGGCGAAAGAGTGAGGACGGGCGATGAGTAGGCAGCAGCTCCCACCGCAGATCAAGAAAATCGAGGTGCTCGACCGCAAGACGGGCAAGTCCGTTGTGCGCTACCGGCTCGCGGCCAGTGCCGGCATCAATGCCGAGACGGGTAAACGACAGCAAGTGCTGCGCCATTACGCCACTGAAAGGGCGGCACGTGCGGCGCTTGCAGAGATCGCCGACGCCGCCACCAAGGGCACGTTTGTGCCACGTAGGGCGATCACCGTCGCCGAGGTGTGCAAGAACTACGTGGCGGGCCGGCACAAGCTGCGGGCCACGTCCAAAGCAAAGCTGAGCTACGATCTGGCGCCGTTGATCGAACGCCACGGCGACGAGCCCGTGCAGCGACTGACCAAGGCCCACGTCGACACGCTGGTGGAGGATCTGCTCGCCGGCGGCACCACGACCGGCAAGGGTCGCACCCGGCGGCCGTGGGGCGCGGCAGCGGTGAACAAGTTCATCCAGACCGTGGCGATGGTGCTGGCCGACGCGCAGCGCCAGGGGCTCGTCACGCGCAACGTCGCCGAGCATGTCGACCCGGTCGCGGTCGGACACCGCAGCGTCGACACCTACACCGAGGCAGAGGTGCGCACGCTGCTGGCGTCGATCGCCGACGATCGGCTCAGGCACGCTTGGGAGCTCGCGCTGTGCGGGCTACGTCGCGGCGAGATCGCCGGCCTGCGGTGGTCTGACGTCGACCTTGAGGCCAAGACGCTGTCGGTGGCGAACAACCGGGTGGACGCCGGCGGCAAGGCGGTGGAGAACGACCCTAAGTCGGCTATGTCACGTCGGACGCTCCCACTACCGGACCGGCTCGTCGTCGTGTTGAGGTCGGCAAAGAAACGGCAGGCCGGCGAGCGGCTGGCGCTCGGCCGCGACGGCGGGTCGTGGGAGTACGTCGTGAGCAACGAGGCCGGCGAGCCGTATCACCCGCAGGTTCTGTCGCGGTATTGGCGGGATGCGGTCACGTTGGCCGGCCTGCGGCCGATCAAGCTGCACGCGGCCCGTCACACTGCCGCTACCGCAATGCATTTGGCCGGCGTGCCGGTCGCGGTGATCGCGGCATGGATCGGGCACAAGGACGCATCGCTGACCATGCGCCTATACGCGCACAGCCAGGACGACGCTCTGCGGGCCGCCGGTGACACTTTCAATCGAGTTGTGATACTCACGTGATACCGAGGCCGGGATTCGAACGGATCGGACAGCATTGGCGCTGGTAGCTGTGGAGCCGATGACGGGAATCGAACCCGCGTATTCAGCTTGGGAAGCTGATGTTCTGCCATTGAACTACATCGGCTTGGCTGGCTGCACCAGTGATCACGAAGGCTAACACTCGAGCGGCTACGCTCGTCGCGTGCTGCTCTCCGATCGCGACATCAGGGCCGAAATCGCCACCGGACGGTTGGGCATCGACCCCTTCGAGGAAAGCCTGATTCAGCCGTCGAGCGTCGACGTTCGGCTGGACAACCTGTTCCGGGTGTTCAACAACACCCGCTACACCCACATCGACCCGGCGATCCGCCAGGACGATCTCACCACCCTGGTCGAACCCAAGGAGGGCGAGCCGTTCGTACTGCATCCCGGCGAGTTCGTCCTCGGCTCGACGCTCGAGCGCTGCTCCTTGCCCAACGACCTCGCCGGCCGTCTGGAAGGCAAGTCCTCACTCGGTCGCCTCGGGCTGTTGACACACTCGACGGCCGGGTTCATCGACCCCGGCTTCACCGGCCACATCACGCTGGAACTGTCCAACGTCGCGAACCTGCCGATAACCCTGTGGACCGGCATGAAGATCGGCCAGCTCTGCCTGCTGCGGCTGACCAGCCCCGCCGAACATCCCTACGGCAGCTCGCAGGCCGGCTCGAAATACCAGGGCCAGCGCGGCCCGACCCCGTCGCGGTCGTACCAGAACTTCATCAAGTCCAGCTGAAACGGGCACGACGGAGCCGTGAGCTTTCGGTAACTGCGGCGAAACACGAAACATGCCGGAAACACTTTTGCCGCGCAGCTGAAACGTAGGGCCGAAATGCTCTCTCCGAACTTCGCCGAAGGAGCTGACGTGCCCGAGATAGATCCCGCCGCGACCGCATGGCTGCTGGCCGCCACCGCGATGGTCCTGCTGATGACCCCCGGTCTGGCCATCTTCTACGGCGGCATGGTCCGCACCACCGGCGTGCTCAACATGATCATGATGTGCTTCATCTCGATCCCGGCATGCACTGTCGCCTGGCTGTTGCTCGGCTACACCGTCGCGTTCTCCGAGGACGCGGGCGGTGGGCTGATCGGAAACCTCTCGCACTTCGGCATGCTCGGTATCGATCCGACGACCGTCCGCGGGTCGGTGCCCGAACTCCTTTTCGCCACTTTCCAACTCACCTTCGCGATCGTCACCGCAGCACTCGTCAGCGGCGCCATCGCCGACCGTGCCCGGTTCTCCGCGTGGGTGGTCTTCGTTCCGCTGTGGACCGTCGCCGTGTACGCCGTGGTGGCGCACTGGGTTTGGGGTCCTGACGGCTGGCTCTTCAACCTCGGTGTTCTCGACTACGCCGGCGGCCTGGTCGTCGAAATCGTCTCCGGTGCTTCGGCTTTGGCGCTGGCGCTGGTACTCGGACCCCGCATCGGCTTCAAAAAGGACGCGATGCGCCCGCACAATCTGCCCTTCGTCCTGCTCGGTGCGGGCCTGCTGTGGTTCGGCTGGTTCGGGTTCAACGCCGGCTCGGCACTGGCGGCCAACGGCACCGCGGCGGCGGTCTTCCTCAACACGTTGGTCGCGGGCTGCCTCGGCATGCTCGGCTGGATCACGGTCGAGCGGTTCCGCGACGGTAAGCCGACGACCTTCGGCGCCGCCTCGGGTGTGGTCGCCGGCCTGGTCGCGATCACACCGTCGTGCGGGACGGTCAACACGCTCGGTGCCATCGTCGTGGGTCTGGCGGCGGGCATCATCTGCTCGTATGCAGTCGGCCTGAAGTTCCGGTTTGGCTACGACGACTCGCTCGACGTCGTCGGCGTGCACTACGTCGGCGGGCTCGTCGGTGTGCTGCTCATCGGATTCCTGGCCGCAGAGGTGATGACCGCCGGCCCCGAGGGCCTGTTCTACGGTGGCGGACTCGCCCAGCTGGGCAAGCAGGCCCTCGCGGCCCTGGTGGTGACCCTCTACGCCTTCACCGTCTCGTACGCGCTGGCCAAGATCATCGATCGCGTCCTCGGGTTCCGCGTCAGCCCCGAGGACGAGACGACGGGCGTCGACTTCACCCAGCACGCCGAGACCGCATACGCCGAGGGCGTGCACGGGCACCAGCCCGGTCGTCGACCGACTCCCGGCGGTCCTGGCGCTGTAGGACAGCGCACCGAGACCGCGGACGACAGCGCGGACTGACAGTTCCCAGGACATCTTTCTTACCGTTTGAACGGCCTCGCGCATCCGGCCGTTGACCCGAGTAGGGTCGTAGTACCGGCGTCGTCGGGGCGCCGGAGCTGCCACAGATCCGGCCACGACTCGATTGTTGTCAGCAAATGCGTTTTGGGATGTAACGCACCTGCAGATCACGTCGATGAAGTACTAGTGGTCGGCTCGTGCGGAATGCGGGGTCCATCAAAGAACTTGACCGATTAGCAAACTTATTTGGAGGAGTAAGTGGACATCGTATTGGGTGTGTCTACGACACCTACGACGGTCCGCATGGTGCTGGTCGAAGGGGAAAAGGGCGACGGAGTAACCGTCGACCACGACTCGTTCGACGTCGCCTCTAAGGAAGGCTCGGCTAACTCGGCGGCCGATCAGGTTGTCGAAGCGGTGCTGGGCACCCAGGAGAGCGCGGCAACCGGCGGTCACCACCTCAAGGCGATCGGCGTCACCTGGAGCGACCACAGCGAGGGTGCGGCACTGCGCGATGCGCTGGCCGCCAAGGGCTTGGACGACGTGATGTTGGTGTCCGCGAGCCACGCCGCGGCGTCACTGGCGCAGGCGGCGGGCCGCGCGGTCGGATACGCGACCACTGCACTGCTGTTCATCGACCGTGACAGCGCCACGCTGTCGGTCGTCCAGACCGACGACGGCTCGGTCGTGAAGGTGCTGAGCAGCAGTCTGCACAGCGAGGACGCGATGGGAGTGCTGTCCGAGATGGCCGCCGCCGTCGACGCGCAGGATTCGCCACCGCAGGGCATGTTCGTCGTCGGCTCCGGCGTCGACGTGTCCTCGGTCAAGGAACACCTCCGGCACCTGGTCAGCCTTCCGGTCAGCGCGCCGGACGAACCCGAACTCGCCCTCGCCCGCGGTGCGGCCCTGGCCGCCGCCAACGCTCCGGCAATGGAGTCGTCCACCGTCGGCCTGGCGTATTCGCTGGACCCCGACGGCACCACCGCAGGCTCGGTTCTCGCCGGCCTTGCCAATGCGGAGACGCAGCTGCGGGCGGTCGGCTCCGATGGGGCGGCCCTCGGTGACTATGACCCCCAGACCGACATGCAGCTGGCCGAGCCCGAGCGCAAGCCGTTCCTGCTGGTCGGCAGCGCGCTGACGTCCATCTTCGTCGTCGGCGTGGTGGCGCTGGTCATTTCCTTGGCCGTGAGCATCCGTCCGACGGCCGACCAGCGGCCGAGTCCCGGGCAGAACGCGCTGGTTCCGACCACGGTCGTCCCCGCCGCACCGGCTCCCGCGCCCCCTCCGGCGGCGAAGCCGGTCGAGGCGCCCCCGCCGCCGCCAGCGGCGCAAACCATCAAGCCTCCGGTGCCCGTGGCGCAGCAGGTACCGCAGGCACCGCCGCGGACCGTGTACGTCGAGGCGCCGCCACCCGCGGCACCACCGCCGCCTGCGGCACCGCCACCGGCGCCCGCGGCTCCGGTTCCCGTGCCGGCGCCAGCCCCGGTCTACACGCCGCCGCCGGTCTACAACCCACCGCCGTACTACCGGCCGTGGACGCCCCCGTGGCGCCCGACGTATGTGCAGCCGAAGCCGTGGACTCCGCCATGGAGCCCGCCGTGGGACGACGAGCCCGAGACCCCGCAGCTGCCCGAGATTCCGCAGATCCCCCAGCAGCCGCAGGTGCCGCAGATCCCGCAGTACCCGCAGCAGCAGTACCCGCAGTCACCGTCACGGAACGGTTCCGGGGACGGCGCCAATTCGCGCGGTGGTCCTCAATACCCGGGTTCGGGATACCCGGGATCGGGTTCGTCCGGCCGTGGCGGTGGCGGAAACAACTGCTTCCTGATCTTCTGCAGCTGAGACGAGCCGCGTTCACTCGTAACCTAGCGTTGGTGTGTTGCTAAGTGTCGCGTAGCAGTTAGCTCATCGCGGCTGCATACAAGGGTGGTATGCGATGCGCAGTATTCGGCACGGGCTATCTCGGAGCGACACACGCCGCCGGCATGGCCGAAATCGGGCACGACGTGATCGGTGTCGACATCGACCCCGGGAAGATCGCCAAGCTCGCCTCCGGCGACATTCCGTTCTACGAACCCGGCCTGCGAAAGATGTTGAGCGACAACATCGCTGCTGGTCGCCTCCGCTTCACCACCGATTACGACGCCGCGGCCGAGTTCGCCGACGTCCACTTCCTCGGCGTCGGAACTCCGCAGAAGAAGGGTGAATACGGCGCGGATCTGCGGCATGTACACGCCGTCATCGACACGCTCGTGCCGCGCCTGGCTCGATCGGCGGTCATCGTCGGAAAGTCCACGGTCCCGGTGGGCACCGCCGCCGAACTCGCCGAACGGGCGCGGGCATTGGCGCCGGCGGGTATTGACGTCGAGGTGGCGTGGAATCCTGAATTCCTGCGTGAAGGGTTCGCCGTACACGACACGCTGCACCCCGATCGGATTGTCCTTGGCGTGCCAAAGAATTCGGTGAACGCCGAAGCTGCCGTGCGTCAACTGTACGCGCCGCTGCTACACGACGACGTGCCGTTCCTGGTCACCGACCTGCAAACCGCCGAACTCGTCAAGGTGTCGGCCAACGCGTTTCTCGCCACGAAGATCTCGTTCATCAATGCGATTTCCGAGGTTTGCGAGGCGGTCGATGCCGACGTCACCATGCTCGCCGACGCGCTGGGTCACGACTCCCGGATCGGGCGGCGATTCCTCAACGCGGGCCTCGGATTCGGCGGCGGCTGCCTGCCCAAGGACATCCGCGCGTTCATGGCGCGTGCCGGTGAGCTCGGCGCCAATCACGCGCTGACGTTTCTTCGTGAGGTGGACAGTATCAACATGCGCCGACGCACCAGGATGGTGGAGCTGGCCACGACCGCGTGCGGCGGTTCGCTTCTCGGCGCCAACGTCGCGGTACTCGGTGCGGCGTTCAAACCCGAGTCCGATGACGTGCGTGACTCGCCGGCACTCAACGTCGCGGGCATGCTGCAACTCAACGGCGCCACCGTCAACGTGTACGACCCCAAGGCGATCGAGAACTCGCAGCGCTTGTTCCCGACGCTGAACTACTCGACGTCGGTGGTGGAGGCCTGTGAACGCGCCGATGCCGTGCTGGTGCTGACCGAATGGCGCGAGTTCGTCGAACTGGACCCCGCCGAGCTGGCCGACACCGTTCACGCCAAAGTCGTTGTGGACGGGCGCAATTGCCTCGATGCCGAGCGGTGGTCCGCCGCGGGCTGGCAGGTGTACTGCCTGGGTAGGAGCCCGCGCGTGGTCAGCTCGCCGTCGCTTGTTTGAGCATTCCGTCAAAGCCCTGCCACAACAGCATGAACACGAGTTCGACGACCCGCTCGCGCGGCACGTCGCGATTCTCGTACCACCAGCTGGCGACGCCGTGACATGCCGCCTGGGTGGCCCTGGCCAGGATCCACGCCGCCTCGTCAACGGTGATGCCCTTCACCGGTTTTGACTCGCCTGCCCCGAATCGGATCAGATCGGCGATACCGGCGGTGCCGCGGTCGGCCAACTCCTGCCGCACTTCGGCGATCTCGGGGTCGGCGGGTACGTCCTGATGGAAGACGCGCCAGATGAACGGATCCTCCTCGACGAACGCGAAGTAGTTCGCGATGCTGGCGCGCACCAGCTCTTCGACCGTCGCGCCTTCGAGGCGACGCAGTGACCGCTCCCGCAGCTGCTCGGCGTGCGCCAGCAGGAGCGTCACGTGCAGGTCGCGCTTGGAGCCGAAGTGGTCGTAGAGCACGGACGGGACGACGCCTGCCCGCGCGGCGATGTCCGACATCTTGGCGGCTGTATACCCGTGCTCGGCGAACACCTCGACGGCCGCGTCGAGGATGCGGGCCCGGCGTTCTTCGGCGGGTATCCGCTTCCTTGCCATACCGAATGATAATTCGGTAGGCTCCGGATCCATAACCGAACCACGATTCGGTAAACCGTGGGGGCGGTGTCGACGGAGCGGAGGCTCATGGCTCAGACCAGGATCAAGCAGTGGATTCACTGGCTCTCCGTGCACGGCCTGATCAGGGGCTTCGCCACGGTCGTAGCTCGTCGGGGCGATCCGCAGGGACGAATGCTCGCCGACCCCACGGTGCGGACGGACCCCATCGCATTCATCGAGGAACTGCGCGCGCGCGGCCCGATAGTCCGATGCCGTGCCCTGTTCATGACTGTCGACCACAAGGTCGTCAACGACCTGCTGCGCTCCGACGACTTCCACGTGTTCCAGATGGGATCGACTCTGCCCAAACCGATTCAGTGGGTGGCAGCACGCACCAAATCCGATCTGCTGCATCCGATTCAGCCACCGTCGATGCTCTCGGTGGAACCGCCTCAGCACACGCGTTATCGCAAGCTGGTGTCATCGGTGTTCACCACACGTGCTGTTGCAGCCCTGCGCGACCGCGTACAGGACGCGGCGAACGCCCTACTGGACGGCCTCACCGAAGCGGGCACCGTGGACATCGTCGATCGGTACTGCTCGCAACTTCCCGTCACGGTCATCGGCGACATCCTCGGGGTGCCCGACGACGCGAGGCCCCGCATCCTCGAGTTCGGTGAACTGGGTGCGCCGAGCCTCGACATCGGTCTGACGTGGACGCAGTACAAGGCGGTCTACCGCGGTATCAGGGGCTTCAACGACTGGCTGTCCAATCACCTGCACGAGCTGAGTCGCAACCCCGGCGACGACTTGATGAGCCAGATCATCGTGGCGTCCCAGGACGCCGAAGGCGGCCCGCTGACTCATCAGGAGTTGCTCGCGACCGCGGGCCTTGTGCTCGCCGCAGGCTTCGAGACGACGGTCAACCTGCTGGGCAACGGGATTCGAATGCTGCTGGACACCCCGGAGCATCTCGACACGTTGGCCGAGCGTCCCGAGCTGTGGCCGACGGCAGTCGAGGAGGTTCTGCGGCTGGATTCGCCGGTGCAACTCAGCGCCCGGATCGCGACGAGGGACATCGAGGTCGAGGGCACCCTGGTGAAGCGCAACGAGGGCGTGATCCTGTACCTCGCCGGCGCCAATCGAGATCCCAACGTCTTCGACGACCCGCATCGCTTCGACATCGAACGCGCCAACGCGGGTAAGCACCTGTCGTTCTCCGGCGGGCGGCACTTCTGCCTCGGTGCGGCGCTGGCGCGCGCCGAAGGTGACGTCGGGCTGAGGACCTTCTTCGAGCGTTTCCCGGATGCGCGACTGGCCGGCGAGGGCAGCCGTCGGGAGACGCGCGTACTGCGCGGATGGTCGTCGCTCCCGATCTCGCTTGGTGAGGCGCGCACCGCTGTAAGTTCGTGACGTGGACTTCCGAGCCGGCCTGCTCGATCAGACCCAAGCGTTCGGCGAACTGATTCGCGCTACCGATCCGTCGACACCGATTCCGACCTGTCCGGGCTGGACAATGCAGCAGTTGTTCCGCCATGTCGGGCGCGGAAACCGGTGGGCCGCGCAGATCGTCGCCGAGCGCCGCAGCCAGCCGCTGGACCCACGCGCTGTACGCGACGGCAAGCCGCCCGACGATCCCGACGCCGCCATCGACTGGCTCAACGGCGGCGTACAGCAGTTGATCATCGCCGTCGAGCAGGTCGGCGCCGACGCCCGCGTGTGGACGTTCAACGGGCCGCGGCCCGCCGGGTTCTGGATCCGCAGGCGGCTGCATGAGGTGCTCGTGCACTCCGCCGACGCCGCGCTCGCATCGGGCGCCGACTTCAACCCGGCACCCGAACTGGCGGCCGACGCGATCAGCGAGTGGATCGAGCTCATGGTCGTACAGGCCGACAAACACGCACCGCCGGTCGACCGTGGGCGCACGCTGCATCTGCACGCCACCGACGCGGATCTCGGGCCGACGGGTGAGTGGACGATCGGCAACGACGAGGACGGTTTGTCCTGGACCCACGACCACGGTAAGGGGGACGTCGCGCTGCGCGGACCGGTCAGGGACCTGCTGCTGGCGATCGTGCGTCGACGCCGGGCGTCAGAGCTCGACATCGAGGTTTTCGGAGACGAGGCGGTGTGGGACGCATGGTTGCAACGCACGCCGTTCTGATTGGCGTATTTTCACGACCATGACCACTTCGGAGATCGCGACCGTCCTCGCTTGGCATGACGCGCTCAACGAGCAGGACCTCGACACCCTCATCCAGGTTTCCAGCGACGACATCGAGTTCGGCGACGCGAGCGGCGCGGGACAGGGACACGCCGCGCTGCGCGAGTGGGCGAATTCCCTGGCGACATCGGCGGCCGTTCCCGGCCGCATGTACGTCCGCGACGGCGTCGTCGTCGCCGAGGAAGAAGACGGAAAGGCGGCGGCGTTCCGTGTCGTGCACGACCACGTCACGTCGGTGTTCCGGCACGACGATCTTGCGTCGGCGCTGGCCGCCACCGAGCTGAGCGAAGGGGATCTGGCGGGCTGATGCGGGGGATCATTCTGGCCGGGGGGTCGGGGACGCGGCTGTATCCGATCACGATGGGTGTGAGCAAGCAGCTGGTGCCGGTGTACGACAAGCCGATGATCTATTACCCGCTGTCCACCTTGATGATGGCGGGGATCCGCGATATCCAGATCATCACCACCGCCGATGACGCACCGGCATTTCACCGATTGCTCGGTGACGGTTCACAATTCGGCATCGACCTCACCTACGCCGTCCAGGAGAAACCCGACGGCCTGGCGCAGGCGTTCATCATCGGCGCCGACCACATCGGAAACGATTCGGTGGCACTGGTGCTGGGGGACAACATCTTCTACGGACCGCGCCTGGGCACCAGCCTCAGCCGATTCCAAGAGGTCAGTGGGGGTGCGGTTTTCGCCTACTGGGTCGCCAACCCTTCCGCGTACGGCGTGGTCGAGTTCAGCGACGACGGCCTCGCGCTTTCGCTGGAGGAGAAGCCCGAGACGCCGAAGTCGCATTACGCGGTGCCGGGGCTGTACTTCTACGACAACGACGTCATCGAGATCGCACGCGGGCTGAAGCCCTCGGCGCGAGGCGAATACGAGATCACCGACATCAATCAGATGTACCTCAATCAGGGCCGGCTATCGGTCGAGGTGCTTGCCCGCGGCACGGCGTGGCTGGACACCGGAACGTTCGACTCGCTGCTCGATGCCGGCGACTATGTGCGCACCATCGAGCGCAGGCAGGGTTTGAAGATCAGCGTCCCCGAGGAAGTCGCGTGGCAGGTCGGCTTCATCGACGACGAGCAGTTGGCCGCGCGCGCAAAAACTCTGCTCAAGTCCGGCTATGGCCGGTACCTGCTGGGCCTGCTGGAGCGCTAGTAGGCGTCGCGAGCACCGCGGCGATCGCCGTTGTCAGCGGCACAGACAGCGCCAGAGCGATGCCACCGACTGCCGACCGTGCGATCTCGATGGCCACGCTTTCGCTGGTCAGCACGTCACCCAGCGAGCGGTTGGCAACGCTGAACAACAGCAGCAGCGGAAGAGCGCTACCCGCGTAGGCCAGCACCAGCGTGTAGACGGTGCTGGCGATGTGGTCACGCCCCACTCGCATGGCGCCGACGAACACCGCCCGGCGTGAAGTGCCCTCCAGCGCGGCCAACTCGAACGCCGTCGACGCCTGGGTGACGGTGACGTCGTTGAGCACGCCGAGCGAACCGACGATGAACCCGGCCAGCAACAGCCCGGTGATCGACACGTTGCCCAGGTACGTCGCGACGGCGTTGTTCTCCTCTTCGGAGAGACCGGTCAGATGAGTCAACTCGATTGCGGCCCAGGACAACAAGGCGGCCAACAGGAGCGACGCCAGTGTGCCGAGCAACGCCGCGCTGGTGCGAAGGCTGACGCCATGCGCCAGGTAGATCACCGCGTAGAGGATCACCGACGACGCCACCAACGCGACGGGGATGGCGGCGGCCCCGTCGCGCAGGGCAGGCAGCATGAACGCGACCAGCACCAGAAATGCGACGACGATCCCGATCAGCGCGCGTAGTCCGCGCCAGCGGGCGACCGCGACGACCACCACCGCGAAAGCGACGGCCAGTCCGATCAACGGCCACGTCCGCTCGTAGTCGTAGAACGAGTAGGTCGTGGTGCCGGTCGGGTCGACCTGGCGGGTGATCCGAATCTGGTCGCCGACCGCGAGCTGTGGCTGGCCGGTCCCGCCGCTGAACTCCAGCAGGGTGTTGGCGCCCGCGTTCGGACCCGAATCGATCGCGATGAATGCCTGCACGCATGGGGTGCCCTCACCCTCGGCGGGGGCGGGAGGGGTTGTCAGCACCGAGCCCACCGACTGGTAGCCGCAGGTCGACGCGGTGGTGGACACCACGTGCCCGGCCTCGGTGGTGACAGCGCCGCCCTCGGCGTTCTGGAACGGCAGCGGGATGTCGACCTTCTGCTGACTGGGCCACAGCCATGCGGCCCCGGCCAGGGTCACCACGCCGATGGCGATCAGCAGTCCGACGACGACCTTGGCGGCCAGCGGTCCCAGCGGAGACGGTCCGCTCAGGGAGTGGGAATGGGCGTGCGAGTGCGTCACCCGCAACAGGGTAGGGGGGTTACCTGATTCCTGCGGTCGTGGGAGCTATACCGGTTCGAGTGTCAGCGCCTGATCGCTCAGCTGGTCGAGGGATCTGGACAGCAGGCGCGACACATGCATCTGAGAGATACCGAGGCGCTCGGCGATCTGTGTCTGTGTCATGTTCTCGAAGAATCGCAGCATGAGCACGTGTTGCTGCCGTGCGGGCAACTTCGCCAGCAGTGGGCGCACCGTCTCGACATCAAGCACCTTATCCAGATTGCAGTCGATTGCCCCGATCTTGTCAGTAATTGATTGTCCGTCGATGTCGTCTGCTGCCCTCGGGCCGGTCCAATCCGACGACACGGTGGAATACGCGGTCGCGGCAATCTGCGCTTGCACAACTTCTTCACGTCCGAGCCCCAGATGGTTGGCCATCTCGCTTGCGGTCGGCGCACGACCCAGTTGTTGGAACAGCTCGTCACGTGCCCTATTCAGCTGTAAGCCAAGCTCTTTCATTCGGCGTGGAACTTTCACCGCCCATCCGTGGTCACGGAAATATCGGCGAACCTCGCCCATCATCGTCGGAATGGCAAACGCCAGGAAGTCAGCACCGTTGTCTGGATCGAAGCGCTTCACTGCCTGAACCAGGCCGAGTCGTGCCACCTGAACGAGGTCTTCGTACGGTTCCCCACGCCGACTGAAGCGGCGTGCGATGTGGCTGGCCAACGGCAGGCAGCGCTCGACGATGGCGTCGCGTTGGCGCCGATGCTCATTCGACTGCTCGTCCAGCCTTTTCAAATGTTGGAACATGCCTACGAGATCGGCATATTCGGATCTAGACCTCGGGGTCACCAGGACGCCCTTCAACCGGTTGATCCTGGATAGGGCGGCTCGCAGAAGAACCGGGCAATGGTGCGCGGCGGCCGGTCAGCTATTCACACACGGCGCAGAATGCTTCTCGGCTCGTTACCCGCTGCTGGATACAACACAGCCGAGACTCGAGCCTACCCCGGCGTGCCGCACTTGCGCACCGAGTTGCGGGCGGCACAGCCGGGTAGTTGGGAGTAGGACTAGCTGGGTGACTCGTTGGCGGCGTTCTCGGCCGCCTGGTCGGTGCCGGTCGGGTGATCGGTGTCGCGGGGATCGGGTGTCGTGGCTTCGACATCCGCATCTTCGGCGACACCGACCTTCTCTGGCTGAGTTGATTGCTGCATCTACTTGGTGACCGATCCGTTGGTCGCGATCTCCACCTCTGCGGTCGCCTGAATGAGCGCCAGCAGTTCCTTGTCCAGGCCGGGTGCGAACTCTTCACGCCGTTCCGGCGCGATGGTCATCGGGAAACCCTCCGGCATGACGGCGGTACTCAATTCGGTGCCGTCGTTGGACGGCGATGCACCCTGGTACAGCTTGGCCGCTTGGCTTTCGTCATCGGCGCTGAAGGTGTACTGGACGCTCTGCAGGCCGAGATCGAGAAGTTTCTTGACCTCGGGGAACTGCTCGGCGTTTGTCTTTGGGATCGGCAGTGCTGCACCCCAATTCACTCCCAGGCTCTCCAGCGCCTTGGCGAATGCGTTCTCGTGAGCCTGATCGCGAACGATCAGATAGGCGATGGTGGAACGCGCCGTCTTGTTGTCCGTCATCTCGTAGATCCGGCACTTCTGCAGCCGTCCGGTCGACTCGAGCATGAGATTGTAGAGCAGGTCGAGGACCAAGTTTCCGCTGTTGTAGACGTAGGAGCCGCTCCACGGGTTGCCTGCCGCGTCGACGGGCAGAGCGCCCTGCGCCCCCACCAGGTAATGATGAATGTTGCTGGTATCCAATGCGATTTTCAGCGGCGTGGCGCCGCCGGCGCCGGGCTTGTCGACCGCGTCGGTCTTCCTGCCCTTGTATTCCGGTGAGCCGTCGAGGAGGCGCGAGATGGTGGTCCCGATGAGTTCGACGTGGCTGATCTCTTCGGTGCCTACGCCCTGCAGAAGATCCTTATAGGGCTTGGAGGCCGCATCGCCGCGGAAGTTGATGCTCTGGAACAGGTATTGCATCATCGTCCGCATCTCGCCGAATTGGCCTCCCAGGCCCTCCTGAAGCGCATTGGCGGCGGCGGGATCTGGCTCATCGACGACGATCTCATTGATCAATTGCTGAGTGTGCAGGTACATGATTCTCCTCGAATGGGTTGAGGTGTGTTGGTCAGTGGAGTGGCCCGTGGGACGCGCCACTTTGCGTGACCTATCCCCGTCCACGACGCCGACAACTGGCTGCACCGCCATGGGCTCCCCTTGCTGGAAGCGGTCGGCTCCGCAGTGATACCCGTGCGCAAGTGATGCAAACGCGTTGACAGGAGCTGCTTTTGCCTTCGTCGCGTCAGAACCGGCGACGCAATGCGTCGCGCAGTGACACTTATATCGGGGATTGCCAGATTGCGGAGCAGGAGTCGTCACCGCTCCGCAACCGGAGCTCAATTTTTGCCACGGACGATACGTACTATCGCCCGAAGGATGTTGTGGCTCAGACGATCCTTCGGCCAACACGCAACAGACATCGGGGGTCCAAAGCGCGAAACATCAGAGCGCCTAGTGGACACGAATGTCTGGGCGGTGAACGGGATGTCCACGGGATCGCGACCCTGAGGGCGGTACGAATCCCGGCCCCAGCCGGTTACTTCTTAACGCAATCCACTTAACTCCCCATCGGGGACACTGTCAATGCGTTCCCGGTTCGGCAACGCCAGCCTGTGAATTGTCCGAATCGTTTGCAGGTACTGGCTCAGCAGCGTCCCTGTGGTGTACGGGATGTCGAACTTGTCGCACAACGCTCGGACCCGGACAGCGATCTCGGCGTAGCGGTTGCTCGGCAGGTCGGGGAAGAGGTGGTGTTCGATCTGATAACACAAGTTCCCACTCGAGAACGCCATCAGCGGCCCGGCGTCGAAGTTGGCGGTACCGATCATCTGACGCAGATACCACTCCGGTCGACCTTCCTCCTCGATCACTGCAGCTGTGAATTTCTCTGCGCCGTCAGGGAAATGCCCGCAGAAAATCACCACGTAAGCCCACAGGTTGCGCAAGACGTTCGCGGTCACGTTCGCGCCAATTGTCCGCCGCCAACGCCTACCACTCAGTGCCGGGAAGGCCACGTAGTCCTTGACCACTTGGCGGCTGATCTTCCTGACGACGGCGCGCGACTGCACACTCTTCTCACCCGCCGTCTTTGCTCGCTCCTGTGCGGCGCGGACGCCGTTCAGCGCAATGCCCCACTCGAATCCAACCGCCAACAGAAGGTTGCGCAGTGGCTGCAGCAGGTAACGGGGTTCCCACGGTTGATCGCTGGTCATCCGCATGACGCCAAAGCCGATGTCGTCATCCTTGTCCAGAACGTTTGTGTATACGTGGTGACGGAAGTTGTGGGAATAGCGCCATTGTGAAGACAGGCCGGCCATGTCCCATTCCCAAGTGGCCGAATGGATCTCGGGGTCGTTCATCCAATCCCATTGGCCGTGGCCCACGTTGTGGGCGATCTCCATATTTTCAACGCTCTTTGCGAACGCCAGCGCCGCGGTCCCCAGGAACCATCCTGCTTTGGAGTGGCTGGCGGCGATGAGGAGCCGCGCAGCGATCTCCAGCGTGCGTTGGAACGCGATTGTGCGTCGGATGTAGGCGGCGTCATTGGCGCCGCGGGACTCCTCGATATCGCGGCGAATGGTGTCGAGCTCATCGCCGAGTGTTTCCAAGTCGGTTTTGTTCAAATGCGCATACTGTGCGACGTCGATGATGGCCATGAGGATCCTCGGGTTGATCTGGCAGCCGCCCGCGAGGCGCTCACCACAAATGAACTGAGATTTCGGGACGGTTCCACGCTGCCTGGGGACCTGAACCCGCTGGACCCAACAGACGGTCGTGGTGGTCGTCACCGCGAGGTTCTGCCCCAGGGGTACCCGGTGTGGCGGAGGGGAAACTGGGCGCTACGCATGCCGGGCGCGGCCGGGCATGTTGATTATCGCTCCACAACAGGCAGGACTGCCGCCGCACCGCGAAAGCCTCAGCGGTACAGCGACAGTCCCTTCACCACAACTAACTCAAACTTACTTGTTGTTCGCCCGGGCGGCTTGACGCTTGCGCTTCTCGGCGTCGGCCAGATCCTCGATGCGATTCGCCTGTGCCCGCTTGGCCCCGGCCTCTGTGCGCCTGGCCTGAGCATCGTCGAGCTTTGACTTCGCGGCCTCGGCGGCCCGTTGTTCGTTGGACTGGATTTTGGCGTGCTCCATGCGCTTGGCCGCCTCGGCCGACTTGGTGCGCTGTGCAGCCACGTCGTCGGCTTGCTTCTTCGCGGCAGCGGTACGTTGGGCCGCAGCCTCTTCCGCTGCGCGCTTGCGCTCTTGTGCGGAATTGCGAGCTTCTTCGACCGTTTGCTCCTTGGCCACACGTGCGTCGTGCCGCTCTTGGCTGGCCTCGTCGCTCTTGGCCTTCAGGTCGGCACGGGAACGCTGCTGCGCCTGCTCCGCCTCCGAATCCAGCTGCGCCGCGCGACCGAGTACATCGCTACGCCTGGCGAGCGCACTGCCGCTCCTTTGAAGCTGCCTGTCGCCCAATACATTTCCTATCGAAGCGTCAAGCAGTCCCAGCGACCGTTCGTAGAACAGTCGTGCCGGTGCTTCTGCATCCATCCGAGCGACCACACGCTGCTCGATCAGTTGGAGGGGAAACCGTGCAATCCGGTACTGAACCCGCAGGACCGCCAGCGGTGCGTCGATGATTCTCATTGATAACTCCTGTTTCTCGCCGGTGCTCAAGGCAGGTCGGCCTGGTTGGTCAGTTTGTCTGCTTGCCGTCTGATTCGGTCGGCTTCCGCCTTGGCGGTCGACGCCTCCTGAACAGTGGTCAGGTGATCGTCGACGGCATCGACCACTTCTTCTGCGGCCGAATCCATTTCGGCACGCTCCTGGTCTTTGGCACGCCGAATCTCGGCCTGCGCCTCGAGCTCGGCACGGACTCTCTCCTGAGAGGCCTGTTGCTGACCTGCCTGCTCGGCCCTGCGCTTCTGATCAGCCTGCTGTTCGCGCACTGATCGCTCCGCAGCGGCCGTCTGTGTGTTCACCGCGACTCGGTCCTGTGTGGCCTCGGCCCGGGCCTCTGATACCTGTGCGCGGGCCTGCGCGGCCTCGGCATCGGCAACGGCTTCGACGCTGTTGGCCTCTTTGCGTTCGTTGGCCTGGGTCTGCTCGAGCTGGCCCTCTGCGGTCAGCGAATCGTTCCCGGTGATAGCACCGGCGACTTCCTTTACCTTGCCCTTTACCGAATCGAACAGCCCCTTACGGGCTTCGTCGGCCTTCTTGTGCTCGCTCATTTGGCTCTTCTCCTGGCGTCAATCGACAACTCGTAAGCCGTCGGGCCGCTCGATAAATGCGGCTACGCCCTAAATGGTTGAATCGGTCCATGGCGACCCGTGGCGGTCTGCGGACCAGTTGCTCTAGTCGTGAATGTCTGCCCCATGACTCGCCGGCAGTTTTTCAACTCGCAGAACTGCGGTTACCCTGCGCGGGTCGAGTTAAACAACGAGCTGGTTCGTAGACGCGCGGAGCTGACGATTACTGGCGGTAGCTGACGAGGAAGTTACCGAGCCGCTCGATGGCGTTGGCCAGATCGCGCGCCCAGGGCAGCGTCACGATGCGCAGGTGGTCGGGTGTCGGCCAGTTGAAGCCGGTGCCCTGGGTGACCAGAATCTTCTCCTGCAGCAGCAGATCGAGCACCAATTGCTCATCATCGACGATGTCGTAGACCTCGGGGTCCAGCCGCGGGAACGCATATAGCGCGCCTTGGGGTTTGACGCACGAAACCCCGGGGATCTCGTTGAGCTTCGTCCAGGCGATGTCGCGTTGCTCGAGCAATCGCCCACCCGGCAGCACGAGATCCTCGATGCTCTGATGCCCGCCGAGCGCGACCTGAATCGCGTGCTGCGCGGGCACATTCGGGCACAGCCGCATATTGGCCAGCAGGCTGATGCCCTCCAGGAAGCTGCCCGCGTGTTCCTTGGGCCCGGTGATGACCAACCAGCCGGAGCGGTAGCCGGCCACCCGATAGGCCTTGGACAGGCCGTTGAACGTCAGCGTCAGCAGATCCGGCGCCAGGGTTGCGAGGCTGATGTGCTCGGCGTCGTCGTACAGGATCTTGTCGTAGATCTCGTCGGCGAGCAGCAGCAGCTGATGCTTGCGCGCCAATTCGACCATCTGCTCGAGGATCTGCTTGCCGTACACCGCACCGGTGGGGTTGTTCGGGTTGATCACGACCAGCGCCTTGGTTCGGTCGGTGATCTTCGCTTCGAGGTCGGCGATGTCGGGCTGCCAGCCCTGGGTCTCGTCGCACAGGTAGTGCACCGGCGTACCACCGGCGAGCGAGGTCGACGCGGTCCACAGCGGGTAGTCCGGTGCGGGGATGAGCACCTGGTCGCCGTTGTCTAGCAGCGCCTGCAGCGTCATGGTGATCAGTTCGGACACCCCGTTGCCGAGGTACACGTCGTCGACGTCGAATCGGGGGAATCCCTCGACCAATTCGTACCGGGTGAACACCGCGCGGCGGGCCGCCTGGATGCCCTTCGAATCGGAGTACCCCTGCGCATATGGCAGCGCCTGGATCATGTCGCGCATGATCACATCGGGTGCCTCGAAGCCGAACGGGGCCGGGTTGCCGATGTTCAGTTTGAGGATGCGGTGACCCTCGGCCTCCAGCCGTGACGCGTGCTCGTGCACCGGGCCACGGATCTCGTACAGCACGTCCTGCAGCTTGGATGACTGCGTGAACGTGCGCGGCCGCGGATGCTGCCCGGCGGCTCCAGAAGAATGGAACGGCACGTGGTGCGTAGTCACGTCCACAATGCTCTCATTGCCGTCCAGCGAATATCGAAAAACGCTGGTCAGCGCTTACCGGGCGGACGCGCACCCTTCGCGATACCCAGACCCTTCACCGGCGCCTCTGGCGCTTCACCGTTGTCCTCGGCGGCAGGCTCAGGCGCAGGACCGGATTCGCCGTTGGCCTCCGGTTCCGACTGTGGCGCAACAGGTTTCGGGGCAGCGGCGGGCGCTGGCTTCTTCGCGCCCGGGCGGCGCGCACCGGGCGCGATGCCCAGGCCCTTGACCTCGGGTTCGGGCGCAGCTGGCGCGGGGGCTTCTGCTTCTGCGGGTGCCGCAGCTTCAGCCGCCGGTGCTGCGGCCTTGGGCGCCGCGGCCTTCTTGGCGCCTGGGCGGCGCGCGCCGGAGGCGATGCCTAGGCCCTTGACCTCGGGTTCGGCCTTGGCCGGTGCTTCGGCTTCGGGCGCAGCTGGCGCGGGGGTTGCCGCGGCGGGAGCGGCGGCGGCCTTCTTGGCGCCCGGACGCTTGGCGCCGCCGGCGATACCCAGGCCCTTGACCGGTGCTGACGCGGCCGGCTTGTCGGCAGCAGGCGCTGCTTCGGCGGCGGGAGCGGCGGCGGCCTTCTTGGCACCGGGACGCTTGGCGCCGCCGGCGATACCCAGCCCCGTGACGGGCTTGGTGTCCGCGGTCGCGGTGGACGCCTTGGCCTCGGGCTCGGCCACTTCCTCGTCGGCCTCGGTCTTTTCCTCGACGGCCGGCACGGCCGCTTCCGCGCGGCTTGCGCGCTCTTCGGATTGCTTGGCAGCGGTGCCCTTCTCGGGCAGCGTCACACCGCTCGTGTCGAGCGACTCCAGCAGCAGCTGTGCCACGTCCTTGACTTCGGCCTTGGGGACGTCCCTGGTCGCGGCGACGTCGTCCACGCCGTCGGTGATCATCACGCGGCAGAACGGGCAACCCGTCGCGATCGTCGACGCGGTGTCCATCGCCTCTTCGGTGCGTTCCACGTTGACGCGCTTGCCGATGTGCTCTTCCATCCACATCCGGGCACCACCCGCACCGCAGCACAGGCCGCGGTCGGCGTGTCGGGGCATCTCGGTGAGCTTGGCCCCGGACGCCCCGATCAGCTCGCGCGGCGCCTCGTAGACCTTGTTGTGCCTGCCGAGGTAGCAGGGATCGTGGTAGGTGACCTCGACTCCGCCGTCGGCGGGCTTGACCGGCACCAATTTCTTGTCGCGGATCAGCCGGTTCAGCAGCTGGGTGTGGTGCAGGACCGTGTAATTGCCGCCCAGTTGCGGGTACTCGCGGCCCAGCGTGTTGAAGCAGTGCGGGCATGTCACGACGACCTTGCGATCCACGCGCTCGACACCCTCGAAGAGCTCGTTGAGCGTCTCGACGTTCTGTGCGGCCAGCTGCTGGAACAGGAACTCGTTACCCGAGCGCCGGGCCGAGTCGCCGTTGCACGTCTCGCCCTCGCCGAGCACCAGATACTTCACGCCCGCCGTCGCGAGAAGTTCGGCGACCGCCTTGGTGGTCTTCTTCGCGCGATCCTCGTACGCGCCCGCGCAACCCACCCAGAACAAGTACTCGTAACCCTCGAAGGACTCGACGTCCTTGCCGTAGACCGGCACGTCGAAGTCGACCTCGTCGATCCAGTTGGTGCGGTCCTTGGCGTTCTGGCCCCACGGATTGCCCTTGTTCTCAAGGTTTTTGAACAGCACACCGAGTTCGCCGGGGAACTCTGACTCCATCATCACCTGGTACCGGCGCATATCGACGATGTGGTCGATGTGCTCGATGTCGACCGGGCACTGCTCGACGCAGGCGCCGCACGTGGTGCACGACCACAACACGTCGGGGTCGATGACGCCACCTTGTTCGAGGGTGCCGACCAGTGGCCGGGTGGCCTGCTCGGGACCCGAACCCATGATTCGTTCGAACCCGGACTCGGGCACGTGATCGTGCGAGTGCTCTTCGTCGTGCTTCTCGCCGCCGAGGTCTTCACCGACGCCACCCTCGGAGGTGTTCTCCAGCGGCGACTCCTTGTCGCCGAGGATGTACGGCGCCTTCGCGAACAGGTGATCGCGCAGGTTCATGATCACGAGCTTGGGGGACAGCGGCTTGCCGGTGTTCCACGCCGGGCACTGCGACTGACAGCGTCCACACTCGGTACACGTGGTCATGTCGAGGTAGGCCTTCCACGTGAAGTCCTCGATCTTGCCGCGCCCCAGGATGGCGTCCTCGGCGGGATCCTCGAAGTCGACCCGCTCGCCGTCGTACTCGACGGGCAGCAGCGGACCCAGCCCGTTGGGCATCCGCTTGAACGTGACGTTGACCGGCGCCAGACCGATGTGGAGGTGCTTGGAGTGCAGGACGATCAGCAGGAAGACCAGCATGACCGCGATGTGCCCGATCAGCGCCAGCGTCTCGATCCACTCGTTGGCGGATTCGCCGAGGGGATGCAGGATCCAGCCCATGAACTGTGAGAAGAACGCGCCGTTTCCGTAGGGCAGGGCTCCGGTGTTGGCGCCGGCGCCGCGGACCAGCGCGTAGGTCCAGATGACGTTGAAGATCATGAACAGGATCAGCCAGGCGCCGCCGGTGTGCGAACCGTAGAAACGCGAGTCGCGACCGTGCTTCTTGGGCTCGCGAACGATGCGGATGATCGCGAACGTGATGATGCCGAGCAGCACGGCGACGGCGAAGAAGTCCTGCAGGAAACCGAGCGCGTCCCAGCGGCCGACGAACGGGATGTGGAAGTCGTGGTCGACGACCTGACCGAACGCCTCGACGTAGACCGATCCGAGGATGAAGAAGCCCCACATGGTGAAGAAGTGGGCGATGCCGGGGATCGACCAGCGCAGCAGTCGGGTTTGCCCGAAGACCTCCTCGAACTGCGTGGTGATGCGCTTTTTGAGGTTGTCCTTGCGGTTGTTCTCGACGCTGGTCTTCGCGCCGGAACGGATCAGGTTCGTCAGGAAGAGCACGCGCTTGAATGCAAAGCCACCGACGAGGGCGAGCATCAGGACCACTGTGACGATCCTGATCAGCATCTGCGTTTCCACCGCGCGCCTCCCGTCGTTAAGTTACTCAAGGGTAACTTATGCAATGTTACTCGTCAGTAACTTTCGCTGCATGCCTGCTCATAGTTACACCACAGCTGGATTCAGGTCTACGCAGGCTGACCTAACTACGGTTCGCCACACTCATCGGATGGCTGTCGGGGTTGCCGGTGTCGCCGGCGAATGGACTCGCGCCGGCACCCTTTCGGGGCCTATCGGCGGTGATGGCGGCGGTGGCGGCGGCGCGCACTCAGTGGCCGGCGGCGCTGCTGCGGCCGCCGCTGACACCGGTGGCAGGAATCACAGGTAATCAGCCTTGTGGTGCGACCATCGCGCGCAACATCGACAACATCTCCGAACGCGATTCGGCTCCCAGCCGTCGCCGGATCCGCGCGACGTGATGCTCGACGGTCTTCGCTGAGATGAACAGCTGGGTGCCGATGTCGCGGTACGGCATGCCGAGCAATAGGAGCTCGGCGACTTCGCGCTCGCGGTCCGACAGTTTCGTCGCGGCCGGGCGGGTGGGACCGGGGTGGCTGTCGAGGGCTGCGGGTGCGTCGAGGCTCGGCGTCGCATCCAATGCGGTGGTCTGTTTCAGGTCGCGAGCCAGCTGCAGCATCGCACCCGAAACGCGGCCGTCGGGCGTGTGCAACGCGGCCTGCCCCGCCAGCCGGGTGGCATCCCAGGTGAGCCCGAACTGTGACAGCCCGCGCGCCGCCGTGCCGACTTCGTCGGTATCCACGTGGTTGGCGAGCACGCGCAGCCACGTGCGGCCCGCGGTGGCCAACGCCTTGGCGAAGGGGCTGTGTGCGGCGGCGGCGGTCAACGCCTGACCGTGCGGCGCCACCGCCTCCGGTGAATTGGCGAGGATCCCCGCGTGCACACCGGCCCAGCGCAACGGCACCGACCACAACAGCGGGTTGCCGAGCGAGTCCAGCAGGGCGAACGCCTCGTCGAGGGTGTGCTGCAGTCGGTCGATCTGACGCAGCCGGGCCGCTGCCACCCATAGCTCGCCCAACGGCAGCAGGGAGAACAGGTCAATCGAGTACTCGGCGAGCACTTCGGCCGCCGCATACCAATGCTTCTGCACCGCGCCGCTGTCGCCGCTGCGACGCGCGATCGCCGTCTGCAGCGCCGCCGCCCACAGCGCGTCGCGGCGGTGCAGCGCATCGGCGTCCGCGGCAACGGCGGCGACGTCGGCCGTCGCGGCCTGTAGGTGGCCGTCGAGCATTCGCACCCAGCCCAACAACAGCCGGTGTCTGCGGGCGGCGAAGGTTGTGTTCTCTGGGCTTCCGTCGAGTGATGTCCGCACGGCACGGCCGATCACGCTGCGCGCCCGTACGGGGTCGCCGCCATGCAGGGCGGCCAGCGTCACCAGCGCTGCGGGGGTATCGGGTGCGACGCCCGTCGGCGACTGATCGGCGGTGATCGACTGGCCCAGCCGGGCGACCGCCGAAGGGTACGGAGCATCGAGGGACATCAGGAGGCCCTCGGCGAGGCTGCGGGCGGCGCGCGACGTCGACGTCGGCGGGCCCGCGTTCTCGGCGCTGAGCGCCGCCCGGGCTGCGGGCAGATCCCCAACCGCGAGTGACACGATGGCGCCTGCCGAGCCGACGAACGCGTCCGGATAGGGGCCGAGCCAGCGGAAGATGTCGGCGGCCTGCGCGGAGCTGCCGTCGTGCGCAGCGATGCTGGCCGCGATGCGGACCGCGGCCGCGCGTTCAGCCGCGTCGTCGGACCCGAGCAGCTCGTCGGCTATCCGGCCCGCGGTCGCACAGTCGCCCGTCAGGGCGAGCGCGTCCGCCAATCTCGCATTGAGCTTCGTCGCCCCTGCGTCGGCTGCCGCGCGATAAAGCCTTGCTGCCCTTGCGGGTTGGCCATGGCTTTCGACCGCGAGATTGGCCAAAGCACTCGCCAGCCGATCGTCGCGAAGCCCATGCTCGGCCAGCCGCAAAGCGAGATCAGCTGACAGCGTGGACGATTCGATCTGAGAGACGAGCAATGCGATCTCGGTGTCGTGGTGGCGCGCGGTACCGATGATCTGTGCGATGCAGTGGTGTACGGAACGCAGGAAGGTGTGACTGTGCGACGGCTCGATCAATCCGGTCGCGCGGGCGCGGTCCACAAGGAATTGGGCGTCCTGGGCTCCGATGCGCAGCGTCGCAGCGACGTCGTCGGGGCCCAGGCCGGGACTCAGCGAGGTCACCAGCAGCGTGTCCAGCACCGGCTCGTCGAGTCGACGTAGCCGTTCGATGAGCGCGAAGCTCGCCGCCCGCGCGATCGCCGACGTCGGCGCATCGCCCTCGCGGGAGGACGCGGCGGTGATCGCCGGCCCCAACAGGAACGGCAGCCCGGCCGTGGACACCATGAGCGCCCGGATGAACTCGGGTGTCGGTGTGGCGCACAGGATTTCGGCTGCGGCACGCGTCACGTCAGGCGGGCTCAATGCGCCTATCGTCACAACGGGGTTCTCACGTTCGATCGCGGTGGCCAAGGCACGCAGCGCGGGCCGGTGCGCGAGGGGTTCCGTCGCAACGACGACCGTCGAAGCGGGATCGGCCACGCGGTCGACGAGCTGTTCGAGTTCGACATCGTCGAGCAAATGCGCGTCGTCGATCACGATGGCCGCTGCGGGATCGTCACCGCTGCGCGGCGGCCGCGTGAGCAACGGAATCCCGGCCGTACGCAAGGTGTTTCGCACCGCGGCGAGGATCGACGTCTTACCGCTGCCGATGCCTCCTGCTACCAGGAGCTTCACCGGGTCGCCCGGCGCTGCCGTCAGCGCCGCGATGGCGTCACGCGCGGGCGGCGGGATTTCGTTGACGTGCTCCGGCGCCGGTTTGGGCATGGATCACGTGCCGTCGTCGGGAATCACCACGTCAGGAACCACTGTTGTCGTGATGATCGGCTCGTCGGTGGTGGTCGGCGCTTGGGTGGTCGTCGGTTGGGTGGTGGTCGGCTGGGTCGTCGTTGGCTGGGTGGTGGTTGTGGTCGTCGTTGTAGTAGTCGTCGTCGTGGTTGTCGTCGATGACGTCGTCGCTGACGTCGTGGTCGTGGGGGGCGTCGTCGAGGGAGGCGGCACGACGGTGGTGCTCGGCTGGCCGTCGGATCCCGTGACGGTGATGGTCTGCGAGGTGGGTGGTCCCGCGGGCGACGGGCCGGTCTCGAAGGTCGTCGCCGTCTCGGTCACCGGACCCGTGTTGCTGGACGTGCCGGTCAACGTGACCGCGAGACCGCCGATGGCCAACAGCACGGCGGCCGCGGCCGCACCGAACAGGATGGTCGGCCGCTTGTACCAGGGCAGTGGCCCGGGCTCGGGGGTGAAGCCCTCCTCTTCGTGGCTGAACTCCATCGGCGGGCGGGCCGCGGCGCCGGTGGCCGGGTCGAATGTGTAGTCCTCACCTGTGTAGGGCACGGGTTCGCCACCGCCGGGCGCATCTTCTGACCATGCGAGCGAGCGGAACGTCGACGAATCCGTCGCATCGCCGGCCGCGCTGGCCGCGCCCGCGGCGGCCGCGCCCGCACCGGCTGCCCCCGCGACCCAGCCCGCGGTCGGGGCCATCCCCGTGGGAGCATCCGCAGCGGTGGCCATTCCGGTTGCCGCGTCAGCACCTTCGGCCAGCACCGCAGCGCCCGCGGCCGCGTTCACTTGCGATTGCGGGGTTGTGACGACGGGCGCACGCAGCCGCGTCGAGAGCTGCTGCGTGACCAGCGGGATGTTCGCACCGCCGCCGACGGTCGCCACGGCCGAGACATCGGCAGCGGCAATGTTGTTGCGCTGCAATGTTTCTTCGACGGTATTGAGGAAGCCGTTCAGCGGTGCGGCGATGAGCTGTTCCAACTCGGTGCGCGTCACGCGGACATCGGATGCGAAGCCAGGTAGATCGGCGTGGACGGCCGCGGCGGTCTCGGCGGACAACCGCTCCTTGGCCAGCCTGCAGTCGTTGCGTAACTTGGCCAGCGAACCGACGGCCGCCGTGTTCGCGGGATCGGCGTCGCTCGCCTCCGCGATGCCGGCGACGACATGGTTCAGCAGCGCCTGATCGATCTGATCACCGGAGAAGTCGGCGTACCGCACCGTCTCACCGATGGTGTCGTAGTTGGCGCCCGCGTCGGCTAGCGTGACGCTGGTACCGCTGCCGCCGAAATCGCACAGCACCACGACGCCGCTGGACGGCAGCCCCGGCGCCGACTGCAACGCCGAAAGTGCGGCGACCGAATCCGGGACCAACGCCGGCGCGACACCGTTGGGAGCCAGGCTCGGGGTGGCGCGCAACGCGCCGCGCAATGCGCCGACCGTCGCCGCACCCCAGTGTGCGGGCACCGCGATCGCGATGGGTGCACCACCGCCGACGGTGCGTGCCATTGCGTCGAGGGCTTCGACGAGCACCTGCTCGCCGCGGTGGGCCGAGCCGTCGGCCGCGACCAACGGCACCGGATCGCCCACGCGCTCGACGAACCCCGTCAGCACCATTCCCGACGGCCGGGTCGAAGGGTCCCCTGAATACTCGGACGGCACGCCGACTTCGGCTGCTCGGTCCTCGAACAACGTGAGCACGGAACGTCGCATCACGGGGGGACGGCCCATGCGAGCCGCCACCAAATTGGTCATCCCAATGGACAACCCGAGAGAGTCGCTCATCTTTTCCTCTGCGTTTCGGCCGACCATCACGATAGCGGCTCTGCATCCCAAAACCCGGAACATCCCCCTATGCCGCGAAAACCCCTAACGTCGGGCCCCCTAATGCCCCGGGTGTAGAGGTGGGTTTCGCACCGATCTCTGCGGCGTCCGCGGTGGATAGCATCGTGACAAGCCATCTGGCTCGTGCCATCTGTCTGTCATCTATATCTGTATTGGGAAGGAGGGTGTTTCATGGCCAACTCGCTGCTCGACTTCGTGATGTCCCTGGTGCGAGATCCCGACGCCGCCGCGCGCTACGCAGAAAACCCAGACCAAGCCATTTTCGACGCCAACCTCACCAACGTGACCACTGCCGACGTCAGCAACCTTATTCCGGTTGTCACGGAGTCACTGGGCGCGGCCCTGCCCAGCACAGGGGCCGAGGGCCTTGGTGATATGGCTGTCGACTTGGCCGACAACGTGTGGGCGAGCGGCGCCGCGACGGCGGCGTTCGACGCTTTTGACGACCAAGTGCCTGTTCAGGCGGTCGACGATGTGCACACGACCATCATCGACTATGTCGATTCCTCCGACGACGTGTTGGACTCCGGACTGGATGCGCTGCACGATTCGAACATCCCCGGGGTGGTCGGTGCCGACGACGGGTCACTCCAATTCGACCAGCCGATCATCGACGACCTGCCGGTGTTCGACCTGCCGGCCGACGGAAATCTCAGCGATACCGTCATCGAGGTCGCCGACATGGATTCCGACCCGTCGGGATACGACATTTTCTGAATCTTCTGACCCCTCACCACCACGACTGCGCGGCCGCAAGCGGCCGCGCAGTTTTGTTTTCCACCCATTGTGAGAGCGACCCCCTAATAACCCCCTAATCCCCTAATGCGGGTCCATGACCCATCCCGAGGTGCCTCGTAGCAGGCAGGGGTTTCGACCCCGTTTCAGAGGGCTCGGCAGCTCCCTAACGTGGTCATCAGTTCGCCGGACAGCCCGGTGACGAGCTTCCGACAACACGACTGAAGGACGACAAAAATGACGAACGTAATCGATTGGCTCCTGGACCTCTTCCGTGATCCGATCCGGGCCCAGGAATTCATCACCGATCCGGCCCGATCCATGGCCGCGGCCAACGTGTCCAACGTGACCGCCGCTCAGGTGCAAGCGGTTGCCGCGACGGTCGCACCCGCTGCAGTCCTGCACGGCGGCGGCGACCCCGTATTCGGGCTGCAGCAGGCCGTTGCCCAGACCCACGGCATCGCCTTCGCCCCGCAGCGCCAGACCGACCTGCTGTCGAACAACGACACCAGTTTCATGAGCCCCGAAACCAACATGTCCAACAGGACGGGTGAGGACTCGCAGCAGGGCGTCGGCAACTTCGACCTGGAATTCGGTGACATCACCTTGGGTGACAAGACCAGCAACACCGCCACCAACGGCGGTGTGGTCAACACCGGGACCGCGGGCGATATCGACGCGACCCATGTCGACGGCGACGGCAATGTGGTCGGTGACGACAACGAGAACGTCAGCACCGGCGACATCGACGATTCCAACGTCAACATCGGTGAGGACAACGAGATCGACGACAGTGGCGACCAGACCGCCGGCGGCGACATCATCTCCGACAACGAAGGACCCGTCATCAACGACAACGACATGAGCGGTGGCAGCGGCGGTGGCGCGGCCGGCGGCGACGGTGGCGGTGGCCTGATCGGCATCGGCAACGACGGCGGCAGCGCGTCCGGCGGGGCCGGTGGTTCCGGCGGCGGCATCGTGATCGTCGACAACGACACCACCGCCGTCGGCGGAGATCAGACCACGGTCGGCGGCGATGCGTCCGGAGGGGCCGCCGGTGGTTTCAGCGCGGTGGACAACTCGGGCCAGGACAACTCGGTCGACAGCTCGATCGACAGCTCTGTGGACAACTCCGGCCAGGACAACTCCGTCGACAGCTCGGGCCAGGTCAACACCTCGGTCGACACCTCGACGGATGTCGACAACACGATTGACGCCGGTCTGTTCTGATACCGCACGACAACGCCACTGGCGGGGATCGAAATTCGATCCCCGCCAGTTCGCGCATCTACCGTTGGGTGCACAACCGCGCTACAGAAGGACCTCATGACGCAACCGAGTGACCCTCGCAAGGTAGCGGCCGGCGAGCCGGCCAGACAGGTCAAGGTCATCGTCGAGTTGATCGACCACACCAGCAAGATCGCCGATGTCAACGAGCGCGGCGACCTGGTCGAGCGGCTGGCGAGGGCCAAGACCCGGATCACCGACCCGCAGATCCGGGTGGTCATCGCCGGGCAGCTCAAGCAGGGCAAGAGCCTACTGCTCAACTCGCTGCTCAATGCTCCCGTTGCGCGCGTCGGTGACGACGAGAGCACCGTGCTGCCGACGGTGGTGTCCTACGGCGAGAACACGTCGGCCAGGCTGATCGTCGCACGCCCGGACGGCGCGGAGCCGGAAGCCATCGACATCCCGATGGCCGACATCAAGACCGATCTGCGCCGCGCCCCACAGGCCGGCGGCCGCGAGGTGTTGCGGGTCGAGGTCACCGCGACGGGCCCGCTGTTGAAGAACGGATTGGCATTCGTGGACACGCCGGGGGTCGGTGGACACGGTCAGCCGCACCTGTCGGCGACGTTGGGCTTGTTGCCCGACGCCGACGCGCTGTTGATGTGCAGTGACACCAGCCAGGAGTTCACCGAACCCGAAATGACCTTCATGCGGCAGGCTTTCGGTATCTGCCCGGTCTCGACGATCATCGCCACCAAGACCGACCTGTATCCCCACTGGCGCGCGATCGTCGAGGCGAACAAGGCCCATCTCGACCGGGCAGGACTGTCGATACCGATGATTCCGGCGTCGTCGCTGTTGCGTAGTCACGCCATCCAGCTCAACGACAAGGAACTGAACGCGGAGTCGAACTTCCCGGCCATCGTGAAGTTCCTCACCGAGCAGGTGCTGTCGCGGCAGAACGATCATATCCGGGATCAGGTGGTTGCCGAAATACGCTCGGCTGCTGAACATCTCACGCTCAAGGTCAGCACCGAGCTGGCGTCGCTCAACGACGCGGATGTGCGGGCCCGGCTCACCGAGGATCTGGAGCGGCGCAAGGAGGAGGCACAGGAGGCGCTGCAGCAGACAGCGCTGTGGCAGCAGGTGCTCAACGACGGAATCTCCGATCTCACAGCCGATATCGACCACGATCTGCGCGGCCGCTTCCGGATCATCGGCCAGCACATCGAAAAGGAGATCGACAACTGCGACCCGACGCAGCACTGGGCCGAGATCGGGACCGAGCTGGAGAACGCGATCGCCACCGCGGTCGGGGACAACTTCGTCTGGGCGTACCAGCGTGCAACGGTGTTGGCCGAAGAGGTGGCCCGCACGTTCACCGAGGCCGGCCTTGAGGCGATCAAGATGCCGCAGATCGACGCCCGCGAGATGGGCGCGAGCCTCGGCGAGATCAAGTCGCTGGCCAATCTCGAAGCCAAACCGGTCGGCAAGGCACGCAAGGTCGGGATAGGCATGCAGGGCTCCTACGGAGGTGTCCTGATGTTCGGCATGATGACGTCGCTGGCGGGCCTGGGCATGTTCAATCCGCTGTCCCTCGGTGCCGGCCTGCTGATGGGCCGCAGCGCGTACCGGGAGAACATGGACAACCGGATGATGCGGGTGCGCAACGAGGCGAAGCTGAGCACGCGCCGGTTCATCGACGACGTTTCTTTCGTCGTGAACAAGGAGTCGCGGGACCGGCTCAAAGGTATTCAGCGCCAACTGCGCGATCACTACCGCGGTATCGCCAACCAGACGACGCGATCGCTGAACGAATCGCTGCAGGCGACGATCGCCTCGGCCAAACTCGAGGAGAACGAACGCAACACGCGCGTCAAGGAACTCGAGCGCCAGCTCAACATCCTCAAACAGGTGACCGACCACGCGGACAAGCTGCTGTCGGAGGCTCGGTCAGCGCCCAGCTGACAGGCCTTAAGCTGGTCTGTCGATGAGCACGAGTGACCGGGTGCGCGCGATCCTGGGCGGAACCATCCAGGCCTACCGCTCCGATCCCGCCTACGCACAGCGTCCCGACGTGCACAACGAACTGGACCGCATCGGCCGCCGCCTCAACCAGCCCATCCGCATCGCACTGGCGGGAACGCTCAAGGCAGGCAAGTCGACCCTGGTTAATGCGCTTGTGGGCGAGGACATTGCGCCCACCGATGCCACCGAGGCCACCCGCATCGTCACCTGGTTCCGGCACGGTCCGACACCGAAGGTCACCGCCAACCATCGGGGTGGACGGCGCTCCAACGTGCCGATCGGCCGCGACGCCGTCGAGGGTGGTCTCACCTTCGACTTCGCCACCCTCGATCCCGACGACGTCGTCGACCTGGACGTCGAGTGGCCCGCATCTGAACTGATCGACACCACGATCATCGACACGCCCGGCACGTCGTCGCTGTCCAGAGACGTCTCCCAACGCACGCTGCGACTGCTGGTCCCCGACGACGGCGTTCCACGCATCGACGCCGTGGTGTTCCTCCTGCGCACCCTCAACGCCGCCGACATCGCGCTGCTCATGCAGATCGGCGAGCTGGTCGGAGGATCGGCGGGGGCGCTCGGAGTCATCGGTGTCGCGTCGCGCGCCGACGAGATCGGTGCCGGCCGGATCGACGCGATGTTGTCCGCCAAGGACGTGGCGGCCCGGTTCACCAGCGAGATGGACAAGACCGGCATCTGCCAGGCGGTGGTGCCGGTGTCGGGGTTGTTGGCGCTCACCGCGCGCACCCTGCGACAGAGCGAGTTCGTCGCGTTGGAGAAGCTGGCCGGGGTCGACGCGGCAGAGCTGACCAAGGCGATGCTGTCGGTAGACCGATTCGTGCGCGAGGACAGTTCGTTGCCGGTCGACGCCGCCACCCGGGCCGCGCTGCTCGACCGGTTCGGCATGTTCGGGATCAGGATCTCGATCGCCGTGCTGCGTGCCGGCGTCAGCGATTCGGTGGCCCTGGCCGACGAACTGCTCGAGCGCAGCGGGCTGATCGCCCTGCGCGACGTGATCGACCAGCAGTTCGCGCAGCGGTCGGATCTGCTCAAGGCGCACACCGCGCTGCTGTCGTTGCGACGCTTCGTGGAGAACAATCCGATCTACGCGAGCCGCGCCATCATCGCCGACATCGACCCGCTGCTGGCCGACACCCATGCATTCGAAGAGCTGCGGCTGCTCAGCCAATTACGTTCGCGGCCAACCACGTTGAACGAGGACGAGATGGCGTCGCTGCGGCGCATCATCGGTGGCTCCGGCACCGATGCCGCCAGCAGACTCGGCTTGCAACCCGATGCCCCCTACGACGGGCCCCGCTCCGCCTTCGCCGCCGCCCAGCGCTGGCGCCGTCGCGCCGAACACCCGCTCAACGATCCGTTCACGACGCGCGCCTGCCGGGCCGCCGTGCGCAGCGCCGAGGCGCTGGTCGCCGAATATGCGGCCAGGGGTCGTTAGGGAGCGTCCGGCGTCACCGTTTCGGTGACCGTGCTCGTTTCCGTGCTCGTGCTGATGCTGGTGCTGACGCTCGGTGTCGTCGTCGTGGTGGTCGTCGTCGGCGGTGTCGTGGTGGTCGTCGTGGTCGTCGGGGACTCGGTGGTCGTCGTCGGCGTGTACGTCTCCGTCACGGTCTCGGGCGCCGACGTGGTCGTCGGCGTGACCGACCGCGAGGTCGTGGTGAGCGGAGTCAACGTCGTCTGCTCGGACGGCGTGTCGCCACCGGTGATGAGCTTGGCCAGGCCGAACACGATCAACGCGATGATCACCGCGCCCAGCGCCCCGAACCCGACGAGCGCGCCCGGCCGACGGAACCACGGGACGTCGTCACCGGGCGGTGGGCCAGGCGGCTCGTCATATCCACCGCCGCCGTAGTTGGCATAAACGGTCGGGTCGTCGTCCGGATGGTTCTGGTCGTCAGGAGATCCGTATCGCGCCACGGGGACCGATAGTAGGCGCTCAGGGATAAGGATTGAGCGTACGCGTGATGTTGGTGCGTGGCGTGCGCCGTGTCGTGCGGGTGGTGGGGCCTTCGTCCTCGTCGTCATCGTTGCGGGTCGTCGGCCGTCTGGTCGAACTCTCGCTGCTCGACGTCGTCTCTGACGATGACGTTGGAGACGTCGAAGGCCCGTCGATGTCGGTGGTCTCTGGCGGACTCGTGCTCGTGATCGTCTGCGTAGTGGTGGTGTCCGTTGAGGGCGACGCCGTTGCCGAGAACGACGGCGTGACGAAGTCGAGAGGGGCTTCTTCGGTTTCGCCGAACTGGCGGGCCACGGCGGTCGCGGCGACGATCAATATGCCGATCACCACGATCGCGAGCACGCTGGCCCCGAGGACCGTGGAGGTGCGATTGTGCCAGGGCTGCCCGTCGTCGTCGTCGAACTGCCGGCGGGCCACGGCGCTGATAGTAGTGGCGACATGCAGGTGAGCGCCTGTTCAGCGGAGCTGCGGGATCACCTCTGCGGCGAAGAAGTCCACGTGGTCGAGATCCGACATATCCAGAACCTGCAGGTAAACCCGCTGCACGCCGATGTGCAGGTAGGCGCCGAGCTTGTCGGCGATCTCGCCGGGGGTCCCCACCAGCGGAGAGTTGCTGCGCAGCTCGTCGACCTCGCGACCGATCGCGGCGGCCCGCCGGGAGATCTCCTGCTCATTTCGACCCGCGCAGATCACGAAGGCCGCGGAGTACGTCATCGACTCGGCTGAGCGGCCGGCGTCGGCCACCGCCGCGGCGACCCGGTCGAACTGAGTCTGCGCCGTTTCGAGCGGCGCGAACGGGATGTTGAACTCGGCGGCGAACTGCGCAGCCAGCGCCGGTGTCCGCTTGGCGCCGGCGCCGCCGATGATGATCGGCGGATGCGGCGACTGGACCGGTTTGGGTAGGGCGGGAGATTCCGCGACGACGTAGTGGGCGCCTGCGTAGTCGAACGTCTCGCCGCCCGGTGTCGTCCAGAGGCCCGTGATGATGTTCAGCTGTTCGGTCAGCCGGTCGAAGCGTTCGCCCAGCGGAGGGAACGGGATGGCGTAGGCCTTGTGCTCGGCTTCGAACCAGCCCGCGCCGATGCCCAATTCCACACGGCCGCCGCTCATTTCGTCGACCTGTGCGACAGCGATCGCCAGGGGGCCCGGATAGCGGAAGGTGGCCGATGTGACCAAGGTGCCGAGCCGTATCGAAGTGGTTTCGCGGGCGATGCCGCCCAGCGTGACCCAGGAGTCGGTGGGTCCCGGTAGGCCGTCACCGCTCATGGCGGTGAAGTGGTCGGAGCGGAAGAACGCCGAGAACCCGGCGGCTTCGGCCGTGCGGGCGACCGCCAGTTGGTCGTTGTAGGTGGCGCCCTGTTGAGGTTCGACGAAGACCCGGAAGTCCGGCGGTGAATCCACGCGCTCCACCCTAGGCGGTTCAGAAGACCTCGACGCCCGAGGTGTTGACGAACATGCCGTGACCGGTGCCGTCGTTGGTGAACCGAGTGCCGTCAGCTGTCGCGGCGATCGTCCAGCCGAGCGCACGGTAGGACTGGTAATCCAGCGTGACGGCCGGGATGGCGCCGAGGTTGCCGACCACCCAGCGCATGCTGCCGTCGGCGGTGACGTTCACCCCGTTGGCGGGCATGCCGTTCACTTCGACGGAGTTGGTGAACTGCGATTCGCAGCCGACCTCGGCCTCGGAGATCTGGCAGCGGGTCAGACCCGACTTCGTTTCGATGAACACGTAACCGGATTCGTCGGGCGACAGCGTCGTCGCGCCGGGCAGCCCGGTCGGCGGCGGTGTGGACGGTGGTGTGGACGGTGGTGTGCTGCTCGGCGACGGCGTTCGCGTCGGCCTGGATGTCGGAAAGCTCGGTTCGGTCGGTGAGGCACTGGACGCGACGGGATTGCCCTCGACGGTGGTGGAGCAACCGGCCAGTACGGCCGCGGACAGCAGAAGCCCAGCGGCGAGGCCGCCCTTCACAGGCCTCGTCGTGCGGCGCGCACGGCTTGAGCGGCTTGGGCGTCGGAGAAGGTGAGCCGGGCTTCGTCGCGACCGGCGACGAACATCGTGAGCTCGCCGATGTCTCCGGTGACGGTCAGCCCGGGGCCGCTGCCGACGACGGCCACTGTTTCGCCTTCGGGTGTCTGTAGCGTCACTCGGGCGGGCACTTTCCCCATGGTCAGCCTGGCCATGATGCCGACGGGGCGCCGGAGCGCCGCGATTGTCTCGGCATCGAGAGACCTTGGCTCCCAACCGGGTTGGGCCCTGCGGACGTCCTCGTGATGGATGAACATCTCATCCATGTTGGCCACCGAATCGAGAAGCTTGAACGGAGACAGCAGTGGCGGGCCCGACGAGACCTTCTCCACCAACTCGTCCCAGCCGCTGGACGATGCGGTCCTTCGCTGCACCTTGTCGGTGTAGCCGGCGAGGAAAGGGATCGCGATACCGGGCGCGGCGTCGAGTCTGCGCTCCCGGACCACCAGGTGCGCCGCGAGATCGCGGGTCGTCCATCCCTCGCACAGGGTGGGCGCGTCAGGCCCGATCTCGCTCATGGTCGCCACCAGGGCGGCGCGCTCACGCTGGGCTGCAGTCATCGCGGCGATTCTGCCACTGATGCGTAGCCGTCGGCCAGTGCACGTAACTGCACCGCGCTGTCGCCCGACCGCAGGGCTACGGGCCGGGAGGAGTCGTCTGGCGGGGCTGCGGGCCCATACCGGGGCCCATCATGCTCGGACCCATCATGCCTGGACCGGGCATCTCGTTCCACCGGTCGTGGTGGTATTCGCGATCAGTGCTGCGGCCGATGACGAACCCGGAGAAGAACACCACCGCGACGATGAACACCGCTGCGGCGGCGATGCCGGTCCACGCCAGGATCTGATTGACAGGACGGTGCTGGGCGGCCGCGGCGGTCGGCTCGGGCACCGTTTCGGATGGATCAGCCATGTCTCTACCCCCTGCCTCATCCGGTTTTGGTGCGGCTTGCTCAGGATGCGCTTCGGCGACGTTGGATCGTAGGGCCGATAGTCACACGGCCGAACGAAGTGACATGGGGCCCTATCCCATCGGGCGGCCGAGGCGTGGGCTGTCAATGGGATGCACAATCACCGAAAGGAGCCGACGATGCTGACCCTGGAATCGCAGATGACCGTTGATGGTCTCACCGGACGCCAGATCACCGACTTCCTGCTGGAGTGTGACGACGACAGGTATCAGGCGTGGTGGCCGGGCACGCACCTCGAACTGCATGTGCTCGAGCACGGGGGCGCCGACCACGTAGGTGACGTTGTGCTCATGGACGAATACGTCGGATCGCGGCATCTGCGGATGGTCGGCGAGGTGGAGACCGCCGTGCCCGGTGAGCAGATCGTGTGGCGTCTCGGTTGGGGTAGGCTCCCGCTGCCCGTCCGGTTGACCCTTACGCTGCGGCCGCAGGAACGCGGAGTTCACCTGTGCCACACCATCATCGCGGGATGGACAGGGTGGGCGCGGGCGCTCGACCCGCTGTGGCGGCTGTACCTATCGCCGGCGTTCGCGGGCGCCATGGACCGGCATGTGCATACAGAGTTCCCGCTGCTGCGCGACCTGTTGCAGCGCGAGCGCGCCAGCGCGACGTGAAGCACGGGCCCGACGTCAGACCGTCTGGGCGCCGCTATCGCTCGGTCGGTAATCCGCGTAGACCTGTCGGAACTTACCGCTTCGAGGATGCAATTGCGGTGGTAGGTCGTCTCTTTCGATCGACACGCCGGTCGCGCCGTGGTCGGCCAGAAAGTCGCCGAGGCGCCGCCGCAGTACGTCCCAAACCATGGGTTCCTCGGTACCTTCGGTGGCTCGGAATCGCACCGCGAGTGTCGACGGGCCACGCTGAATGATCTGACAGGTCGCTACGCCCGGGGTTTCCTCGACGACCGTGGCGATGGCCAACGGCAGAACCCGGACCGATTTGTCCCCCGCCGTCGCGAACACGAGCGTGTCATCCGTGCGCCCGATCACGTCGACCATCGGGAACGGGCTTCCACAGGAACATGATTCGGGACTGAGAACGATTCGATCCCCGATCTGGTACCGGATGATGGGCTGAACGCGGTTCGCCAGGTTCGTCACCAGAGCGCCGTGCGACAGTTGTCCCGGTGGTATATGTCGGTTGTGCTCGTCTACGGGTTCCAGTATGTACCAGTCACTGTTCACGTGGAGGCGTTGAGACGGACACTCGAATGTCAAACCGACCGCCTCGGAGGTCCCGTAATAATTGCCGACGCGGCATCCGAACGCCGACGCGATCCGCTGTCGTGCCGCTGGTGTCAACGTTTCCCCCGCGGCGTTGACCAATACCGGCGAGATGTGGAGCGAGCCGGCGCACTGCTCTGAGGCGAGCGCTTCCAACGCGCTTGGATATCCGCCGAGGACGACGGGCTGAAAAGCGTTGAGTTGGGCCACGATCTCGCTCACGGGAGCGAGCGCGGAGAATATCTTCTGCATGTGCGCGCGCCACGGCTTGGCGCGGATGCGGCGGGCCATCATCGTGTTACCCAGGAAGTGACCGTCGGTCACAAAGACCGCAGCGAGCCGCCCGTGACCACGAATCAATGCCGACAGGACGTCCCACCGCAGCATTGCGATCGGCATCGATCGGACGTAGCCGAGCGCGTTGTAGACCGCCAGGGCGTGGTGGTCGTGCATGAGTATGGTGGGCGTTCACGTCGAACCGGACGTGGTGCACACGACGTAGCGGCCGTGGTAGTCGTGGCCGATCTTCGTGGGGTCGGCGATGAACGCTTCGACTTCGTCGCGGTGCACCGCCGGGTCGGTCATCCACTCGTCGAAGTGGCTCATCAGGTCGCTCTTCGTGGCCGCGGGCAGTTGAGTGATATCCGTCAGCGTCTGCGGCACGTCGCGGTATCGCTCGGCAAAGTAGGTCGAATGCGTGCGTGCGTAGGAGACGAGGTCGCGCAGCCGCTTCTGTTGGCGCCGCGCGATGCCGGCTCGCCCCTGCCGGCCGGCCCAGTAGGTCTGCCAGCCCGCGGACAGGTGTAGCCGGAGGGCGTCAATTGTTCTGTGCGAGGTGTTCTTTGCCATCACCGGTGTCCAGGTCGGCGGCCACGGCGTCGTCGGCGAGGGTGAAGTAGTTCTCCTCCTCTTGCAGGAAGTGCAGCCGCAGCACCGCGTGCAGCCCGTACAGGCACGCGAGTAGGTCATCGATTTGGTCGGACTGGATACCGTCGCTGGCTCGGGCGAGTTCGACGTGGGCTGCGATGCGGTCGGACAATCGGCGGATCTCGGCGTGGGTCCTGCTCATGGTGGCCGTCGCTTCGCCGCTTCCGAGCGGACGGGCCAGCGCCGGATACAGCCCCGACTCCTCCGCCTGCTCGTGCGGCAGGATCCGCTCCTCGAGAAAGGTCTTCGCGCGGATCACCGATTCCAGTGCGCCCCGATCGGCGCCGGTGACCAGTCGGTCGGCCGCGTCGCGAAGGAGATCGACGGTGTCGCGCAGTTCGTCGTGCTCGGTTGCGAAGCGCCGCAACATGTTCTCCGTATCAGCGGGTAGATCCACCTCGACGTCGGGGTTGCCGCGCAGGGCGCGAAGCGCGTTGAGGATGACGGCCACATCGATGCCCTCCTGCAACAGCGCGCCGGCGGCGGGAGGTAACCAGCCCAAGGACGCAATCACCATGGCCGCCAACGACAACGCCATGCCGACCACCGCACTCTGCACGGCGATTCGCCGTGACCACCTGGCAATGTCCATCGCATCGGCGAGGCGGTCCAGACGATCCGTCGTCAACACGATGTCGGCGGCTTCCGAGGACGCGGTCGCGCCGCGCGCCCCCATCGCGACGCCCACCGTGGCCGCCGCGAGCGCGGGCGCGTCGTTGACGCCGTCGCCCACCATCACGGTCCCGGCCCGCTGTTTCTCCTTTCGGACCGCGGCTACTTTGTCGGCCGGGGTCTGCTGGGCGTAGACCTCGTCGAGTCCCAGCACCGTGGCGACTTCGCGGGCGGGTTCTGGACGGTCGCCGGTCAGCATCACCAGGCGGTTGAGGCCAGCCGCTCGCAGCCGCCGTACCGTGCGAGGGGCGTTCCGCCGCAACGGGTCTCGTAGCAAGACGGCGCCTGCCAGTTCGCCGTCGATGCGCACCCACGCGATCGCGGCCGAATCCAGGCTCGCCCGGTTCACCGCGGCGCGGGCCCAATCCGCATCGCCGGTGGGGCCGGACAGCTTCCCGACTTCAATGTGGTGACCGTCGACGGTGCCGGTGACACCGCGGCCGGCCTGCTCGTCGACTTCGGTCGGCAGCGACGGCTGCAGGCCACGGGTCAGCGCTTCGGTGACGATCGCCTCGGCCAGCACGTGCGGCGACATCTGGTCCACCGACGCCGCCAACCGAAGGATCTCCGCGCCGTCTCGGCCCGGCGCGTTGAGCACACCCACCACGACCGGGCGGCCCATCGTCAGCGTCCCGGTCTTGTCCATCACCAGGGTGGTCGCACTTCCCAGTGACTCCAGCGCGCCACCGCTGCGGATCACCACGCCGTGGCGGGAAGCACGCGACAGGCCGGACACGATCGCCACCGGTGCCGCGAGCAGCAGCGGGCAGGGAGTGGCCACGACCAGGACGGCGACCGCTCGCACCGCCGATCCGGTCGCCATCCAGGCCCCGCCGGCGACGGCGAGCGTCAACGGCAGGAACCAGGCCGCGTAGCGGTCGGCCAGCCGGACGATCGGCGCATTCTCCACACGCGCGGCTTCGGCCAGCCGCACGATGCCGGCGTAGGTGCTGTCGTTCGCGGTGGCGGTGGCACGAAGCTCGAATGGGCCGCCGGCGTTCACCACGCCGCTGCGGACTGGCTCACCGGACCGGCGCTCCACCTGCTCGGACTCACCGGTCAGCACGGATTCGTCCAACACGGCCAGCGCGTCGGCGACCCGTCCGTCGACCGGCACTGTCTCGCCCGGGCCGACGATCAACAGGTCGTCGACCACGACGTCGGCGATCGGGACGACCCGGACCTCCGTGCCGAACCGTCGGCGAGCGAATCGCGGCGCGTGCTCGAGCAATGCGCGCAGGTCATGAGTGGCACGACGCTCCGCGGCGGCTTCGAGAGCGCGGCCACCGGCGAGCATCACCGCTATCAGGGCGCCGGCCAGGTACTCGCCGACGAGCAGGGTGCCGCCCAGCGCCAGCACCGCGATCACGTCGACCCCGAGGCGTCCCTGACGCAACGTCGAGATCACCCACCACACAGCAGGTACCACGGCGATCGCCGTCCCGACGATCCAGCAGATGTCGGCCGCCTCCCGCAGTCCGATCAGCCAGAGGATGCCGCCGACGGCCAACGCGCAGACGGTCAGTGCCACCAGGATGGGCTCGCGCAGCGATCGCCAGCGCGCGTCAATCGCATGTGTCCGCTCCACACCGTGAACGGTGCTCGCGTCGACGTCGACGAGGTAGCGGCTTGGGTCACTTTCCGCTTGGTGAAAGTCCTCGACGGCAGGGCAGAAGGTCCTATCAGCCGCAATGCCCCGATAACGTCGAGCGACGCCCCTCGGAAGACGCGGGAACAAACTCCGATGCCGTGCCGTTGAGCCTTCTGACAGTTGAGCGTGCTTGACTCAAGTCTGGGTTGACAAGATAAGGTTGGCCGGAGCAGTCTTGAGTGCGGTGCACTCAGACCCAAAGATTGACTAATTCAGGAGGAACAACCATGGCTCGTGCGGTCGGAATCGACCTCGGGACCACCAACTCCGTCGTCGCGGTACTGGAGGGTGGCGACCCCGTCGTCGTAGCCAACTCCGAAGGCTCCCGCACCACGCCGTCCGTCGTCGCGTTCGCGCGTAACGGCGAGGTGCTGGTCGGTCAGCCCGCCAAGAACCAGGCGGTGACCAACGTCGACCGGACGATCCGTTCGGTCAAACGTGAAATGGGCACCGATTGGTCCGTCGAGATCGACGGCAAGAAGTACACCCCCCAGGAGATCAGCGCTCGGGTGCTGATGAAGCTCAAGCGCGACGCCGAGGCATACCTGGGCGAGGACATCACCGACGCGGTGATCACCGTGCCCGCGTACTTCAACGACGCCCAGCGCCAGGCCACCAAGGAATCCGGCCAGATCGCCGGTCTCAACGTGCTGCGCATCGTCAACGAGCCGACCGCCGCGGCGCTGGCCTATGGGCTGGACAAGGGCGAGAAGGAACAGACCATCCTGGTCTTCGACCTCGGCGGTGGCACGTTCGACGTGTCGCTGCTGGAGATCGGCGAGGGTGTGGTCGAGGTCCGCGCCACCTCGGGTGACAACCACCTGGGCGGCGACGACTGGGACGACCGCATCGTCGAATGGCTCGTCGACAAGTTCAAGGGCACCTCGGGCATCGACCTGACCAAAGACAAGATGGCGATGCAGCGGCTGCGTGAGGCCGCCGAGAAGGCCAAGATCGAGCTCTCGAGTTCGCAGGGCACGTCGATCAACCTGCCCTACATCACCGTCGACGCGGACAAGAACCCGCTGTTCCTCGACGAGCAGCTGACCCGTGCCGAATTCCAGCGCATCACACAGGATCTGCTGGATCGCACCCGCAAGCCGTTCCAGTCGGTGATCGCCGACGCCGGTATCTCGGTGGCCGACATCGACCACGTGGTTCTGGTCGGCGGCTCCACGCGTATGCCTGCGGTGTCCGAGCTGGTCAAGGAAATGACCGGCGGCAAGGAGCCCAACAAGGGTGTCAACCCGGACGAGGTTGTCGCCGTTGGCGCCGCGCTGCAGGCCGGTGTGCTCAAGGGTGAGGTGAAAGACGTTCTGCTGCTTGACGTCACACCGCTGTCCCTCGGTATCGAAACCAAGGGCGGCGTGATGACCAAGCTGATCGAGCGCAACACCACCATCCCGACCAAGCGGTCGGAGACCTTCACGACGGCCGACGACAATCAGCCGTCGGTGCAGATCCAGGTCTTCCAGGGTGAGCGTGAAATCGCCGCGCACAACAAGCTGCTCGGCAGCTTCGAGCTGACCGGCATCCCGCCGGCCCCGCGCGGTGTGCCCCAGATCGAGGTCACGTTCGACATCGACGCCAACGGCATCGTGCACGTGACCGCCAAGGACAAGGGCACCGGCAAGGAGAACACGATCCGAATCCAGGAGGGCTCCGGCCTTTCCAAGGACGAGATCGACCAGATGATCAAGGACGCCGAGGCGCATGCCGAGGAGGACCGTAAGCGTCGCGAGGAGGCCGACGTCCGCAACCAGGCGGAGTCGCTGGTCTACCAGACGGAGAAGATCGTCAAGGAGCAGCGCGAAGCCGAAGGCGGATCGAAGATCCCTGCGGAGACGCTGGACAAGGTCGATTCCGCGGTCGCCGAGGCCAAGTCGACGCTCGAAGGCAGCGACATCGCAGCCATCAAGTCGGCGATGGAGAAGCTCGGCGTCGAGGCCCAGGGTCTGGGTCAGGCGCTCTACGAGGCCACCCAGGCCGAGCAGGCCGCCGGTGCCGGCGGCGGTGAGTCGGCGGCTGGACCGGCCGACGACAACGTCGTTGACGCCGAGGTGGTCGATGATGACCAGGAGCGCAAGTGAGCCAGAACGATTCGCACGAGCCGGTGACAGTCACCGACAAGCGGCGCATCGATCCTGACACCGGCGAAATCCGTGAACAATCCTCCGGCCCGGCCCCCAGCGGGCCGGCGCCGGGGGAGTTCGCGGGCGAGAGCCCTGAGGAGGCCGGAAAAGCCGCCGAACTGCTCAGTGATCTGCAACGCGTGCAAGCCGACTTCGCGAACTATCGCAAGCGTGCCCTCCGCGACCAGCAGCTCACGGCAGACCGGGCCAAGGCGTCAGTGATCACCCAACTGTTGCCCGTACTCGATGATCTCGACCGCGCCCGCAGCCACGGGGACCTGGAGTCCGGTCCGCTGAAGTCGGTCGCCGACAAGCTCGCGACCGCCCTTGAGGGACTTGGCCTATCGGGTTTCGGTGACGAAGGTGACGATTTCGACCCCGCCCTGCACGAGGCCGTGCAGCACGAGGGCGACGGTACCCACCCCGTCGTGGGAACCGTCATGCGTCGCGGATACAAGGTCGGCGATCTTGTCGTGCGACACGCCCTGGTGGGCGTCGTCGACACCGTGCCCGATGCCGATAACCCCAACCCCGCCTCGCCAGAGGCCCCACAATCAGACGACAACTAGACACCGTAAGGAGGTGACGCGGTATGGCCCAGCGTGAATGGGTCGAAAAGGACTTCTACAAGGAGCTCGGCGTCGCCTCCGATGCCAGCGAACAGGAGATCAAGCGAGCAGCCCGAAAGCTGCTCGCGGAGAACCATCCCGACCGCAACCCCGGAAACCAGGCGGCCGAAGACCGGTACAAAGCCGTGTCGGAAGCCAAGGAAGTGCTGTCGGATCCGGCCAAGCGCAAGGAATACGACGAAACGCGAAGGCTTTTCGCGAACGGCGGGTTCGGTCGTGGTCGTTTCGGCGGCGGAGGCGGCGGGAATTTCGGCGGTTTCAGTTCCGACGGCGGCGAGTTCAATCTGAACGATTTGTTCGATGCGGCCGGCCAGACCGGCGGAGCCAACATTGGCGATCTGTTCGGCGGATTGTTCGGGCGTGGAGCGCAACAGCCGAGGGCAAGCCGGCCACGGCGCGGCAACGACCTCGAGACCGAGACCGAGTTGTCGTTTCTGGAGGCCACCAAGGGCGTGATGATGCCGTTGCGGCTCACCAGCCCCGCGCCGTGCACGAACTGCCACGGCAGTGGCGCACGGCCCGGCACCAGCCCGAAGGTGTGCCCCAACTGCAATGGATCCGGTGTCATCAACCGCAACCAGGGCGCGTTCGGGTTCTCCGAACCGTGCACTGAATGCCGGGGCAGCGGTTCGATCATCGAGCACCCCTGCGACGAATGTAAGGGCACCGGCGTGACCACGAGGACACGCACGATCAACGTGCGGATCCCGCCGGGTGTCGAGGACGGCCAGCGCATCAGGCTGGCAGGCCAGGGAGAAGCCGGGCTGCGCGGCGCACCGTCAGGCGACCTGTATGTGACCGTACACGTCAAGCCGGACAAGGTCTTCGGCCGCAACGGCGACGACCTCACGGTGAGCGTGCCGGTCAGCTTCCACGAATTGGCGCTCGGGACAACGCTTTCGGTGCCTACGCTGGAAGGCAAGGTCGGTGTGAGGGTGCCGAAGGGTACCTCCGACGGCCGGATCCTGCGGGTACGTGGCCGAGGCGTGCCAAAACGTTCCGGCGGACATGGCGATCTGCTCGTCACCGTCAAGGTGGCGGTGCCGCCGGACGTCGAGGGTGAGGCCGCTGAAGCTTTGGAGGCCTACGCGAAAGCCGAACGGGCCAGCGGCTTCGACCCGAGAGCGAACTGGGCCGGTGCATGATGCCCAAGCGAGCCAATGACGAAGCGCGGACCTTTCTGATTTCGGTCGCCGCGGAGTTGGCCGGTATGCATGCGCAGACCCTGCGTACGTACGACCGGCTCGGGCTGGTCAGCCCGCAGCGGACTTCCGGTGGTGGAAGGCGCTACTCGCAGCACGACGTCGATCTGCTCCGTGAGGTGCAGCGGCTGTCGCAGGACGAGGGCGTCAACCTCGCGGGTATCAAGCGGATCATCGAGTTGACCAACCAGGTCGAGGCGCTGCAGAGCCGCCTGCAGGAGATGGCGCGCGAGATCGAGGAACTGCGTTCCCAACCCAGGTCCAAGAGCACGGCCCTGGTGGTCTGGCAGCCGCGCAACAAACGCTAGGGGACGGCGGTTGCACACCTAAACCCCGCGAGCGGCCGTGTCTGTACACGACACACCGGCGATAGCCGTACAAATGCGGCCGCTCGTCCTTCAGAGTTAGGTCACCGTGATTGAAAAGCGTGCCGTGGACGGGTGTCCGGGCATCGCGCTGCGGTAGTCGCCGCGGCGCAGCGCGTCGGTCGGCGCCGCCATCGGCTCGATGGCGATGAGACTGTCCGTACCGGGGGCGAACAATTGTGCTGCCGGGTAACCGGTTTCGAACACGACGTCGACACGACGGTCGCCACCGGCCAGTGAGAACACCGCACCGTCGGCTACCTCGTCGAAGCCGTCGTCGTATGTCACGGACTGCAAGGACCCGGTGCCCCCCTCCCAATCGTCGTGCTCTCCGGTCGGGATGCCGCGCCCGTCCACCGGCAGATGCCGCATCGTCGGTGTCGTGAGCTGCCATTCGTCGCGCGGCACCCCGGGAATCGTGAAGTACGGGTGGTACCCGAAGCACAGCGGGACGGGCGCCGATGCCGTCGGCGATACGGTGGTCTCGATCGTGAGCCTGCGGCCGGCCAGCGCGACGTGTTGCGTGAGCACGTGCGGGAAGGGAAACGCCGCGAGCAGCTCCGGCGTGTCGAAGGTGACGCTCGCCGTCAGCGTGTTCTCCGACTGCGCGGTGACCTGCCAGCCCGGGTAGGCGGCGAGTACGCCGTGGATGGGCAGACCGTGTTCGTCGGCGCGGACGCCCCCCTGACCAGGAGTCAGGGTGACGACGGTCCCGTCACTCTCATAGTCGCTGGCGCTCAACCGGTTTGCCCACGGATACAGAATCGGGATGCCCATCGTCTTTCCGGCGGTCACGTAGGCATCCAGTCCGCGACGCTGGCCCAGGAACTCTGCGTCACCGTCGGCGAGCGAGGTCCCGATCATGCCCGCGTCGGGTACGAACGTGGCTGTCATCGATGACGACGGATCGCGAAGTGTTACGGGCTCGAATTCCGGCATGCACGAGATCCTCGCACGGTCCGGCGGACCTGATTCAATCGACAGATGATCGCTTCACATGAAGACCTCGAGACCCGAAATGTCGCGACCGTGCGCGCCAGGTTCGATGCGCGGCGTGACGGCACGGGCGGACCGCGGGAGATCCGGTCTAGTCGTAGACGATGACCGCACGTCCGACGAAGTCACCTCGGCCCAGTGCATCGATGTGGTCGTTGACGTCTTCGAAGTTCACCGGCGTGACCGAGTCCTTGATCTTGCCGGCCTCGGCGAGCGCGACCACTTCGGTGAGGTCGTTGTAGTTGCCCCAGAACGACCCGAACAACGAGTACTCGCGGCTGACCAATGGGAACAGCGAGATGTCCACCCGGTTGCCGACCAGTCCCACCGAGGCGACGGCACCCTCGGTCGCCAGTAGCGAGAAAGCCAGCCTGATGCTCTCCTCGGCGCCCGCACACTCGATGACCGCGTCGAACTCCCGCCTGCCCGTGGCCTGCTCGAGTGCATCCCGCGCCTCGTCCTCGGACCTGCCGCCGATGTTGATGGTGTGATCAGCGCCGTTCTCCGTTGCCAGCGCCAGCTTTTCAGCGTTTCGGCCGAATGCGACCACGGTGGCCCCGCCGCCGAGCAGCTTGGCGTATTGCACTCCGTAGGCACCGAGTCCGCCGATACCCATCACCGCCAGCGTCGTTCCCGGACCAAGCACCCCGGCGGCCTGCAACTTCTTCAGTCCCCGGTACGGGGTCAGCCCGGCATCGGTCAGCGGTGCCAGCGACAGCGGCGATAGGTTGCCACTCACCTTGATCAGTTGTTGGTAGGCGACGGGAACATACTCCTGATAGCCGCCGTGGGGGCCGAACCCGATCCAGTGGCCCTGGTTGCAGATGTGTTCGTTGCCGCGGTGACATTGGCGGCAGGAGCCGTCGCCGCGTGGCCCGAACACCACCACCGGGTCGCCCTCTGCCAGGCCAGCCGCGGCGGGCACTTCTGCGCCGATCCGGTCGATGGTCCCCGCGATCTCGTGCCCCGGTGTGGCAGGCATCGGCATGTCGGTGCCGAAGTAGCCGTCGATGAGTTGAAAGTCCGTGCGGCACATGCCCGCACCGCCTACCTTGACGAGGACCTCGCCGGGTCCGACGGCCGGAATCGGAATCTCTTCCAACACCAGCGGCTGCTTGTATCCGTGCATCCGTGCCGCGCGCATCATCGCCACAGTCTAGGGCTCAGGCGTGTGGATCGTGCTGGATACGTTCGGCCGGAGCACCTTTGGCGAGCAATGCGGCCTTGGTGGCCTCGACCATCTCCGGGCTCCCACAGATCAGGATCTGCCGGTCGCTCCAACTGCCGTACCGCGTAACGACCGCCGGGAGTGTCCCGGTCTGGCGGACGTGCAGACCGCGCGGCGGTTGCACATCGGGGAAGTCGGCCGCCCACGGCGGATCGGTGTTGTACTCCGACACCGGCGTCACGGACAGCCACGGGTTGTGCGACGCGACCTGCCACAGTGTCTGGAGGTCGTAGAGCTCACACGGATAGCGGGCGCCGAAGAACAGATGCACCCGCGGGTTCACGGCCTTGCGGGTGAGATCCATGATCAGCGTCCGCAGCGGCGCGAGGCCGGTGCCCCCCGCGACCATCAATACGTCGCCGTCGTCGCGGTCGATGTGCATCCCGCCGTGTGGGTTCGATATCCGCCACCGGTCACCCGGCCTCGTCTCGGCGACGATCGCCGGACTCACCATGCCGCCCGGCACCGAGCGGACGTGGAACTCGATGCCCCCGCCGCGGTCGGCGGGGATGGACGGACTCAGATAGCGCCACCGCCGCGGCCACTGCGGGACCTGGACGGTGACGTACTGGCCGGGGTGGTAGTACAGCGGACGGTCCAGTTGCAACCGGATCACCGAGACGTCCCGGGTGGCGCGGATCAGTTCGATCACCGTGCCGTCGCAAAAGGGCGGGCCCTTCTCGGCGTCGGCTGCCCCGCGCATCACCCCGACGAGCAGTGCCACCGCGTCGTGGGTGGCCTCGGCGAGCCTGTCGTCCCACTGTTCGATCAGCTGGGTGCGCAGCGTCGTCAGCAGCGCGTCCTGCAGGCTGTCGTAATGCCGTTGTGTCACACCATATTTGCGATGGTCGCGGCCCAGCTGCGCGAGGAACGCCACAGGCTCCTGGGCCCGCTGGTCGACGAGTTCGCCGAACAGCCAGGTCACCGCCTTGGCGAAGGCTTTTCGCTGAGCCGTCATGTCCGGGGGGAACAGGTCGCGGACCGACATGTCGATGGCGAACCAGCGGGTGTAGAAGCGACGGATCAGTTCGTCGGAGCCGAACGCGGGGTCGACGGTGTCGCGCAATATGCGCAGCGCGTCACGATCGTCGAGTCCCACGTCGTTCGATAGTAAGCGCCGACGCGACGATCAGTGCCAGACCGAGCAGCGACCAGCAGATCAGCACCACGGTCGGCAGTGTTCCGCCGGCTCCGTCGAAGAACGCCGTCGACCTCAGCAATGTGGCGTTCGCGCCCTGGGGCAGCCATTGCCCCAGTTGACCCCAGCCGCTGGGCAGCATCTCCGGTGCGCTGTTGAGGCCCGATAGAGGGTTGCCCAGCAGCATCGCCACCACCGCCCCGCCGATCAGCCCGGCCCGACCGAACAATGATCCAAGGCCCAGGATGAACAAGGCCATGGCCAGCACCCCCAGCGTCAAACCACCGGCCACACCCCAGAAGTTCGCGTCGATCGAACCAAGCACGTACTTCAGGAGTGCGGCCACCGACACGCCTGCCACCCCGGCGAACACGACCGTCGCGATGAGACGGGTCCACACCTCACGCTTGAGCGCGAACATCAATGCGATCGCCGGTAACAGTCCGGCCAGTGTGATCGGCAGCGCGGACGCGGCGAGCCCGACGCCGCGCGGATCATCGGTGGTCGGCGGGGCCAGGTCCTCGGTGGCTATCGGCACCCCAGCGTGCTGGGCGATGCCGTTGCCGATCTGTGTGAGCATCTGCGCGATCATCGGACTTCCGCCAGTCGCGATCAACATGTTTGGCCCGTCGGGGCCGAAGGAGATGCCGCCGTAGACATCGCGGTGGCGGATCGCGTCGCGAAGTGCGGCCTCGCCGGGGTAGTAGGTGATGGCGAAGGCGCCCGGCGCCTGCTTCTCCAGGGTCGCGCCGACTTGGCCGCTCGCCGCCTGCGGGCCGGCGACGCCGATGGGCACGTCGTGCGGCGCTGTGCGCGCGGCGGGCAGCGCGAACGCGATCGCGACGAGGGCGAGCGCGACAGTGAGCACCGCGATGATGCCGGTCGCCCGGATCGCCGCGGGGGGTTCGTGCGCGGGTATCGCGTGGGTGTGCCTGGGCACGGTCTCCATGACCATCAGCCGACCTCTTTTCACTCATCGTTGAATTAATCGCACGGTGAGCGTATCGCGGGCCGGTCATCATTTCAACAGTCAGTGAAATGATAGTGTCGATAGATGCCTTCACCAGCGAAAACGAGGAAGCGGCGAGGGCGACGCCAGGGAGATCCGGTGTCGCGGGAGGCCGTTCTGGCTGCGGCCAAGGTGCGGTTCGCGGCAGAGGGCTACGAGAAGACCACGCTGCGGTCGATCGCGGACGACGCCAACGTGGATCCGTCGATGGTGCTGTACCTGTTCGGCTCGAAGGCCGACCTGTTCAGAGAGGCGCTGCGGCTCATCATCGACCCGGCCGCGCTTGTTGCCGCGCTCTCCGGGGGTGCCGACGACGAACCCGATATCGGTACTCGCATGGTGCGCACCTACCTGCGGATCTGGGAGTCGCCCGACACGGGTCCGAGCATGGTGGCGATGCTGCAGTCGGCGACGTCCAACTCCGATGCCCACGACGCCTTCCGTGCCTTCATGCAGAACTACGTGCTGACGGCGGTGTCCGATGTGCTCGGTGGTGGGGATGAGGCCAGGCTTCGTGCGATGCTCGCCGCGAGTCAGCTCGTTGGGGCGGCGGTGCTGCGCTACGTCATGAAGGTAGCGCCGATGGCGACACTGTCTGGCGACGAAATGGTGCGGCTGCTCGCACCGACGGTGACGCGCTATCTGACCGCGGACGCCAGGGAGCTCGGGCTCCCCTGAGCAGCCTCAAAGGACCAGGCCGTGAATTCCCTTGTACAGCACCAGGAGACCGATCACGACGAGAATGCCCGCGACGAGCACGGCATGCTGGCGCTCCATCCAGTCCCGCAGCCGTCGCAGGGGCTCGACGAGGCGATCACCCGACACGGCATAGGCCAGGATCGGCAATGCGACCGTCGAGCCCGCGACCGCGACGTACCAGATGACCGCCAACCACACTCGGGCGTCGGCCATCCCCGTCGTGCCGATGGCCAAACCCGCAGCGGCACAGATGAACAGCACCTTGGGATTGACTGCGGTGAGGACAAGACCTGTCACGCCGGCACGAGCGGGAGTGAGCTTGGACATGCTCTGCAGCCACTTTGGAACGTGCGCAGCCTTCTTGCGGGTGAGCCATCGGTAGATGCCGAACACGATCAACGCCGCACCGACCACGATGCGTAGCCAGGACGCCCAGCCGGGCGGCTTGCCACCGAGTCCGCCGATGAGGCCGGACACTGCAAGGAAGATGCTCGTCAACGCCGCGAGGCCGATCAGCCAACCCGTCAGGAAAGCCAGCCCCGCCGGCCGTGGCCGGGGCGTTTGCAGCACCAGCACCGCCGGGATGATCGACAACGGCGAAAGTGCCACGACCAGTGCGAGCGGTATGAGCTCGATCAGCACCGATCCCCAGTTGTCCGACAATGCTCCCCCTCTCGTCGCGTCATTCGATACGCAACGTAGCAATCATTGACCAAGCGGACTGTCCGTATGAAGCGATGACCGCCCAGGCGACCACCATGCCGATAGCATCTGCGCATGCGGCGGCCCGGTTCACGCGCGTGTATTGCTCTGATGTTGATTGTCACGTTGATCGCGGCGGCAACCGCATGCTCGCGTGACAAAGAAGCGCCCGCGCCGCAGGCCGGAGTCAACGCCGGACCCGACGGCAGACCCGCCCCGTTCAGGGAGCCCGTGCGGCTGTCGAGCAAGGACGGCGTACTCGAGGTGCGACTGTCGGCGCACCAGGGCACCGTCAACCTCGACACAGTCAAGGAGCCGGTCACCAATTTCCTGATCTTCTCCTACGACCTTGTCAAAGGTACGAGCTCGAACGGATCGACGAAGGGCGACAACGTCTATCCCGCGCCCACGTTGCGGGTGGAACCCGGCGAGAAGCTGATCGTCCACTACGACAACGATCTTCAGAATCTGACGATCCCGGACTTCTACGATCCCGCGATGACGCCCAAGGGCGGTGAGGTGCCGCTGTATCCGCCCGCTCTCAAAGAGGCGCCGTTGAACCTGCACACCCACGGTCTGCACATCAGCCCGTCGGGCAATGCCGACAACGTGTTGTTGTCGATTCCTGCCGGTATGAGCAACACCTTCACCTACGACGTGCCCGAGAACATGCCCAATGGGCTGTACTGGTATCACAGCCACCGGCACACGATGACGTCGCAGCAGACGTACGCCGGATTGGCCGGCCTGTTGGAGATCGGTCGCCCCGACGGCAATCTGCCGCTGGTCACGCAGAACGATATTCCCATCCGCAACATGGCGATTCAGTACAACTACGTGTTCGACCGTAGCGGCAAGGGGCACCAGCTCAACAACTACAGCTGGCCACAGTGGGCGAGCACGCTCGAACCGCCCGACGGGAACCAGCTCGCCGACGGCACGTACCAGCCGAGCCTGGCGCCGGTGAACATCGCCGACACCACAGTCGGCGCCCAGTACCTGACGCCGTGGTGGGCCGGACCGCTGTCACCGCGCAACAATCGCGGTCAGACTCAGTTCATCCCCTCGAATCTGATGAGCTTCGACAGTCCGACGACAAAGTTCGCCGAGAACCCGGGCCTGCCTGACAATCAGCGCGACGTGCAGTTCACCGTGAACGGCCAGTTCCAGCCGGAACTGAAGATCAAGCCGGGTCAGACGGAGATCTGGACGGTCGCCAATATCAGCGATATCGCCTATATGACACTGCGATTGACCGAGACCGCCACCGGCGACCATCCGAAGTTCTCGATAGTCGGGCAGGACGGTAACCCCTACACACAGGTCGGTCGCCCGGTCTACGGGGATGGGACAACGCTCAGCGTGCCGCCCGGGTCACGGTATGCGATCGCGGTCACGATGCCCAAGGAGGGGGATCTGGTCCTGGAGTTCCCGCCGGACCCCGATGCCAAGCCGCTCGTGAATCCCGGTGTGCTCTATACCAACAACGGGACCAAGAACACACCCGCGGTGCTGGGCACTCTCACGGTCGATCCCAAGTACATGGCGTTCGCCGACGGCTTCTTCGTGTTCCCGACGCAGACCCTGATCCGTGCCACGCCCGACACCAGTGGCGAAGGAAAGACCACCGCTTTCGAACCCGGGCAGAACCTCGACGCCTATACGTCGTTCGTGGACACGTCGGTGATGACCCCCGCCGTCAAACGGACCATGACGATCACCGACACCATCGGTGGCAACATCGCCAGCAACAACGATCCCAAGGCCGTCATCTACCAGTTCGAACCCGCCGGGTTCCCGAACGTCTCGCTGATCCAGCCGCGGCTCAACTCCGTTGAGGAGTGGACGATCGTCAATCAGAACAACGATGCGCATCCAATGCACATCCACGTCAACGACTTTCAAGTGATGGCCATCGATGATCCGCATAGGGGCAGGACCGGCGTACAACCCTGGGGGCTCGACAACGTCAACGTGCCCGCGCCGGTATTCAACGACATGCACGTGGTGAGCACGCCCGCGACGCTGACCCTGCGCCAGGAGTTCTCGGAGTTCGCGGGCACGTACGTGATCCACTGCCACCGCCTCAACCATGAGGACAACGGACTCATGGCCACCATCAACGTCATCCCCGAGGTGTCGACATACGCCGTGGCCAATCCCGGCTCCGATGGTAAACCGGCTTCCGTCCAGGTCCGGGATGGCAACGGCGACAAGGTGCTGCAGACCGTCGTCCCGTTCCCGGATTTCGAGGGCACGCCGTCGGTGGCGATGGCCGACGTGAACGGCGACATGATTCTCGATCTGCTTGTCGGAACCGGTAAGGGCGCCACGCCGGAGGTCGTCGCGTACGACGGCAACGACACCGACCTGGGCCTGTTCAAGACCGAGATCACCCGGTTCGTCCCGTTCGACTCCGACTTCACCGGCGGTGTGACCGTCGCCGGGGCGGACATCGACGGAAACTCATTGGCCGACAACATCATCGTCGGTACCGGTCCGGGCACAGAGTCGCAGGTGAAGGTGTATACCTCGAAGCTGCCGTCCGAGTCGGGCAAGGAGCCCGACGTGTTGTCCGCGTTCACGCCCTATCCCGGATCGCAGTCCGGGGTAACGCTGGCCACCGGAATGGTCGAATTCGGTTCAGGCCGCGAGACCATCGTGACCGCGCCGGGTCCCGGCGATGCGCCGCTCGTCAAGTCGTTCCGGTGGGACCTCTACACGCCGACCGCGCGGGCGCAGGCCAACGGCACGGCTACCGAGCACGCCGCAAAGCCCAATGAGCCCAGGATGACATCGAATTTCCTCGCCTACGCAGAGGACTACAGGGACGGGGTCGCGCTGTCGACCGGATGGGTTGCCGGTGGCGAGGGTGGCGCCATGAGCATCATCACCAGCCAACTCGCAGGGCCGGGCACCGTGCGGGTGTGGTCGACGGGCTCCAAGCTCGACGGGCAGCCCGGCATGTACCTCGACAGCCCCAACCACCATGAGGAGAACATCGAATACGCCGAGATCGCATCGTTCACACCGTTCCCCGGCGGGTCGACCGTCGCGACGAGCAGCACCGTCTACGGAGCCGATCTCGTTGTGGCGGGAACCACTGCTGGTGGCCAGGAGGTCCGCAAGTACACCCTGGAGCGACCAGCCCCGGATGCGACGACGTTGGCGCCGAAGCTACTCACCACCCTGCCGAAGATGCCGGCGGGACCGACGCCGCTGGGCGGCCGTTAGGGCATCTGCAGGAGCACCTTGGTGATGAGGTAGAAGGTCGCGCTCAACATCGACATGACGACGAGCACGAGTGCAAATCCACGCCAGTTGGTCTTGGTGACCGAGACATCGGGCGGCGGCCGCAGCCAGTTCTTGAGCAACGGATTGACGAAACGCGGCATCACGAAGTAACTGAGTGCCAAGCTGGACAACAGGTTTCCGATCAGCAGATTCAGCCATAACGGCAACCGCAACGGCCAGAGCGCCAAGGCGATCACCACCACAGTGGGGTAGACGCCGACCCACACCGCGACGGAGGTCTTGAAGTTCGACGGCGGTGGAGCCTCGGCGCCCGTGTCGTCGAAGGCGAACCAGTTGCCGAAGGAGTTGTCGACTGTTCTGGATTGGTAGTCCTTGAACTTCGCACCCTCGGCGAGCAGCTGCTTGCGTTCGCCCGAAACCAGCCAACGATCGAGATCGTCGGCGGTGCTGTAGCGATACAGCGCGGTCCACTCCTCCTGAACACCCTCCACCGGACGGAACAGCTCGGACCCGCGGAATCCCGGAAAAGCGCTCTCCGCCAGCCGAAGTCGCTCCTGCCAGGCGAGGAACTCGTCGACATCGGCCGGATCGACCCGGTGCGTCACCACCACGGTCACCAGTGGATCCGACCTTCGGCCACCGCCGCCGATGACCTGCTGGGTGCCCGGCCCTTCGAAGTACTGCTCGGCCTTGAGTAGCATCTCCTGACGGGTGGCGCTGTTGAGCCATGTCTGGACATGCGCGACCGAGTCGAAGCGATAGACGATCACCCAATCGCTTTGGACCCCGGTGGGCTGGTTGATCTCGGCGGCGATGAAGCCTGGGTACTTGCCGGCTTCGCGGTTCATGTTGAGCTGCCACGCCTCGAACGCCTGCTCCTGGCCGGGCCGAATGCGCTGACTGATGATCACCGTCGCGGTGGTATCGGTGGCCCCTGTCGTGTCCATGTCCTGCCAATCAGGTTGCGGGAGAAAGACGGTGCTCGATCAGGCGTCGATAGATGCGTTCCGGGGTGAACGGCAGCTCGCGATAGCGCACTCCAGTGGCGTCGTGCAGTGCGTTGGCCAGTGCCGGTGCCACCGGGTTGACGTTCGACTCGGCGATGCCCTTCGCCTTCATGGGTCCCACCGAGTCCTGGGTCTCGACGAGGAGGACTTCGGTGCGCGGCACGTCGGCGTAGGTGGGGATGCGATAGTTGCGCAGGTTGGGATTGACCATCACTCCGTTGCTGTCGACATGGAAGTTCTCGGTGAGCGCGAAGCCGATGGCCTGTGCGACCCCGCCTTCGATCTGTCCGCGGACCTGCTGCGGATTGATCACGACGCCGGGATCAGCGGCATGCACGCTGTAGAGAATGCGGACTTCGCCGGTGATCCGGTGGACGGCGATACGGAAGCCGTGCGCATTGGACGTCACGCTGCGCGGCGAACCATAGGCCTTGCGCGCCACGGTGAACCGCCTACCACGCTCACGGGCGGCCACCAGTACCTGGGCCAGCGTCAATCTGGTGTCGGCACACAGCACCCCGTCGTCGTCCATCGAACATTCGCCGACACCGACGCCGACGTGGCCCGCGGCGAAGTGCAGGATGCTGTCGCGTAGCGCGGTCGCGGCGTTCTGTACCGCGTTGCCGGACACGAACAGGCCGGCGCTTGCGAACGCGCCGGTGTCGAAACCCGTCCTGTCGGTGTCGGATTGCACGAGATGGATCCGAGACGTCGTCGTGCCGAGCACGCTCGCCGCGATCTGGACGTGCGCCGTGGACGTGCCTTCACCGAATTCGACTGTTCCCACGGCGATCTCGTAGCTGCCATCGTCCCGCAGGGTCGCCCAGGCTTCCGACACGTGGTCGGTGGGCGGCGCGGTCTCGTGGATGGAGCTCGCGGTACCCGTGCCGACCAGCCAATCTGGTCCGAGGCTCGGCTCGGGAGGCATGCGGCGCAACGCGTCGTCCACCAGGTCGATGCAGGCCGTCAGCCCGTCCTCGGTGAAACTCACATCTTCTGGGTGCTCACCGACCGCCACCAGCGCATCGCCGGGCACAATCACGTTGCGGCGGCGCAATTCCAGCGGATCCATACCGAGCGCCAGCGCCAACTCGGTCATCGCGGACTCGACCGCGAACGACGGCTGGGTCATGCCGTATCCGCGCAGCGCTCCGCTGGGCACGGTGTTCGTGTACACCGAGTAGCCGTCGAATCTCTTGTTGGGGCATCGGTATTGCATCATGGCGGCACCGCCGGCGAACAGCGTCTCGCCGCCGTGGTTTCCGTATGCGCCGGTATTGGACACGTTGCGGAATTGGAAGGCGGTCAGCGTGCCGTCGGCCTTCGCGCCCAGCTTCACGGTGACCTTCATCGGGTGACGCGGTGATGCTGTGGTGAACGACTCTTCCCGGGTGTACTCCCAGCAAACGGGCCTGCCGGTGTCCAGTGCCGCCAGCGCGACCAGGTCTTCGGAGATGACCTCCTGCTTGCCGCCGAACCCGCCGCCGACCCTCTTGCAGAACACCCGCAGCTCGTCCGGCCGAAGGTTGAACAGGTGGGAGAGTTTGAGTTTCGCGACCGACGGCGACTGCGAACTGGTGCGCACATGCAATCGCCCCTCCTCCATCCAGGCGATCGATCCATGTGTTTCGAGGTGGGCGTGCTGGACGCGGGGCGTGAAGTAGGTGCCCTCGTGGATCACGTCGGCCGCGGCGAATCCGGCCTCGACGTCGCCGACCTCGCCATGCAGTTCGAGCAGGATGTTGCGCAGCTTGTCGTGCGCGAACGGATCGTCGTAGCTGTGCAATTGGGGCGCGCCGTCGGCCATCGCCTCCTCGGGGTCGAAGACCGCCGGCAGCACCTCGTACTCCACGGCGACCTTGCGGCAACCCTCTTCGGCGGCGCCTACGGACTCGGCGACCACCGCCACGACGCGCTGGCCCACGAACCGCATGACGTTGTCGAGTATGTAGGTGTCGTCGGGATCGACGAGGTGGTCGGTGTGGATCGCCGTGCTGAATCGCTTACGGGGGACGTCCTGCCACGTGTATACGCGCTGGACGCCGGGAACCTCGAGCGCGGCGGACGTGTCGATGGAGACGACGCGCGCATGGGCGTGCGGTGAGTGCAGCACCTTGAGATGAAGCATCTCCGGCATCGCGGTGTCCATGGTGAATTCGACCGTCCCGGTCACGACCCCGGTTGCTGCCGGCGCAACAACGTTGGCGCCCACGGCCTCACCGGGTGCGGCGTCCTCGACTCCCTTGACGCCGTTGATCGCGTCCTCGATGGCGCGATACCCGGTGCAGCGACACAGGTTTCCCTTCAGCGCGCGCGGCAGGTCGCGCTTCTGCTCGTCGGTGAAGGTGGCCGACGTCATGATCATCCCCGCGGTGCAGAATCCACACTGGAATCCCGGTCCGTCGAGAAATCGCTGTTGCATGGGATGCAGATTGTCCGGCGTGCCAAGGCCCTCGATGGTGGTGACTTCCCGCCCCTCCGCGCGGAAGGCGGGAGTGATGCAGCTGTGCACCGGATCGCCGTCGAGCCACACCGTGCAGGCTCCGCAATCACCTGCGTCACAACCTTTTTTGACCCCGAGGTGGCCCAGCGAGCGGACGAAGGTACGCAGACACTGGCCGGGTCTGGGCTGCTCGTCGAAGGCCGCGCCGTTCACGGTGTAGGTCACGAAGCCCCCCGCGCGAACTCGGCGCGGATGTCCTCGGCGTAGTGCGCGGCGAGGTGGCGCCGGTGGTCCGGGCTGCCGTTAGGGTCGTCGAACCAGAGCTCATCGGGCAATTCGTCGATACGTCGGGCGAGCGCATCGGCGTCTGGCATCGAATCGAATCTCATGCGTACCGGGCGGGTGGTACCCGCGGTGATGGTCAGCAGCATGTCGTCCTGACGTTGGGTCGCGACGATGAAGATCGTCGATCGGCCGAGCTTGGTCAGGGTGAACCGTCGGTGGGTGTGCCGCTTTCGCAAGGCACTCGCCGGAATGTCGATCTTCCGCAGCACCTCTCCGGGCGCCAGGATGTTGGCGTTGTTTCCGGTGACGAAGTCGGCCGCGTCGACGGTGCGCTCGGAGCCGTCGGGCGCGCGCAAGGTGTAAGTGGCCTCCAGCGCAACTGTCATCGTGATCATCGGGCCGGCGGGCAGCGACATGCAGATGTTCCCGCCGACCGTCGCGGTGTTCCACACCTTGAACGAGGCCAGGAACGCCTCACAGCTTGTCTGCAGCAGCGACGCGGCGGGCCAGTCGCTCGGTACCGTGAGCGCGTACAGGTCGCGGATCGTGCACATCGCGCCGATCTCCAGCCCAGTCTCCTCGACCGTGAGGGCGTCCCAGCCCAGCGGCGCCAGATCGATCAGCCGCCGCAGGTGTGGTTGCTGATCCGAGAACAGCCAGGTGCCGCCCGCAAGGAAGGCATCGCCGTCGCGCCAGTGCGCCCCTGGCGGATCGAGCGGTTGGCGGACCACATCGGTGACGGTGTTGAGGTCCAAACGTCTTCCCCCATGCGGCTTTGCCCGAGTTGGATTCCGCCATCGTAGAGGGACGTGGCGGGTGGTTGCTGGATCAGCGGCTCGGTACGCGCTGGCGTTGTGCTGGCAAAAAAGTTAAAGTTGAGCGGAACAGACTCAACCTTGACGGCGTTGTACAACGCGACAAGCATTCCAAGGGCCCTTTGTGCGGCCCTGAAGTACATAGAAAGGGAGGCGTCGTGGACTCGTTCAATCCGACGACCAAAACCCAGGCGGCCCTGACTTCGGCGCTGCAAGCGGCTACCGCCGCCGGCAACCCACAGATCACGCCCGCCCATTTGTTGATGGCACTGCTCACTCAGAACGATGGCATTGCCGCACCGTTGTTGGAGGCCGTCGGCGTCGAACCCGCGACGATCCGTGCAGAAGCGCAACGACTTCTCGACCGGTTACCCAGCGCATCGGGGTCGAGTACGCAACCGCAGCTGGCACCCCAGTCGATCGCTGCGATCACGACGGCCACCCACCTGGCCACCGAGATGGACGACGAATACGTCTCCACCGAGCATCTGCTCGTCGGCCTGGCCACCGGCGACTCCGACGTCGCCAAGCTGCTCAGCGGCCACGGCGCGTCACCGCAGGTGCTGCGCGACGCGTTCGGAAACGTGCGCGGGAGCGCCCGGGTAACCAACCCTGATCCGGAAGCCACGTACCAGGCGCTGGAGAAGTACTCCACCGACCTGACCGCCCGCGCCAGAGAGGGCAAGCTGGATCCGGTCATCGGGCGCGACAACGAGATTCGCCGCGTCGTTCAGGTGCTGAGCCGTCGTACCAAGAACAATCCGGTGCTGATCGGCGAGCCCGGCGTCGGCAAGACGGCGATCGTCGAGGGCCTGGCCCAGCGCATCGTGGCCGGCGACGTACCCGAGAGCCTGCGCGACAAGACCGTCGTGTCATTGGATATGGGCTCGATGGTCGCCGGTGCTAAGTACCGCGGTGAGTTCGAGGAGCGGCTGAAGGCTGTCCTCGACGACATCAAGAACTCGGCCGGTCAGATCATCACCTTCATCGACGAGTTGCACACCATCGTCGGCGCAGGCGCGACCGGCGAATCTGCGATGGACGCGGGCAACATGATCAAGCCGATGCTGGCCCGCGGCGAGCTGAGGCTCGTCGGCGCCACCACCCTCGACGAGTACCGCAAGTACATCGAGAAGGACGCCGCGCTCGAACGTCGCTTCCAGCAGGTGCTCGTCGGCGAGCCGTCCGTCGAGGACACTGTGGGCATTCTGCGCGGGCTCAAGGACCGCTACGAGGTGCACCACGGCGTGCGGATCACCGACTCCGCACTGGTGTCGGCGGCGACCCTGTCCGATCGCTACATCACCAGCCGCTTCCTGCCCGACAAGGCGATCGACCTCGTCGATGAGGCCGCGTCCCGGCTGCGGATGGAGATCGACTCGCGGCCCGTCGAGGTCGACGAGGTCGAGCGCCTGGTGCGCCGGCTCGAGATCGAGGAGATGGCGCTGGCCAAGGAGGAGGACGACGCCTCCAAGGAACGGCTGGTGAAGCTGCGTGCCGAGCTCGCCGACTACAAGGAGAAGCTGGCCGAACTCACGACGCGGTGGCAGAACGAGAAGAGCGCCATCGACGTGGTCCGTGAGCTCAAGGAGCAGCTCGAGACGCTGCGTGGGGAGGCCGACCGGGCCGAGCGCGACGGTGACCTGGCGAAAGCCTCCGAGCTTCGGTACGGGCGCATCCCGGAGATCGAGAAAAAGCTCGATGCGGCGGTGCCCCATGCCGAGGCGCGCGAGGGCGTGATGCTCAAAGAGGAGGTCGGACCCGACGACATCGCCGACGTGGTGTCGGCATGGACCGGCATTCCCGCGGGCCGCATGCTCGAGGGCGAGACCGCCAAGCTGTTGCGCATGGAGGACGAGCTGGGCAAGCGCGTCGTCGGGCAGAAGAAGGCCGTGCAGGCCGTGTCCGACGCGGTGCGGCGCAGCCGTGCCGGTGTCGCCGACCCCAACCGGCCGACGGGATCGTTCATGTTCCTCGGCCCGACCGGTGTCGGTAAGACGGAGCTCGCGAAAGCGTTGGCGGAGTTCCTGTTCGACGACGAACGTGCCATGGTCCGCATCGACATGAGCGAGTACGGCGAGAAGCACTCGGTGGCCCGCCTCGTCGGTGCGCCTCCCGGGTACATCGGTTATGACCAGGGCGGGCAGCTGACCGAAGCGGTGCGGCGGCGTCCGTACACGGTGATTCTGTTCGACGAGATCGAGAAGGCTCACCCGGACGTGTTCGACGTGCTGCTTGCCGTGCTCGACGAGGGCAGGCTGACCGACGGTCAGGGCCGGACGGTCGACTTCCGCAACACGATCCTGATCCTGACGTCCAACCTCGGCGCCGGTGGCACCGAGGAGCAGGTGATGGCCGCGGTGCGCTCGGCGTTCAAGCCCGAGTTCATCAACCGGCTCGACGACGTCATCGTCTTCGACGCGCTCGAACCCGGTGAGCTGGTGGCGATCGTCGACATCCAACTGCAGCAGCTGTCGAAGCGGCTGGCGCAACGCAGGCTGACGCTGGAGGTGTCGCTGCCCGCCAAGCAGTGGTTGGCGCATCGCGGTTTCGACCCGCTCTACGGTGCGCGTCCGCTGCGGCGGCTGATCCAGCAGGCCATCGGCGACCAGCTCGCCAAGATGCTGCTTGCCGGCGAGGTCCATGACGGCGACGTGGTGCCGGTCAACGTCAGCGCGGACGGCGATTCGCTGGTCCTGGGCTGAGCCTGATATCGATGGGGGATGAGCACTCGCGTCTCGTCCCTCCCCGGTAGACCCAACCTGCTCCTCGGCGCCTACGAGCTGGCCACGCTCGGCTACGGCGCCGAGGAGTTCGTCATCTCCGGCACCGCACGCTCGTATGCCACCGGCGAGACGGCGGACTACACGACCCGCATCGTGGTGTGCCGCCCGAAGGGCGCGTTCAACGGCACCGCCGTCGTCGAATGGCTCAACGTCAGCGGCGGCATCGACGCACCCGCGGTCTGGCTGATGGCGCATCGCGAGATCGCGCGCGCCGGCTACGCCTACGTCGCGGTGTCCGCCCAGTACGTCGGCGTCGAGGGCGGTGACAACCTGATCGGTATCGACATGTCGCTGAAAGCCCAAGACCGCGAACGCTATTCGCAGCTCAATCATCCGGGTGACCAGTTCGCCTATGACATCTACACCCAGATCGGCCGTTTGGTCAGTGAGGGTGGTATCGACAGACTGCAGCCGAAAGCGGTTCTCGCGGTGGGGGAATCCCAGTCGGCGATGTTTCTGACCACCTATGTGAACGAGGTCGACGCGGTCACTCAAGTTTTTGATGGCTTCCTCGTGCACTCGCGGTTCGGTCCCGCCGCTGCACTCCGCGGCGGCAGCGCGCTGGAAGAGTCACGGCCTGCGCCCTTCCGGGACGATCTGCGGGTCCCGGTGCTATCGGTGATCACCGAGACCGATCTGGTCGACGGCCATCTGCTCGGCTACCACCACGCCCGCCGACCGGACAACGACAGGTTGCGGGTGTGGGAGATACCCGGCACCGCGCACGCCGACAACTACACGATTCGGGTCGGCTTCATCGACGACGGCTCGCTGCCGCTGGAGGGCCTTGTCGCGGCCTACGCACCCACGAACGAGTTGATGGGGACGAACCTGTCCTACTACATCAACTTCGCGCCCCAGCATCACTACGTGCTGCAGGCCGCGATCGCGGCCCTCAACGACTGGGTTCGTACCGGCGCGCCTGCGGCCACGGCGCAGCCGATGGCCCTCACCGGCGCGGACGTCCCGGCGCTGGTGCTCGACGATCACGAACTCGCCGTGGGCGGAGTCCGTACGCCGTGGGTCGACGTGCCGATTGCGCGGACATCGGGCCTCGCGCCCGACGAGAGCCCCATGTCCTTCTTGTTCGGTACCGGGGAGGTGTTCGACGCCGACACGGTGCGCGCGCTTTATCCTGGCGGCGCCGCCGACTACCTGGCGCGTTTCGGCGACGCGCTGGATCGCGCGATCGACGCGGGTTTCATCGTGGCGGCTGACCGGACCGAGATCCTCCAGCTCGCCGAGGCGTCCTTTCCCGAGTGACCCAGAGGTTGCGATGCGAAGAAGCTGGTAGTCGGCATATGACAGGGAAAGTCGCTATGTGACGAGCCTGTGATCTGCTCGAGTTCGGACTTGAGGGCTACCTGCAAGTAAGCTACGACGTAATGGTCCCGCTCTGGTTCACGCTGTCCGCGCTCTGTTTCGTGGGTGCGGCGGTTCTTCTGTACGTCGACATCGACCGTCGACGTGGGCTGGGTCGTCGCCGCAAGTCGTGGGCGAAGTCGCACGGTTTCGACTATGAACACGAGTCGAGCGACATCCTGAAGCGCTGGAAGCGCGGTGTGATGTCGACCGTCGGCGACATCAACGCCAAGAACGTCGTCCTCGGGCAGATCCGTGGCGAAGCGGTGTTCATCTTCGACCTCGAAGACGTCGCGACCGTCATCGCCCTGCACCGCAAGGTCGGCACGAACGTGGTCGTCGATCTGCGGCTCAAGGGAATCAAGGAGCCGCGGGAGAACGACATCTGGCTGCTCGGCGCGATCGGTCCGCGGATGGTGTACTCGACCAACCTCGACGCGGCCCGACGCGCCTGCGACCGCCGCATGGTGACGTTCGCCCACACCGCGCCGGATTGTGCAGAGATCATGTGGAACGAGGAGCACTGGACGCTGGTCTCGATGCCGGTGACCAGCACGCGGGCACAGTGGGATGAGGGCCTGCGCACGGTGCGCCAGTTCAACGACCTGCTGCGCGTGCTGCCGCCAACGTCGCAGGCGACCGTCGGTCAGTCGGTGACGCGCCGCAGCGGGTCGCCGAGCCGTCCGCTCAAGCCGGCGCCGGCGCGCTCCGAGGTGCCTGCCGGCAGGGCCGAGGCTCCAGGCGGCAGGTATGCCCAGGCGCCCCCGCGACCCGAACAGGCTCGTCGAACCGCGTCGCCCCCGCAGCCACCGCAATCGCGCAACGGACGGCAGTCCCCGCACTATCAGCGGTGACCGGCGCGGTGACTAAGCTGTCGCCATGTCACGCCCCGTCGCCCTGATCACTGGCCCCACGTCGGGGTTGGGCGCAGGATTCGCCCGCAGATATGCCGTGGACGGCTTCGACCTCGTGCTCGTCGCGCGCGATGCGAAGCGTCTCGACGCGCTGGCCGCCGAACTGCACGACGAGGCAGGCGCGAACGTCGAGGTGCTCGTCGCCGACCTGGCGCAGGCCGCCGATCGTTCGAAGGTGGCCGACCGGCTTGCCGCCGGTGTGCGCGTTCTGGTCAACAACGCCGGTTTCGGAACCTCCGGCGAGTTCTGGACCGCAGATCTCGCGGTGCTGCAGTCCCAACTGGACGTCAACGTCACGGCGGTCATGCATCTGACGCACGCGGCGTTGCCGCCGATGCTGGCGGCCGGTGAAGGCACGGTGATCAACGTCGCCAGCGTGGCCGGACTGCTGCCTGGGCGTGGTTCGACGTACTCGGCCTCCAAAGCCTGGGTGGTCGCGTTCTCCGAGGGCCTGGCCAACGGCCTGGGTGGCACCGGCGTCGGCGTACATGCGCTGTGCCCCGGTTTCGTGCACACCGAATTCCATGAACGAGCGGGCATCGACATGGCGAACACGCCGTCGTTCCTGTGGCTGGAGGTGGACGACGTGGTCCGCGAGACGATGGCCGATGTCGCACGGGGCAAGGTGGTGATCGTGCCCGGCCTGCAGTACAAGGCACTGACCACCGGTGGCCGCATGGTGCCGCGAAACGTGGTGCGTGCGGTGACGAAAGTCGTTGGCCGGGGCCGGGATAGAACCTAAGTCGCGCTCAGTGTCCGCCCGTTCAGTTTTCACTGCCCTCACCGCGGTGCTCCTGGTCGCCTCGGCCTGTTCGAGCGATGACGCGAAGGTCGACACCTACTCCGCCCAGACCGCGACCATCGGCGAATCGTTGGCGTTCCTGGGCTGGAACATGTCGGTGTCCAATCTGCGTTTCGAGGGCGAAAACGTCCTGATCGACATCGACGCGGCGCCATCGGGTGACGGTCCGCATGCCGACCCGAAGGACCTGAGGTTCGGGCTTTACGGCGCGTTGGCACACCCGCTCGAGGCCCCCGCCATCGGCGGGTGCCGTGACGTGACGGACCTCGACGTGCAGCCGGTGTCGGAGACGCCGGACCGGCTGACGGGAACGGTATGTGTGGGGCCACAACGTGACCAGCTCCAGGTGCGCGGGGTCTATGTCTATTCGACCCGTGATCGCACGCCCGGTACCACGATGGCGCACGGCGTGGCGTTTCCCGTCGGGCTACCTACGGTCGAAGACGAGGCCACCGGACTGTCGCTCAAGACGACCAGCGTGGACGCGTTCCGTGCGGACGGCTCCATGCTCGACCAGACCGCGCTCGGAGACCCCAACGAGTTCACCGGAAACGGCTACATGCTGCTCGGCCTCGAGATCTCCGGTCAGGCAACGCAATACCGTGAGGAGTCGAAACGCCGCGGCGGACCGACGATGGTGGTGATGGCTCCGACGTTGCCTCCGCCCGGGCTGAGCCACGCCTGCGACGTCTACGGCGCGTCGACTCTCGTGCTACCTGACAGCACCCGCGACGCGGTCTTCACCCGCGTGACGTTGTGCACCCAGGGAGAGATGAATGAAGCACTGCTCTATCCGACGCTCTCGGTGGTCGGCACGCACGCCGCGATGTGGGCCAAGGGTGAGTGAGGCGGGTCCGACCGAGTGGGGCGAGGGTCCCGGGGTAGGCCCATGGCAAGGCCCGCTGCCCGACGATCCCCGTTACGACCCCGCGCTGCTGCGGGACGGCGACACCCGCAATGTCGTTGATGCATATCGGTATTGGACACGCGAAGCGATCATCGCCGACATCGACACCCGTAGGCATCCCCTGCACATCGCGATCGAGAACTTCGGTAACGACGCCAACATCGGTGCGGTGGTCCGAACGGCCAACGCGTTCGCGGTGGACACCGTGCACATCGTGGGTCGCCGCCGGTGGAATCGGCGCGGAGCAATGGTGACCGATCGTTACCAGCGGCTGTGCCACCATGACGCCACCGAAGGGCTGTTGGCCTTCGCCGTCGATGCGGGGCTGACCGTCGTCGCCGTCGACAACGTGCCGGGTGCCGCGCGGCTGGAGGACGTCGAGTTACCGCGAGCATGCCTACTGGTGTTCGGGCAGGAAGGTCCGGGCATCACCTCGGAGGCCAGTGCAGGCGCCGAATTAACGGTGTCGATCGCACAATTCGGCTCCACCCGCAGCATCAATGCCGGAGTCGCCGCAGGCATCGCCATGCACAGCTGGATCCGAACCCACGCCGACCTCGACCGCGCCTGGTAGCCGTTCGCGCAGCAACAGCCACACCGCGACCGCCGAGACCAGCATCAGCGCCGCACCGACGCCGGACGCGATCGCGAGCCCCGAGGTGAACGCGTGCTTCGTCGCGTCGAGCAGGGCGGACGCCTGGTCGGCGGGCAGTGTCTGTGCGGCCTCGACCGCAGCGGCGAGGGAGTCACGCGATTCAGCGACCACCACAGCGGAAATGCCTTCGGGGGCAGTGAAATTGCGATACACGCCGGTGACGATCGAGCCCAGGGTGGCAATGCCGAGCGCCATCCCGAGCTCGTACGCGGTCTCCGAAACCGCGGCCGCCGCACCGGCGCGCTCCTTCGGAACGCTGGCCAGGATGACGTCGCTCGCCACGGTGAACGCCAGGCCGAGCCCGACACCGACGACGAACAGCGTCACGCCGAGTTGGGGGTAGGAGGTGCCGGGTGTGAGCACCGTCAATGTCGCCATGGCGACACCCACCAGCGCCAGGCCTGACGTGAGTACCGCGCGCCGGGACCAATAGCGCACCGCGACTCCCGCCAGCACACCGAACACCGTCGCCGTCACCGCCGCGGGTAGTTCGGCGAGGCCGGCCTGCAACGGGCTGAAGCCCTGGACGAGCTGGAAGTACTGCGACAGGAAGAAGACCAGACCGGACAGTCCGAGGACGGACAGCAAGTTGGCACTCACCACACCGGTGAATGCGCGGTTGGCGAACAGCCGAACGTCGATCAGGGGGTGCGACAGCCTGAGTTGGCGGCGGACGAACAGTGTCAGTGCACCTGCCCCGGCCAGGGCTGCGACGGCGACGTCGAGGTGAAATCCCTGCGCGGCAACCTCTTTGATCGCGTACACGGCGCCGAGGATGCCCGCCATCGACAACACGACGCTGGGCAGATCCCACGGCCCGGGGGCGGGGTTGCGGTGCTCGGGCACCAGCGCGATGCCGCCGATCACCAGGACCACCATCACCGGCACGTTGATCAAGAACACCGAGCCCCACCAGAAATGCTCGAGCAGTATCCCGCCGAGAATCGGGCCGAAGGCGGCGCCTGCCGAGAACGCCGACGCCCAAATGCCGACGGCCAGTGTGCGTTCCTTGGCATCGGGGAAAATGCCGCGGATGAGGGCCAGCGTCGCAGGCGCCAGGGTCGCACCCGCAATGCCCTGCAGGGCCCGCGCCGCGATCAACAGTTCCGCGGAGGGCGCATACGCCGTCGCGGCGGAGATCACCGCGAAGGCCGTCGCACCCCAGAGCAACATCTTCCGATGACCGATCCGGTCACCGAGGCCGCCCATCGTGATCAGGAGGCTGGCGAGCACGAACGAGTAGATGTCGCCGATCCACAGGATCTGGATTCCGGTGGCATCGAGATCCCGGCTGATGAAGGGTGTAGCCAGCGCCAGGACCGTACCGTCGATGCCGATGAGCAGAACCGCGAGCGTCAGGACGCCGAGCGCGGACCAGCGGCGAATCATGATGTCAGTACTCCGTGCAATAGCAGTTCGGTGATCATGTGGTCGAACTCGCGTCCCGCGACGCGACCGACCTGAACGGCCCACGCCGCTCCTGCCACCAGTGAATAGAGCGCCTCGGTCAGCCATGCCGCGGTGAGGTCGGGACGGACATCGCCGTCGCGCTGGCCGCGTTGGAACAGCGCGGTGATGGCGGAGTCGATGTCCGCCCAGCCCTCCAGCGACTTGTCCACGTCGAGTTCCTGGGTCTGGCTGTAGAGCAGCGCGAGGTAGGGCGATACCGGTTGGCATGCGGTGATCAGCCTGCGCAACGCCTCGACGGCCGAACCATCCTGCAAGCGGGCGACGTCGAGGGCGTGTGCCATCTCGCTGATCGCGAGTTCGTCCAACGCGACCATCAGTGCCGGCTTCCCCGCGAAATGGCGATGCAGCGTGGCTCGGCTCACCCCGACCGCGGCCGCGATCTCGTCCTGCGTCGCATTGGGCCTGCGGCCGAGGAAGTCGGCCGCGGCGCGCAGCAGCGTCTCACGGTCAGAAGGCATGAGACGATAATAGCTCAGATGAGACAAATATGTCTCATACTGAATATGGGCCGGCCTCTCAGCCGAGCACATTTCGCAGGCCGGGTAGGGCAGGATCGAAGTCATGGATCAGCTATGGGCCAACCGCGCGGCCAGCGCAGAGGCCGCGATCGCCAAGCGGCATCTGAAGAAGGTGTGGGCCGTGCCGGGAACTCAGCTGGGCGTCGTCGCCTGGCCGGCGACGCGCAAGTACCGGCTGTTCGGCACCTGGCACTACTGGTGGCAGGCCCATCTACTGGACTGCCTGGTCGACGCGCAACTGCGCGACCCGCAGCCTGAACGCCAGCAGAAGATCGCCAGGCAGATCAGGGGTCACCGGCTACGCAACAACCTGCGCTGGACCAACGACTACTACGACGACATGGCGTGGCTGGCCATCGCGCTCGAACGGGCGGGGCGCCTCGCGGGTGTCGAGCGGCCCAGGGCGCTGGACACACTGTCCGAACAGTTCCTCAACTCGTGGGTCCCCGAGGACGGCGGCGGAATTCCATGGCGCAAACAAGACCAGTTCTTCAACGCCCCTGCCAACGGTCCGGCGGCGATCTTCCTCGCCCGCCACGACCGGCTGCGCCGGGCCCAGCAGATGTCGGACTGGCTCGACGAGACGCTGATCGATCCGGAGACGCATCTGGTGTTCGACGGGATCAAGGGCGGTTCGATGGTGCGCGCGCAGTACACCTACTGCCAGGGAGTGGTGCTCGGCCTGGAAACCGAACTCGCGATGCGCACCGAGGACGCCGACCACGCCAAGCGGGTGCACCGACTGGTCGCCGCGGTACGCGACCACATGGCTCCCGAGGGCATCATCCGGGGTGCGGGCGGCGGCGACGGCGGCCTGTTCAACGGGATCCTCGCGCGCTATCTGGCGTTGGTGGCCACGTCGCTGCCGCAAAACGACGACGATGACGCGGCTGCCAGGGCCGCCGCGACCAAGCTGGTGCTGACGTCGGCGGAGGCGGCCTGGGACAACCGGCAGACCGTCGACGGCCTGCCACTGTTCGCGGCGTTCTGGGAGCGCACCGCCGAGATACCCACTGCGGCAGGTGAGGAGGCCGAGTCCGTCGAGGGCGCCGTCAACTCGTCGCAGGTTCCAGAGCGCGATCTGTCCGTTCAGCTGGCAGGGTGGATGCTCATGGAAGCGGCCCACGCGGTATCCGACACGTGACGTCTGAGCCGGCTTCGCGCGTCGTTCATTCTTTTCCCACGCGGTTCGGCCGCGACCTCAAATCGATGAAGCCTGGGGAAAACGCCGCCGCGGGCCTGCTGCTGCTGTCCACAGTCATCGCCATCATCTGGGCGAATTCGCCATGGGCGGAAAGCTATTGGACCCTGCTGGACACCCACGTCGGTGTTTCGTTCGGCGAGCACCACTTCGACATGAGCGTCAAGCATCTGATCAACGACGCGCTCATGACGTTCTTCTTCTTCATCGTCGGCCTCGAAGTGACACGGGAGTTCGCCATCGGCGAGCTCACCGACAGAGCTAGAGCCGCGGTACCCGTCGTCGCGGCGATCGCGGGTCTGGTCGCGCCCGCCGTCATATTCCTGGTGCTCAACCCCTCCGGCGAGAACGCCCACGCCTGGGGTGTGGTGATTTCCACCGACACCGCCTTCCTGGTGGGTGCGCTCGCCATCATCAAACCGAAATTTCCTGGGCGACTGCGGATCTTCCTGCTCACCCTGGCCGTCGTCGACGACGTCGGTGCGCTGATCGTGATTGCGGTGTTCTATTCGGACTCGATCCAGGTGGCACCGCTGGTGGTGTCGGCGCTACTGCTCATCGCCATCGCGCTGGTGCGGTTTCTTCCTGTCGCCCGCGGCCCCGCATACGCGGTGCTGGGCTTCGCGTTGTGGGTCGGGCTGTATATGGCGGGAATCCACCCGACCCTCGCCGGTGTCGCGCTCGCGTTACTCATTCCCGTATTCGCCCCCGAGCGCAGACAGGTCGAGGACGCCGTCGAGGTGATCCGCGCTTTCCGGCAGTCACCGAACTCTCAGTACGCCCGCACGGCCACCCGCCGTCTGCGGCAATCGATTTCCATCAACGAACGACTGCAGACCGACATCGGACCGTACGTGTCGTTCCTGGTGCTGCCGTTGTTCGCGTTGGTCAACGCCGGGGTCAGGCTCGACGCGGAGAGCCTGTCCGCTGCGGCGCGCTCATCGTTGACGTGGGGCATCATCGCCGGGCTGGTGCTGGGGAAGTTCATCGGCATCACCGGTGCGACGTGGCTGATGAGCCGAACGGGGCTCGGTCAGCTGGCTCCCGGGCTGCGGTTGCGCCGGGTCGCCGGTGGTGCCGCGCTGTCCGGAATCGGTTTCACCATTTCACTTTTCATCGTCGACATCGCGATCAGCGAACCCGCGCGGCAGGATCAGGCGCGTATCGGTGTCATCGCCGCGTCGCTCATCGCATTGGTCCTCGGCTGGGCCATCTTCCACATCACCGACCTGGTCAGCCCGCCGGAACCCATCGGCCTCAAGCTGATTCGACCCGTGGACCCCGCGCGCGACCACGTCCGCGGCAACCCCGACGCTCCCTTGACGCTGGTGGAGTACGGCGACTACGAATGCCCGTTCTGTAGCCGTGCGACGGGTGGGATCGACGAAGTGCGTTCGCATTTCGGTGACGACCTGCTCTACGTGTGGCGACACCTGCCGCTGGAGAGGGTTCACCCGCGTGCCTTCGACGCGGCACGCGCCGCCGAGGCTGCCGGGTTGCAGGGCAAGTACTTCGAGATGGGTACGGAGTTGTTCGCGCACCAGGACGACCTGGAGTGGTCGGATATCTACCGCTACGCCAACGCGGTGGGACTCGATCTCGAACAGTTCGATCAGGACGTTCGGGTTCATCCGTCGAAGGTGTTACACCGCGTGCAGGACGACGCACAGGACGCCGAGGCGATGGATCTGAACTCGACGCCGACGTTCTTCGTCAACGGTAAGCGCCACAAGGGCCCGTGGGATTCGGCCAGCCTGATCCGGGCGCTGGAGGAAAGCCGCCAATGAGCGGCCGTACGGCGGTGAGCGGTTAGGCGGCTTCGCCCGCCGCGCGCTTGGCGGCCTTGCGTCGCTTGTACCACTCGAAGACCATCGGCAGGATCGACACCACCACGATGCCGATCACGATGGGCTCGAGGAGGTCCTGGATGATCTGGAACCGGCCGAGCCAGTATCCGAGGAGCGTCAGCCCGACGCCCCACACGACGGCGCCGAGGACGTTGAAGAACGTGAACGCCGCGTAGTTCATCCGGGCGGCGCCTGCGGTCAGCGGCGCCAGCGTTCGCACGATCGGCACGAATCGCGCGATCACGATCGCGAACGGCCCCCGTTGTTCGAAGAACGCGTGCGCCTCGTCGAGGTAACGCTGCTTGAGGATCCTGGCGTCGGGTTTGAACATCGCGGTGCCGACGTTGCGCCCGATCCAGTAGCCGACCTGCCCGCCGAGCACCGCGGCGATGGGGATGTACACCAGCAGCTGCCAGAGCTGGAAGTTGATCACCTCGCCGCCGTCGGCCTGCAGCGCCTGGGTGCCCGCGGCGAGCATGCCCGCCACGAACAGCAGCGAATCGCCCGGCAGGATCGGGAACAGCACGCCAGACTCGACGAAGATGACTACCAGCAGTCCCACCAGGGCCCACGTACCGAAATACCCGAGCAACGTCATCGGGTCGAGGAAGTCCGGCATGAGTGCCAGCTGGTTGGCAGCGGCGGAGGTCGTCACAAGGCCCCAAGATACCGGTCTGGGCGGTTGCTGCCGAAATGTCGATTCGGCTTGACCGTGTGCGGTGGCCCCACCCCTGCGAGAATCGCTGTACGTACTGATCGCCGAGAGGAACGCATATGCCCATCGCAACGCCCGAGGTCTACGCGGAGATGCTGAGCCGGGCCAAAGAACATTCCTTCGCGTTTCCCGCCATCAACTGCGTCGGCTCGGAATCGGTCAACGCGGCCATCAAGGGTTTCGCGGACGCCGGTAGTGACGGCATCATCCAGTTCTCCACCGGCGGGGCCGAGTTCGCCTCCGGACTCGGCGTCAAGGACATGGTGACGGGCGCCGTGGCGCTCGCCGAGTTCGCCCACGTCATCGCCGACAGGTATCCGATCACCGTGGCCCTGCACACCGACCACTGTCCGAAGGACAAGTTGGACACCTACGTCAGGCCGTTGCTCGCGATCTCGCAGCAACGGGTCGCCGGCGGGGGTAACCCGCTGTTCCAGTCGCATATGTGGGACGGTTCGGCGGTGCCGATCGACGAGAACCTGGACATCGCGCGCGAGCTGCTCAAGGAGGCCGCGGCCGCCAAGATCATCCTCGAGATCGAGATCGGTGTGGTCGGCGGCGAAGAAGACGGTGTGGCCCACGAGATCAACGACAAGCTCTACACCACGCCGGAGGATTTCGAGAAGACCATCGAGGCGCTCGGCGCGGGTGAGCACGGCAAGTATCTGCTGGCCGCGACGTTCGGCAATGTGCACGGCGTCTACAAGCCGGGCAACGTGAAGCTGCGGCCCGACATTCTCGCCCAGGGACAGCAGGTGGCGGCGGCGAAGCTCGGGTTATCGGACGACGCAAAGCCTTTCGACTTCGTCTTCCATGGTGGGTCTGGCTCGCTGAAGTCCGAGATCGAGGACTCGCTGCGCTACGGCGTCGTGAAGATGAACGTCGACACCGACACCCAGTACGCGTTCACCCGGCCCATCGCGGCGCACATGTTCTCGAACTACGACGGCGTGCTCAAGGTCGACGGCGAAGTCGGCAACAAGAAGGCCTACGACCCGCGCAGCTATCTGAAGAAGGCCGAGGCGTCGATGACCGAACGCGTCATAGAGGCGTGCCGCGACCTGCACAGTGCGGGTCGCTCGGTGACCGGCTAGCTAGCTGGTCGGTGCCTGGCAGATCTTCCACTGGTCGTCGCGGAACTCCAGATCCAGGCTTCGCGTCGAGCGGGTCTGCGGCGCGTAGGCCATGAACGTCGTGACGTTGGCCTCCGCGTGGTCGCCGTTGACCACCACCTGGTCGATGCTGGCGATGACGGGATACCGCTTGGCCGCCGCTATCCGCGAGTGGGTGTCGGACCATACCTTGTCGTTGTAGGTGACGTAGTCGTCGCGCGCCTTGCCGCAGGTGATGCTGCGCAGCGTGGCCAGATCGCCTTTCGCGATCGCGGCGTCGTAGTCCTCGATGGTGGAGCGCACCCGATCCTCCTGGGACACCGAGGGCTCCGAGTCGCGGGTCAGCAACAGCGTGCCGAGCACCGCGACGGCCACCAGCGCAGCGATCACCAGCACGACCGCGATCACCCAGCCCCAACTGCGGTGTTTGGACGGCGGCGGCTTGGGCACGTCGCCGCGCGGCGGAATGACTTGTGGCGAAACGGGTTTCGCCACCGGTGCGGCGGACGTGGCCATGACCTCGGTTGCGGGTTCGGACGGTCTGTCGATCCTCGTCGTCACGCCGGCGTCGAAACCGGAGGGTGCGGTGAACCGGCGCTCGGGCTCTTCCGGCGAGGCGGGATCTTGAGACAACGCCTCGGTCGAGATCACCTCCGTTGCTGCTTCCTGTTCGGGTTCGGCGGACCCCATCACCTCGGTTGCAGGCGCAGACTCGTCGGCCCCCTGGTCGGTGACCTCATCCGGCTGGTCCGGCCCCTGTGGATTCGACATCGGTACTGCAGCCCTCCGTTACAACGCTTCGGCCGCAAAGCTTAACCATCCGGCGGGACGACCGCCGGGAGCCGCACGGCACAATGGGCCACATGACACGGATGGGTGACCTTCTCGGGCCGGATCCGGTCCTGCTTCCCGGCGACCCGGCGGCAGAGGCCGAACTGGCCGCCGCCGAAAACCCGGCCACCGTGGCCGCCGCGCATCCATCGGCATCGGTCGCATGGGCCACCCTCGCCGAACAGGCGCTCGCCGCCGAACAGGCCGTGACGGCCTACGCCTACGCGCGGACCGGCTATCACCGCGGACTCGACCAGTTGCGCCGCAACGGGTGGAAGGGCTTTGGACCGGTTCCCTACGGTCACGCTCCCAACCGCGGATTCCTGCGTTGCGTGGCCGCGTTGGCGCAGGCTGCGGGCCAGATCGGCGAAACCGACGAGTATCAGCGTTGCGTGGATCTGCTCGACGACTGCGACCCCGAGGCCAGGCCGGCGCTCGGGCTTGCTTGATTTCTCTTCGCGCAAGCGCTCATCGCCCCTGAGCACCTACGTCTCCGCCTCGCACTTGCAGTCAGCGGCGCCCTCGGGCGGTTCCACCTGAACCGTGGCGTGGTCGAGTCCGCGTGCCGTGAGCACCGCGCGCGCGTCGTCGAGCACCAGGGCGGCATCCCGCGTGCTGGTCAGGTGCGCGGTCACCATGTCCTTGCCGGGGACCAGAGTCCACACGTGCAGGTCGTGTACCTCGGTGACACCGTCCACGTCGCACAGCGCCTGGCGCAGTTCATCGACGTCGATGTGCGCGGGCGACGTCTCGGACAGGATCCGCAGCGCCGCGCGGGCCAGCGCGATGGCGCGCGGCAACACCCACAGCGCGACGAACACCGCGACCACGACGTCGGCGTAGGGCCAGCGGGTGGTCACCGTCACGATTCCCGCGATCAGCACACCGATGCTGCCGACGGTGTCGGCGACGACCTCCATGTAGGCGCCCTTGACGGCGAGGCTGCTCTCGGAGTGCGACCGCAACAGCAGTACGACGATCGCGTTGGCGACCAAGCCGGCCGTTGCTACGACGATCATCGGCACGCCCGGGATATCGGGCGCGTCACCGAGGCGTTCGACGGCCTCGTAGAGGATGAACGCCGCCACCCCGAGGAGCAGCACCGCGTTGGCGACCGCGGTGAACACCTCGGCCCGGTGCCAGCCGTAGGTGCGCGCCGGTGACGCGCTGCCGTGTTTGGCGAGCAGGACCGCGGTCAGGCCCATGAACATCGCAACGAGGTCGGTGAGCATGTGGCCGGCGTCGGCCAGCAGCGCGATCGAGTTGATCCACAGCGCGGTCACCAGCTCTATCACGAAGAACGCCGTCAGGATCGCCGCGGCGATCAGCATCCGGCTCACCCGCGCATCGCGCGTTCCGTGGTCGTGCCCAGCGCCCATACCGACAACCTATGCGTAAACGTGCATATGTCGCAAGAGGCTCGCTCAGAACCAGGCGGACCAGAATCGCGTCAGGCCGAACCCGGTGCCGATCAATTGGCTGTTCACGCCGGACAGGTCGAAGAACCAGCCGACGACCGAGAAGAAGTACTGGTTGAGCGGTGTCGCGATCAACAGCAGGAGGAAGACGAAAAATGCCCACGGCTTGGCGGGCTCGAGCGCGCGCTGCGTTTCGGGGCTCAGGTGCGGTTCCAGGGCTCCGTAGCCGTCCAGTCCGGGAATCGGCAGGAGGTTCAGCACCGCGCCGGTGATCTGCAGGAAGCCCAAGAATGCCACGCCTGACCAGAACACCACGTGCTCCCGGTCGTAGAACAGCCGGGCGGCCACCAACAGGATCGCCGCGAGCAGCACGTTCATCATGGGTCCGGCGAGGCTGACGATCGACTTCTGCCGAACCGTCATGAACGACGTCCGCACCCACACCGCGCCGCCGGGCAGGCCGATTCCGCCCAACAGCGTGATCAGCACCGGCAATCCGAGCGACAGCAGGGGATTGGCGTACTTGAAAGGGTTGAGCGTCAGATAGCCGCGCACCGCGATGTCATGGTCGCCGAACCGCCACGCGGTGAACGCGTGCCCGAATTCGTGCAGGCTCAGCGACACGACCCAACCGGCGATGACGAAGATGAACACGCCCGCGTAGGCCAGCGGCGCGCGAAACTCGGCGGTCGATATCCAGGCCAACCAGCCGCCAACGGCCGTCAGCGCGACGATCGCCAGGAAAACCGGGCTCGGGCGCACCGAGGCCCGCGGGTGCAGCGGACGGACGTTCACGGTTTGACGCTACCGAACCGACAGCCAGCCCTCGGTGTGTCGATAGAACGTCGACCGGCGGACCGGTCGCTGTCCGGCCACCCCGTCGCGGACGACGAGCGCGCCTTCGGTACCGAGTTGTGCGGCGCGGCCCGCGACCCAGCGCTTCGGGCGCATGCGCGACGACAGCGCGGCGGCCCGTAGCCCGGGCATGGTCGTGGTCGGTTCGATGCGCACCGCGGTCACATCGCCGTGGAACAGCACGACGTCGTCGACGGTGGCCTCGCCGCGGAGCGTGGCGGCGCTGTCGTCCGGCGGCAGCCAATGCGCGGCCCCGACGATCACCTTCCCGGTTTCGTCCCTGATCAGCGGGATTCGGGTGGCGGCGCCGGCACGGGCGCGCCTGGCCTGCCACGGCCATCGCACGTGCGCGACCTCCACATCGAGGCGGTCGGCCTTCAGCAACCGGCTCAGGACTGCTGCCACGTCGGCCTGCGAACCCACCACGATCACCCGCCGAGATTCGGTGACGGCATCCTCGCTGATCGTGGCCAGCCCACGCAGCGACCGGGGCATCCTTCTGCCGCCGACCAGCAACACCGCAATGTCAGCGGCTGTCAAAGGGGCTCCTCGGCGTCGGCTGGGATAGGGTGGGTCACCGGCTGGACCCAGACTTTGGGCAGATCAAGCGGGAGAGTACGCGATGCCGGCAATCGTGCTCATCGGCGCACAGTGGGGCGACGAGGGCAAAGGAAAGGCCACCGATCTACTCGGTGGCCGAGTGCAGTGGGTGGTGCGCTACCAGGGCGGCAACAATGCCGGCCACACGGTGGTGCTGCCAACGGGCGAGAACTTCGCCCTTCATCTGATCCCGTCGGGCATCCTCACCCCCGGCGTCACCAACGTCATCGGCAATGGCGTCGTGGTCGATCCGGGAGTCCTCCTCAACGAGCTCAAGGGTCTCGAGGACCGCGGCGTGGACACCGAGCGACTGCTGATCTCAGCCGACGCGCATCTGCTGATGCCGTATCACGTGGCGATCGACAAGGTCGTCGAGCGGTACGCGGGCAGCAAGAAGATCGGCACCACCGGCCGCGGCATCGGTCCCTGCTACCAGGACAAGATCGCCCGCATCGGAATCAGGGTCGCCGATGTGCTCGACGAGGGTCAGTTGGCCGAAAAGATCGAGGGCGCACTGGATTTCAAGAACCAGGTGCTGGTCAAGATCTACAACCGCAAAGCGCTCGAGCCCGCGGAGGTCGTCGACAACCTGCTGGCCCAGGCCGAGGGTTTCAAGCACCGCATCGCCGATGCCCGCTACCTGCTGAACACCGCGCTGGAAAAGGGCGAAACGGTGCTGCTCGAAGGTTCGCAGGGCACGCTGCTCGACGTCGACCACGGAACGTATCCCTTTGTCACGTCATCGAATCCGACTGCGGGGGGCGCGGCGGTCGGGTCAGGTATCGGTCCGACACGCATCACGACGGTGCTGGGGATCCTCAAGGCCTACACCACCCGCGTCGGCTCGGGACCGTTCCCCACCGAGCTGTTCGACGAGTTCGGCGAGTACCTGTCGAAGACTGGCGGCGAGGTCGGCGTGACGACTGGGCGGCGGCGCCGCTGCGGATGGTTCGACGCCGTCATCGCCCGCTACGCGACCCGGGTCAACGGCATCACCGACTACTTCCTCACCAAACTCGATGTGCTTTCGAGCCTGGAGACCGTGCCGGTTTGCGTCGGCTACACCGTCGACGGGAAGCGTGTCGATGACATGCCGATGACCCAGTCCGACCTGCACCGCGCCGAACCCATCTACGAGGAACTGCCCGGCTGGTGGGAGGACATCTCCGACGCGCGCGACTTCGACGACCTGCCCGCCAAGGCCCGCGATTACGTGCTGCGTCTGGAAGAGCTTGCCGGCGCGCATGTTTCGTGCATCGGCGTCGGCCCGGGGCGCGAGCAGACGATCGTGCGCCGCGACATTCTGGCGGCTACGTGACAGACGACCCGCATCTACTAGACCCCGACTACGACAAACACGGCGGCTTCCCGAATTTCCAGGCGGCCGAACCCGGTCCGGGATTCGGGCGGTTCCTCACCGCGATGCGGCGTGCGCAGGACTTGGCGGTGTCCGCCGATCCGGACAGCGCCACCTGGGAACAGGCAGCCGACCGTGCCGAGGCACTGGTCAAGCTGCTGGACCCCTTCGAAGCGGCCGAAGGCGTCGGTCCGGCCAACCGCGTCCCGTCCCTGCCCGGGTCGGGCAGCCTGCTGATGCCCCCCTACCGGGTCACCCGGTTCGAGGCCGACGGCGTCGAACTCGATGTCCACTTCAGTCGCTTTTCCGTAGGCGGCAACTACGCCGTGCACGGCGGGGTCCTGCCGCTGTTGTTCGACTCGGTGTTCGGCATGGTGATCCACGCGGCGGGCCGGCCGATCAGCCGTACCGCGTTCCTTCACGTCGACTATCGCAATGTGACACCGATCGACACGCCGCTCGTGGCGCGCGGATGGGTGCGGGAGGTCGAGGGACGCAAGGCGTTCGTCAATGCCGAACTGCGCGACCGGGATGAGAAGCTCCTCGCGGAGGCGAACGGGCTGATGATCAGATTGCTCCCCGGCCAGCCGTAGAAGTGCCACGATGACCCGGTGACAAGCAAGCCCGGACAAGCACCGGTCAACATCCACTTTCGTAACCTGTCGACGCCTCGTGCGGCCGCGGCGGCGGGCGTGTTGTTCGCGCTCCTGTTCGGGACGTCGCTCGTGCTGATCCGCATCTCGCTGCCCGAGGGCGCCGCCCCTGGCATGCAGTGGACCCAGAGCGACCACAGCATCCGGATCGCGTCGTTGCTGATGCCCTTCGCCGGCATCCTCTTTCTGTGGTTCATCGGCGTGGTCCGCGATGGTTTCGGGGGCTACGAGGACAAGTTCTTCTCGTCGGTGTTCCTCGGCAGCGGATTGCTGTTTCTGGCGATGATCTTCGTGACGTCGGCAGTCGGTGCGGCGTTGACCCACAGCTCCGGCGAGACCGCGGATTTCGGGCGCGTGCTGCTGCTCACGCTCAGCAAGACCTACGCGTTACGGATGGCCGCGGTGTTCATGATGTCCCTGGCCACGATCTGGCTGAAGACGGGACTGATGCCGCGCTGGTTGGTGATTGTCACGTATCTGGTGGCCGTGGGATGCATTCTCGCCAGCGAGATCACCATGTGGTTGACGCTGGCCTTCCCCACCTGGGTGCTGGTCGTCAGCCTGCTGTTGTTGAGCAGGGCCGGCGTCATCGACCTCGAACGCGACGGCCGCTAGTCGACGATTCGCAAAGCCTCTGAGGGGCAGAGCTTCACGGCGTCGCGCGCGTGCGCCTCTTCACCGGCGGGCACCTCGGTTGTCAGGACAACCACGATGCCGTCGTCGTCCTGATCGAACACCGCCGGTGCCGACATCACGCAGTTGCCCGCGCTGATACACACATCGCGATCGGCGGCGACTTTCACGGCGTCACCTCCCACGTGACCTCCAACGACTTCAGGCCGTAGATGAAATGGAACGACCTGAACTGCACGTCGTCGAAATCCTCGGCGAGCGCCAGGGTGGGGAACCGGCGCAACAACGCCGGGAACGCGATCCGCATCTCCATGCGCGCGAGTGGGGCTCCGAGGCAGTGGTGCACTCCGTGCCCGAAGGCCAAGTGTCCGATCGCGCCTCGCCCGATGTCGAATGTCTCGGGGTCGTCGATGAAGTCGGGGTCCCGATTGCCGGACGGCATCGACACGAAAACCATTTCCCCCTTGGGGATCCGTACGCCGGCCACCTCTACCTCGGTGGTGGTGAACCGTGGGATGGCACTGTGCACGATCGACAGCCAGCGCAGCAGCTCCTCGACGGCGGGCCCGACCGCGTCGGGATCGTCACGGACCGCGGCGAGTTGTTCGGGATACCGCAGGAGGGCAAGGGTGCCGAGGCCGAGCATGTTCGACGTGGTCTCGTGCCCGGCGAGCAGGAGCAGACCCGCGATGCCGATGAGTTCGGCGTCGGTGCACTCGTCGCCGTGCTCGCGGACGAGCATCCCGAGGATGTCGTCGCCGGGATGCCTGCGCGCACGGTCGACCAGCGTCTGCATGTAGTCGCGGCCCTGCCGTTGCAGCTCGATGCGGTCGGCCATCGGAATGGACAGATCCAGCTGGCGGACGCTGCGTCGCTGGAAGTCGTCGCGATCGTCATAGGGGACGCCGAGCAGCTCGCAGATCACCAGCGACGGGATCGGCAGCGCGAAGCTTTCCACCAGATCGATTGACGGACCGGCGTTTTCCATCGCATCGAGGTGCTGATCGACGATCTCGACGATGCGCGGTTCCAGCCGCTTCATCCGGCGGATGGTGAACTCGGGGGTGAGCATGCGACGGAGACGCTGGTGCTCCGGTGGGTCGATGGCGAGCAGATTGCCCGCCCGCGACGCGGCCAGCTCCTCGTTGGATATCGGCGGTGCCCCTGGCATGAAGAACCCCGGCGGGCGGCTGTTGGAGAACCGCTCGTGGTCGGACAGCACCGCCTTGACGTCTTCGTATCTGGTGACGAGATACACCGTCATACCGAACGAGTTCGTCGCGGTGCGAACCCCGGTGGTCTCGCGGATCTCGCGTAGTTCCGGAGTCGGGTCGAACGCATTGCGCCGCATGTGCAGCGGCAGCTGCGGGGCCTGGGTTCCGGAGGTGCCGGTCATCTCTTGACGCTACCCGCGAAAAACGAACTCCTGGATCAACTCGTTGACCAGAGGCGGATTCTCGAGCCCGGCAAGGTGTGCCACCCCGTCCAGCACGACGAGCTGCGCACCCGGGATGGCCTCGGCCATTGCGGACGTCTCCGGCACTCCGAAGGTGGCGTCCTCGATGCCGGCGACCACCAGCACGGGCGTCGAGATTTTCGCGAACAGCGAACGCTGGTCCGGACGGCTGGGCACCACACTGCGCACCGCCCACGCGCCGGACCGCATGTCGACGGCCTGCACGGTGTTCCGCACGAATTCCACGACGTCGGGACGCGTCCGAAAGGTGGTGGGCCCGAGGAACGCGTTGAGGACTGAGCGGGTCAGGGGTGGCCGGACGCCACCGAGCAGGTTCGCCAAGCGCAACAGGAATCCGTACTCGAGCTTCTGCCGTGCGCCCGCGGGCGATGCGGTGCAGTTCATCAGCACCGCGCGGCCGATGCGGTCGGGATGGCTCGCCGCGAACGTGCCGCCGATCATCCCGCCCCACGAGTTACCGACGAAGTGTGTCCGCTGCACGCCGAGGCTGTCGAGTATGTCGACGATGACTTGCGCACAATCGTCGAAAGTAAATGGTGCAGCGAGCTTCTGGCTACCACCGTGGCCTGGCGGATCGACGAGAATGACCTGGCGCGTCGAGCCGAAGTGGTCGGCCTGCGATGACCACATGTCGCCGGTCATCAACAGGCTCGGCCAGAACATGATGGCTTCGCCGGTTCCCCTAGTGCGGATGCGCACCTTCCCGAGCGCGGTGTCGACCCGCTGTACGTCCACCAGGTGGACGGTAGTCGTCGGTCCTGAGACTGGGCCACCAGATCGCCGGGCCGATGAGCGTGAACAGCGCAGGGATGATCACGGTCCGCACGACGAAGGTGTCCAGCAGGATGCCGAGGCCCACGATGATTCCGACCTGGGTGAGGACGATCAGCGGAAGCACTCCGAGTACACAGAACACCGCCGCGAGCACGATGCCTGCACTGGTGATGACGGCCCCGGTGGCGGACACGGCGCGGACGATCCCGTCGCGGGTGCCGTGCGTCGGGGTCTCTTCGCGGGCACGGGTGACCAGGAAGATCGTGTAGTCCACGCCGAGTGCCACCAGGAACAGAAACGCGAACAGCGGCGCCGTGTTGTCCAGCGCCGGGAATCCGAAAAGGTGGACACTGGCCCAGCCGCCCAGCCCCAGCGCCGCCAGCGCACTGAGCACCGTGACGGCGACGAGGATCAGCGGCGCCAGTGCCGAACGCAGTAGCACGTAGAGCACCGCGAGCACGACGACGAGAATCGCGGGGATCACCACGAGCCGGTCGTTCCCGGCGGCCGCACTCGCATCGCGTGCCGTCGCGTCGGACCCGCCGACCAATGCGTCCTCGTCGACCGCGTGCACCGAATCGCGCAGCGCATCAATGGTTTCGAAAGCCCTATCCGACGCTGGCTCGGCGTCGATGACCACCGACCACTGCGACAGGCCAGCGGGACTCTGTCCGGCCGGGACGGCGGACAGCACGCCGGGGGTGTCCGCGATCGCCTGCTGGATGTCGGTGGCCCGGTCGGTCGGCGCGATGACGCGCGCGGGATCGGTGAGACCGCTCGGGAAATGATTCGCCAAAGTCTGGTAGCCGCTGACGGATTCGGCCTGTACCCGGAACTGTTCGGTCTGTGAGAGTCCGACGGGTGTGGTCAACAAGCCGGTACACAGCAGCGCAAGGCCCGCGATGGAAACGATCGCGACCCGGGCGGGCCGGTTGGCCACCGCTTCGGCGATGCGGTGCCAGATTCCGCTGTCGGTCAGGGGTTCCGCCCCGACTTGCGGGATGAAGGGCCAGAACAACCGCTTGCCGAACAGGGCGAGCAGCGGCGGCAGTACGAGCAGCACGAAGACCGCGGCGACCACCAGACCCGCCGCGGCCTGTACGCCCAGGCTGCGCACGCTCGGCGACGACGCGAACAGCAGCGTCAGCAGCGCCAGCACCACGGTCGCGTTGCTCGCGATGATCGCCGGGCCGGCGCGTCGCACCGCGACATCGAGGGCTTCGTGGTGATCATCGTTGCGCCCCAACTCCTCTCGATAGCGGGAGATGAGCAGCAGGGCGTAGTTGGTGCCGGCACCGAATACCAGCACACTGGTGATGCCCGACGTCGAACCGTCGGGATTCATCCCGAGCCCGCTGGCGACCGCGGTGCCCACCACGGCGGCCACCCGGTCGGCGAAGCCGATCACCAGCAGCGGTACCAGCCAGAGCACCGGAGATCGGTAGGTGACGATCAGCAGCAGCGCCACGACCGCCGCGGTGACCGCGAGCAGTGTGATGTTGGCCCCCGAGAAGGAGTTCGCGATGTCGGCTCCGAATGCGGGCCCACCGGTGACCTCGGTCCGCAGATCGGCGGGAAGCCCGTCGGCAGCCGATTGCCGAAGCTCCGTGACCGCGTCGCTGAGCGCGAATCCGGTGAGGTCGGCGTTCAGCGGCACGACGGTCAGTGCGGCCGCACCGTCTTCGGATACCTGGGCCTGCCATTTCTGCTGGATCGCGGTGAGGTCGGCGGCATCCAGTCGGGCGCCGTCGTTGCGCGTGATCACGATGATTGCCGGGACTTCGTCACCCCCGGGGAACTGTGCGCGGATCGCGTCTGCGCGCGCGGATTCGGCGTCCTCGGGTACCGCTACCGGGGAACGTTCGCTGGAGTCATCACCGGCGAGAAGCGCCATCAACGCACCGGAGACGGCCACCACCAGCACTGCCAGGAGCCAGGACAAGCGACGCGACATGCCTACAATATTTCAGATACTTAAATATTAATCAAATGAAAGTTCTCGACATATGCTTCCCCTGTGAACGACGACCGCGAGGCACTCGAGGCGATGATCGCGGCCGATGTGCGGGCGATGAACGCGGAGTCCGACCAGATCGGCAGGCACTTCGCCGGGCAACACGAAGTCGGGGCCAACGACTTCCGTGCGTTGCTGCACATCATGGTCGCCGAGACCGCCGGAACCCCGCTGACCGCGGGCGAACTCCGCAAACGGATGGGCATGTCCGGCGCAGCGATCACGTACCTGGTCGAGCGCATGATCGCATCGAAGCACCTGCTGCGCGAGTCCGATCCCGCCGACCGTCGCAAGGTCATCCTGCGCGTCGCCGACCACGGAATGCACGTCGCGCGCGGCTTTTTCACCCCGTTGGCCGAGCAGACCAGCATCGCGCTGACCGGAGTCTCCGACGACGATCTACGCGCCGCGCACCGCACCTTCACGGCGCTCATCGCTGCGATGGATGCGTTCCGCAACCAGCTCGACGCTACGTCCGGTTGAGGGTCGCCTCCTCGAGATCGAGTCCGTGCAACATGGTGCGCAGCACCTCGTCGTTGATGCGCCCTGCGTCGCGCTCTTCGATGAACGTCTTACGTTCGGCGGCAAGCATTTCCAGCCGCAGCCGGCGAAACGCGGCGGCCGGGCTCTCGCCGATCTCCTCGTCCGTGCGTCCGAGCCGCTCCCATGCGCTGTTGAGCCGTCGAGTGTTCCACGCCCGCAGTACCTCGGCGGCGCGCTCGGGAGTTTCGGCGGTGTCCTGCGACTCGGCCAGCAGCTCGTCCAGCCGGTCTGCCGCGGCGCGTGCCGCGCGGTCCTGCGCCTGAACCGCGGCGAGCCGGTCCTGCTGGGGGTCGTCGCCCCGCACGTTCAGCAGCCGAATGACCCACGGCAGCGTCAGCCCGTGCAGCAGCAGTGTGCCCACCACGACGACGAACGTGAGGAACACCAGGTGCGGCCGGCCGGGGAACGGATCGCCGGACAGCGTCACCAGCGGCACGCCTGCCGCGGCGGCCAGCGACACCACCCCGCGCATGCCGGCCCACGCCACGACGAACACCTGCGACGGCGGCGGTGTGGGTTCACGCTCCCTGATGCGCCGGAACAACAACGGCGGCAGGTAGGCGAACATGAACACCCACGCGATCCGAACTGCGATCACCGTGGTGAACACCGCGACCGACGACCAGATGAGCACCGAGGCCCGGATTCCCACCAGCTCATCGATGACCTCGGGCAGTTGCAGCCCGATCAACAGGAACGCGAATGACTCGAGGATCAACACGACGGACTGCCACAGCGCGAAGTCCTGCAGCCGAGTCGCGTAGCCGGCGTGCGCGGAGCGCTGTCCGAGGATCAGCGCCGCCACCACCACGGCGATCACGCCGGACCCGTGGATCAGCTCCGCGACGAGGTAGATGCCGAACGGGGCGATCAACGCGATAGCGCTCTCCACGACCGGGTCGTCGAGGCGTGACCGGATGTAGGAGATCAGCGCACCGAACCCGATTCCGACGGCGCCGCCGCCGACCGCGGCCAGCGCGAACGTGCCGATGGCAGAGCTCCACGTCGCCGCCGTTCCGATCGCGGCCGCCAACGCCACCTTGTAGGCCGTCAACGCCGTCGCGTCGTTCAGCAGGCTCTCACCGCCGAGCAGGACCATGGTCCGTCGGGGCAGGCCCAGTCGTCTGCCCACCGCGGTCGCGGACACCGCATCGGGCGGCGCCACGATCGCGCCGAGGGTCAGCGCCGCGGCCACGGTGAGCTCGGGAACCGTCTGGTAGGCGACGAAACCGACCGCGAAAGTCGTCGCGAGGGGGAGTCCGACAGCCAACAGACCGATGGGACGCAGGTTCGTTCTCAGCGCGACGTAGCTGCTCTCGGTGCCCGCCGACCACAGCAGCGGCGGCAGGATCACGTACAGAACGAGCTCGGGTTCGAGCACGACGTCGTGCAGCCCGGGCAGGTTGCTGGCGAGCAGTCCCGCGATGACGAGGGCCAGCGGTGCGGAGACGTCGAAGCGGCGGGCGACAGCGGCCAACAGGATCGACAGCATGAGAACCGCCAGCAGTGATGCGCCCACGTCGCTCAGCCTCCTGTGTCGCCGTCCGTATCGTTGATCAGCATGCTGAGGAGATCACGTTTGCGTGCAGCGAAATCCTCCGAGGTCCCCCTGACGAAGGCCATCGATACGTGCGAACACCTCGACGCCGCTGATGATGCCGCCGAGCCCGATCCGCGCACTCCGGGGCACTGCGAGGACTGCATCGAGGACGGCAAGGGCGCCTGGGTCCACCTGCGAATGTGCCTCACCTGCGGGCACGTCGGATGCTGTGATTCCAGCCCGCACCAGCACGCCGACGAACACTTCAGGCAGACCGGCCATCCCGTGATGCGATCGGTCGAGCCGGGCGAGAACTGGCGCTGGTGCTACATCGACGCGCGGCTGCGCTGACATCTGGCAGGCTGGACCCGCGATGAGTGAAACGACCGACAGTGACGAGTTAATGGCGCAGATCGACTCCGACGAGGTCGAGACGGCGCCCGAAGCCAGTCCCGAACCCGCCCCCCAGACCACGGTCATGCTGCTCGGATCGGGCGAACTGAGCCGGGAGCTGACGCTGGCGTTTCAGCGGCTCGGCGCCACCGTCATCGCGGTGGATCGCTATGCCGATGCGCCGGCGCACGGCGTCGCCGACCGATCGGCCGTCGTGAAGCTGAACGACGCCGACGCGGTGACGGCGGTGATCGAGAAGGAGCAGCCGAGGTACGTGGTGGCCGAGGCGACCCTGGTCGCCGCGGACGCGCTGATCGCGGTGGCCGAACGCGGCGACATCGAGGTGTTCCCGACGCCGCGCAGCACCCGGCTGTCCCTCGACCGCGAGGGGCTGCGGCGGCTCGCCGCCGACGAACTCGGCTTGCCAACCGCACCGTTCTGGTTCGCGGGTTCTGCGGAGGAATTGACCGCCGTAGCTCGGCACGCAGGCTTTCCGCTGGTCGTCAAGCCGATTGCGGCGGCTCCCGGGGTGGGCGAGTCGGTGCTGGTGCGTCCCGAAGACGTCGAGCCGGCCTGGCATCGCGCCGTCGCCGCGGGCCGGATACCGCACAACCGGGTGATGGCCGAGGCCGTCGTCGAGGTCGATTTCGAGGTGACACTGCTCACCATCCGCACCATCGGATCGACCGGGCCCGTGGTGCACTTCTGTGAACCGATCGGGCACCGGCAGCTTGGCGGCGACATGCTCGAGTCCTGGCAGCCTCAGCAGCTGTCACCCGCCGCGCTGGATGCCGCGAAGTCGATCGGGGCCCGGATCGTCAACTCGCTGGGTGGCCGCGGTGTGTTCGGCGTCGAGGTACTGGTGCGCGGTGACGAGGTCTACTTCGACAACGTACGGCCGCGACCGTATGACAGCGGGCTGGTAACGCTTCGCTCACAACGACTTTCGCAGTTCGAGCTGCACGCGCGCGCGATCCTTGGTTTGTCGGTGGACACCATCATGATCTCGCCGGCGGCCGCGGAGGTCAGTTACGCCGGGGCGGACGCGACCGAGAGTGGTGGCGCTGCGCTGAACGCGGTGCTGACCGAGGCGCTGGCCGTGGCGGAAAGCGATGTCCGACTGTTCGGCAGGCCCGATGAGACCGAGGGGCGGCGCCGCCTCGGGGTGGCGCTCGCGACTGCGCAGGACCCGATCATCGCCAGGGACCGGGCCCGCCGGGTTTCCGCGGCGCTGCGCAGGCTCTGGCAGCCATGAACAAGCCCGATTCCGAACCGGAGCCCAGCGCGGACCGGCCTTCTGCGGCACCGTTCCTGGGTGCGCTGGCAATCATTTCGATTGTCGTGATCGCAATTGCGCTGGTGAATTTCTTCCAGGGTGACGAGGTGTCGCCGGAGCAGCAGATCGTGCGCGCGGTGGTGGCGCAGAACGATGCGCTGCAGAAGGAGAGTTACGGCGACTTCCGCAGCAACACGTGCCGTTCGGAGCAGGGCACCGAGGCTGAAGTGCTTGCCGATCAACGCGATTCGAAGGAAAAACAGGGGACGCGACGCATCGCCGACGTGACCGACGTGGTGGTCAACGGCGATCGCGCCACGGCCAAGGTGGCCTACCAGTTCGACAAGGCGTCGGACGTCACCATCGATGTCGAAACGACGTTCGTGCTCGAGGACGGGGCATGGAAGGTCTGTACACAGGCCCCTGGCTAGCTGTGGGACACTCACGATCGTGAGCTATGCCGGAGACATCACGCCTGAGGAGGCATGGAAGCTGCTGGCCGATGACCCCGAGGCGGTATTGGTCGACTGTCGGACCGACGCCGAGTGGCGGTTCGTCGGGGTGGCCGATCTGTCGAGCCTCGATCGCGAGGTTGTCTACGTCGAATGGAACAGTTCCGACGGTAAGCACAATGACGATTTCGTCGACGATCTCAAGGCCGCGGGCGTGACGCCAGGGGACCGGCCGGTGGTGTTCCTGTGCCGTTCCGGCAACCGCTCGATCGGCGCCGCCGAGGCCGCCACCGCGGCGGGCATCGCCCCCTCATACAACATGCTCGACGGATTCGAAGGCGACCTCGATGAGCACCGACATCGTGGCGTCACCGGATGGAAGGCCGCCGGCCTGCCGTGGAGGCAGTCATGAGCCCAGAGGGTCATTCCGTCCGTCGGCCGGCCGAACTGCCCGAGGGCGTCAGCCAGGCGACCATCGGAGTGCGCGGCGGCCTGCTGCGGTCCGGCTTTCAGGAGACCGCCGAGGCGATGTACCTCACGTCGGGGTACGTGTATTCCTCTGCGGCAGAGGCGGAGAAGGCGTTCACGGGTGACATCGACCGCTACGTCTACTCGCGCTACGGAAACCCGACGATCTCGATGTTCGAGGAGCGGCTGCGGCTGATCGAGGGTGCGCCAGCGTGTTTCGCGACGGCGACGGGCATGGCGGCGGTGTTCACGTCGCTGGGTGCACTGCTGGCTGCGGGTGACCGATTGGTCGCCGCGCGCAGCCTCTTCGGTTCGTGCTTCGTGGTCTGCAGCGAGATCCTGCCGCGCTGGGGTGTGGAGACGGTGTTCGTCGACGGCGACGATCTATCGCAGTGGGAGGAGGCGCTGACCGACTCCTCCAAGCCCACCCGAGCCGTGTTCTTCGAGACGCCGTCGAACCCAATGCAGCAGCTGGTGGACATCGCCGCGGTATGTGAGATGGCCCATGCGGTCGACGCGAAAGTTGTGCTGGACAACGTTTTCGCCACGCCGATTCTGCAGCAGGGCATGCCGTTGGGCGCCGATGTCGTGGTGTATTCGGGCACCAAGCACATCGACGGGCAGGGCCGGGTGCTCGGCGGCGCAATTCTCGGCGACAAGCAGTACATCGACGAGCCCGTGCAGAAGCTCATGCGGCACACCGGCCCCGCGCTGAGCCCGTTCAACGCGTGGACCCTGCTGAAGGGTCTGGAGACGTTGTCGGTGCGCGTCGAGCACCAGAACGCGTCGGCGCACCGCGTCGCCGAGTTCCTGGAGAACCATCCGGCGGTCAGTTGGGTGCGGTACCCGTTCCTGGAGTCGCATCCGCAGTACGACCTGGCGAAGCGCCAGATGACCGGTGGCGGAACGGTTGTGACGTTCGAGCTCAAGGCCGCCGGCGGTGCCGGCAATTCAACCGCGGGGAAAGAACGCGCATTCGAGGTGCTCGACAAGCTGCGGATCATCGACATCTCGAACAACCTCGGCGACTCCAAGTCGCTGATCACCCACCCGGCCACCACCACGCACCGCTCGATGGGTCCGGAGGGTCGCGCCGCGATCGGTCTCGGCGACGGGGTGGTGCGAATCTCGGTGGGGCTGGAGGGAACCGAGGACCTCATCGGCGATCTCGACCAGGCGCTGTCGTAGGTTCAACGTGTCTCGCAAGTCCCAAGCGAAACAGGCTCGCCGCAAGAAGCGGCAGGCTGCCCAGAATTCGCGATGGATTCCCGAGACCGTGCTCGAAGGGCTCTCCGACGACATCGAACTTGCTGCGGTGCTGGAGCGACTGGATGAGCGAATCACGGAGCGCGGCTGGGTTTTTGACGAAGAGCTCTCCGATGATGAATCGGCGCTATGGTACTTCATCCCGTCGACGGCGGAGGTCCCTGACGACGGCGACGTGGTGCCCGTGACCACGATCGCGATGACGTCCGACGACGCCGACGTCGTCCACGTCGTGTTCGTCGGCACCGCCGACGACTACCAGTTCGGGCTCGAGGAGTTGTTCGAGAATCTGGACGTGATCGAGGGTTACCGCATGGGGAACCCGGTCCCGCAGTTCGCCTAGGGCTTGTCGGGACCCTCGACGACGCCCTGAGCCGCCCGCGCGCGCTGCTCGTAGGTTTCGCGTGCGGTGGTGTCGAAGTCCAGGAACACACGGTCCAGTCCGAGCTTGCGGTTCAGCCAGCGACGGCCGCGGGGGCCCAGCATCTGTGCGGCCTGCGCGGTGAACCGCAACGGCGGCGGCACGGACACATGAGTTTTCGGCTTGTCCAGAGTCTTGATCACAGCCTTGGCGATGTCCTCGGGTTCGACGGGCTTGATCGCGCCGCTGCTCTTGGTGCCGGAGATGAGCTCAGTGTTGGTGAACGGCGGCATGACCACGGAGACGTCGACGCCGTGGGGCGCGACCTCGTCGGCCAGCGCCGCGGACAGCCCGACGACGCCGAACTTCGCGCCGACATAGACGACCTGGCCCGGGACGGGGATCAACCCGGACAGCGAGGCGATGTTGATGATGTGGCCGCTGCGGCGGGCGATCATGTCGGGTAACACCAGCTGGCAGCCGGCGATGACGCCGTACAAGTTGACCTCGATCGAGGAGCGGATGGCCTGCTCGGTCTGTTCGAGGAACGGGCCGATCGGCATCACGCCGGCGTTGTTGATCAGGACGTCGATGTGGCCGCGGCCCTCGGTGCGCGCCTTGTCCAGGAATGTCGCGAAGGATTCGCGGTCGGTGACGTCGAGCGGATAGCCCGAGACCTGGCCGAGCTTGGTGAGCTGCACAACTGCCGACTCCTGAAGGGCGACGTCACGGTCACCGATAACCACGCGGGCGCCACGCTGCAGCAGCGCCTTGGCGGTGGCGTATCCGATGCCGCGAGCGGCACCGGTGATCGCGATGGTCTTCCCGTGGATGTTGTCCATGCGGCCAAACTTTACACGTGTCAAGTTTGAGTCGGAAGGGGTGTGATGCCCCGTCATCTACCGTGGGACCGGTGACTTCAGAGCACGACCAGAAGGTCGAGCCGCGGCTCTACATCTTCCCCCACACCGGTGGGTCGGCGAACTTCTATGTGCCGTTCGCCCGAGCATTCACAGGCGGCACCAAATGCGTGGCGGTCCAGTACCCGGGGAAGCGCGCAGGCAAGGACTTGTCGCAGTACACGAGCCTCCCCGACCTGGCCGACAAGCTTTGCACGCTGCTCAAGCCCGCCGAAATTCCGGGTGGTCAGGTCGCGTTCTTCGGGCACAGCATGGGGGCGCTGCTGGCCTTCGAGGTTGCGCTTCGCTTCGAGCAGGCCGGTAATCCCATCGCGGCATTCTTCGCATCGGCGTCCGCCGCTCCGGGGCTGTTGCGGCAGCGCGGCGGTCTCCAGGGCTCCGACGTCGAGCTGCTGAGCATGGTGAGCGACGTGACCGGCGCCAACCCGGAGTTTCTCAACGACGAGCAGTTCGCCGCCACCATCCTGCCGACCCTGCGCGGTCTCAAGGCCATCGCGTCCTACGACTGCCCGCCCGAGGCCAAGGTGTCGTGCCCCATCTACGGGCTGATGGCCGACGACGACGAGTTGGGTACTGCCGAACTGATGACGCCCTGGGCGCAGCGTACGACGTCGGACTTCGGCCTCACCGTCTTTCCCGGCGACCATTTCTACATCAACACCAATTTGCTGCCGCTCGCGCAGTGGGTGGAAGAACGCGTGTTTGCCCGATGCTCGGGAGCACTGCCGGGGGCGTAGCGGTTTTGTTCGTCGCAGTGCAGCTCCGGCCCTGGAGGACTTCGGTTGCGCTGTGGCCGACCCCTGAGAATTTGCTGAGCAAACATGGGGGAGAATGAAGCAGCAAACGTCGATGACGACGATCACCGACAGTCATACCTTCCAGGGCAGCTTTGCGATATTTGCGAGCAAAGCTTTTGAACTGAACTCATATTGTGTACACCCGCGCCGGCGCCGGCGCGAATTGGCAACGCATTGACGCGACTGTTAAATTCAGTGAAGGGTCCGCAGCTGCGCGGGCCGGGGAAGTGTCGGCGCCAGGCTCTCCCTTCCTAGCTGGGGTTTGCCAGAGTGTCGGTTTGCATCCGGACTTGGGGCTCGGGTCAACCCAGCTGAACATCGGCGGAGACGCGAAGAGGTTGCCAGCATGCCCCACACCGAATTGTCTATTCCTGCGTTGGTGTGCGCGCGCGCCGCCGAGCACGGCGACGCCACGGCGTACACCTTCATGGACGGCACCCTGGACGGAAGTGGCTTCGCCGAAAGCTTGACCTGGTCGCAGGTTTACCGTCGGTCGCTGGTCGTGGCCGAGGAACTGCGCCGGTTCGGCACGACAGGCGATCGCGCGGCGATCCTGGCGCCGCAGGGCCTCGATTACATCGTCGCCTTCCTCGGTTCGCTCCAGGCAGGCTTCATCGCGGTTCCGCTGTCAGTGCCCCAGTTCGGCGTTCACGACCTCAGGGTCGCCACGACAATTCAGGACAGCGCCCCGGTCGCGTTGCTGACGACCTCATCGGTGGTCACCGACGTCAACAAGTACGCGAGTGGCCGACGCGGCCAACAGGGACCTGCGCTCATCGAGGTCGATCTGCTGGACCTGGATTGCACGCGCGACCTCGACACCACCGACCAATCCGGCCTTGGTCCGGCGTACCTGCAGTACACGTCCGGCTCCACCCGGACTCCGGCGGGCGTGGTCGTTACCCACCGCAATGTCACGGCCAACCTCGACCAGGCGGTGCAGGATTATTTCGACTACAACGGGGAGACTCCCGAAGGCACCGTGATCGTGTCCTGGCTGCCCTTCTACCACGACATGGGCCTCATCATGGGCGTCTGTGCACCGGTAGTCACGGGACGCCGCGCAGTGTTGATGAGTCCCCTGGCGTTCCTGCGTAAACCCGCAAGCTGGATTCAGCTGCTGGCCAGCCACCCGCACGCGGTGTCCGCGGCGCCCAACTTCGCGTTCGACCTGGCCGTCCGGCGGACCTCCGATGCAGACATGGCGGGTCTCGACCTTGGTGGAGTGCAGGCCATCCTCAGCGGCGCCGAGCGCGTCGCCAGCGGCACGGTAAAGCGCTTCACCGAGCGGTTCGCCCCGTTCGGCTTGCAGGACAACGTGATCCGCCCTTCCTACGGCTTGGCCGAGGCGACCCTCTACGTGGCCACTCCCGCACCCGGCAAGCCCGTCAGGACGGCCCGCTTCGACCTCGCGCAACTGTCGGCCGGCCTTGCCCGTCCGTGCGTCGGAGGCCGCTATGGCACCACCGAGCTCGTGAGTTACGGCGCGCCGCGGGCCTGCATGATCCGCATCGTGCGGCCGGAGACCGGCATCGAGCAGCCGGCGGGCGCGATCGGCGAGATCTGGGTGCACGGAGACAACGTCGCCCAGGGCTACTGGCGCAAAGCAGAACAGAGTGCGCGCATCTTCGACGCACGGATCACGGATGCGTCAGCCGGAACCCCGGAAGCACCTTGGTTACGCACCGGGGATCTTGGGGTCATCTCCGATGGCGAGCTGTACATCATGGGCCGTCTCAAAGACCTGCTGATCGTCGACGGCCGCAACCACTATCCCGACGACATCGAGTCGACGATCACGGAGATCACCGGCGGCCGCGTCGCCGCGATCGCGGTCGAGGACGACGACACCGAGAACCTCGTCGCGATCATCGAGCTGAAGCAACACGGGTCCGTCGATGAGCATCCTCAGCGGCTCGACACAGTGAAACGCGAAGTATCGACGGCGATCTGGCGGTCACACAATCTTCGTGTCGGCGATCTCGTGCTCGTGTCGCCGGGTTCGATCCCGATCACCACCAGCGGCAAGATCCGCCGGTCGTCGTGTGCGGACCTCTACCGACAGGGCGAGTTCGACCGACTGGACATCTCCGTATGACGTCGTGGGGTGATTACGAACCCGAACTGCGTAACTGGCTGGTCGACTACCTCGTCACCAATATCGGCTGCAGTCCCGACCAGATCGACCTCGAAGCACCCCTCAACGAACTGGGCGTCGGATCGCGCGAAGCGGTGGTGCTGTCCGGTGAGCTGTCGGAGTTGTTGCGTCGGCCGGTCTCTCCGGTGGACTTCTGGCAGAACCCGACCATCAACGCGTTGGCCCACGCGCTGGTCCACCCCGATCTGGAGCCAGCGGGTGGCTCGTCGCCCGGCACCGCGGGCGGCTCGCTGAACGAGCCGATCGCCGTCATCGGGCTGGGCTGCCGGCTGCCGGGCGAGATCCAAGGACCCGACGCGCTGTGGGACTTCCTGGCCGCGGGCCGCTCAGCGGTTTCAACGGTGCCCGACGGGCGGTGGCAGGCGTTCGATGACGGCTCACCGGAAGCGCACGCGGCACTGGCGAACACCACCCGGTGGGGCTCGTTTCTGAGCGATATCGCCGGCTTCGACGCCGAGTTCTTCGGTATCGCGCCGCGTGAAGCCGACCGCATCGATCCGCAGCAACGGTTACTGCTCGAGGTCGCGGTGGAGGCGCTCGAGCATGCCGGCATCCCGGCCGAATCGCTCCAGCGCTCGCAGACCGGGGTGTTCGCAGGCGCATGTGTCAGCGAATACGGCTACCTGGCCGCACGAGACCTCGGCCAGATCGACGCCTGGACGGGTACCGGCGGTGCGTTGAGCATCATCGCCAATCGGCTCTCCTACTTCCTGGACCTGCGGGGACCGTCGCTCACCGTTGACACCGCCTGCTCCTCGTCGCTGGTCGCGGTGCACCTGGCCTGCCAGAGCCTGCGGGCCGGCCAATCCGAGCTGGCGATCGCCGCAGGGGTGAACCTGTTGCTCTCGCCTGCCGTGACGCGCAGCTTCGATGCCGCAGGAGCGATGTCGCCAACCGGTGCCTGCCATGCCTTCGACGCTGCCGCCGACGGATTCGTCCGCGGTGAGGGTTGTGGGGTCGCGATACTCAAGCGGCTCTCCGACGCAGAGCGTGACGGAGACCGGGTACTCGCGGTCGTCCGCGGCTCAGCGGTCAATCAAGACGGTCGATCCAACGGATTGATGGCACCGAACCCGGCCGCTCAGGCCGCAGTGTTGCGGGCCGCCTGCGCTGATGCGGGCGTTACGCCCTCCGAGGTCGACTACGTCGAGGCGCACGGAACCGGAACGCTGCTCGGCGATCCCATCGAAGCCAGGGCCCTCGGGGCGGTATACGGCCGCGGACGGCAGCCCGCCGCGCCGCTGCTGGTCGGCGCCGTGAAGACCAACCTCGGCCACTTGGAAGCAGCCGCGGGAATCCTCGGTCTGATCAAGGCAGCCTTGGCGCTGCAACGAGGCGCTCTTCCGGCCAACCTGCACTTCGAAACCCCTAATTCGCATATCCCGTTCGACGAGCTCCGCCTGAAGGTGGTTGACGAAGCGACCGAGTGGCCGGTGACCGGACGTCCGCGCCGGGCAGGCGTGTCGTCATTCGGCTTCGGCGGCACCAACGCGCACGTGGTCCTGGAGCAGGGCCCCAAGGCGCGGGGGCAGGAGCCCGCGGTGGCCCCTTCGGTGACGACCCTCGTCGTCACCGGCAAGAACCACGAGCGCATGGCTGCGATGGCGACGACGTTGGCCGACTGGATGACCGACGAAGGGGCGCTGGTGCCGCTGGCCGATGTCGCGCACACGCTCAACCATCACCGCAGCCAGCACCCGACGTTCGCGACGGTCTGCGCGGCCGAGCGCGCCGAAGCCATCGCCGGGCTCCGGGCGGTCGCCGCCGGTGAGCCCGCGATCGGTGTGGTCGGTCCCCACGAGGGACCGTGCGGATCCGGAACCGTGTTCGTGTATTCGGGTCAGGGTTCGCAATGGGCGGGGATGGGCCGCCGACTGCTCGCCGACGAACCGGCGTTCGCAGCCGCCGTCGCGGAGCTGGAGCCGGACTTCGTTGCGCAGGTGGGATTCTCGCTGCGCGACGTGCTGGCCACCGGACAGGAACTCACCGGGATCGAGCGAATTCAGCCGGTGCTGGTGGGCGTCCAGCTGGCGTTGACGGCGTTGTGGCGTTCGCACGGGGTCGAGCCGGACGCCGTGATCGGGCATTCGATGGGTGAGGTGACGGCTGCCGTGGTGGCGGGCGCCCTCACCCCAGCGCAGGGTCTGCAGGTGATCGCGACCCGGTCGCGGCTCATGGCCGAACGCGCCGACAAGGGCGCGATAGCCCTGCTGGAGCTCGATGCGCAGGCCGCGGAGGCGTTGATCGCCGATTTTCCGGGGGTGACGGTGGCGGTGTATGCCTCACCGCGCCAGACTGTGGTCGCCGGGCCAACCGAGGCGGTCGACGCCGTCGTCGCCAGGGCAATTGGGCAGAATGCGTTCGCCCGCAGGGTGAACGTGGACGTGGCGTCCCACCACGCGATGATGGATCCCATCCTGCCGGCGTTGAAGGAGGCGTTGGCCGGCCTGACGCCGAGGTCTCCGCTCATCCCGGTCATCAGCACGGTCGAAAACGCCGGTGTCTCACCACTGTTCGATGCCGACCACTGGGCTGCCAACCTGCGCAACCCCGTCCGGTTCGGCCACGCCGTCGCCACCGCCGGCGCAACCAATTGCACGTTCATCGAGATCAGCCCACATCCACTGCTCACCAAGGCCATTTCCGACACCCTCGCTGACCCGTCCACCGGCAATGCACATCACCACAGCATCGGCACGCTGCAGCGCCATGCGCACGACACCGTTGAATTTCACACGAATCTCAACGCGACTCACACCGTCCGGCCACCGCACGGCGAACACCCGCCGGGGCCGCACCCCGCTACCCCGATTGCCCCGTGGCGCCACAGCCGACATTGGATCGACATCGCACCCGCGTTGTCCACCAACGACTTTGGCGGGCAGCGCGCGCGCCGGCCAGCGGGCGGTGACGCCAGTCCAGTCCCGGCCGACTGGCTGTACGAGCCGACCTGGCCCATCCACCCTCGTCCCGCGGCCGACACTGCGAGCGTGGGTCAATGGCTGGTCCTCGGGGACGCCGACCTGGGTGCTGAACTCGGTTGTGTTCCAGACCTTGCCACGGACTGGGGCACCGACCGGGCCGCATTGCGCACCGCGCTGGGCGAAGTGGACAACGTGCTACTCGCGCCGGCCGCTAAGGCCTTCATGGGTGCCGCCATCGATGTGCCGTCGGCATACGCATTGTTCAACGAGGCGAGAAGTCTTGTCGAAGAACTGCTTTCGATGGACTCACCGCCGCGGCTGTACTTCGTCACCCGCAATGCCCAGCCGGTCGCCGACGGCGATCGCGCCAATTCGACACACGCTGTCCTATGGGGTCTCGGCCGCACGCTCGCGTTGGAACATCCCGAGATCTGGGGCGGCATGGTCGATGTCGACGACGCGGTGCCTGCCGTCTTGACCGCGCGGTACGTGCTGACCGAGGCGCAAGCCGGCGAGCGGGAGGACCAGGTCGTCTACCGGGGAGGAACCCGGCACGTGCCGCGGCTGCGACGGCATACTCCTCGTGCGGCAACGACCGGTCTGCTCGGCCAGGACACCAGCCAGTTGGTGATCGGCGCCACCGGCCGCATCGGGCCGCACCTGATTCAACAGCTCGCCGACATGGGAGCCGGAACCATCGTCGCGGTATCGCGAAACCCAGGCGGGCGGCTCGACGAACTGGCCCGCCGGCTCTCGGCGACGGGAACGACGCTGATCACGGTGGCCGCCGACGCAGCGGACGAAGTAGCGATGGCCGCACTGTTCGGCCGCTTCGGCACCGAACTCCCTTCTCTCGAGGGCATTTACCTCGCGGCCTTCGGCGGTGGACCGGTCGCGTTGTCCGACATGACGACCGACGACGTCAACGCGATGTTCGGTCCGAAGCTGGACGCGCTCGGCGTGCTGCACACTCTTGCGTTGCGAACCGCCGTTCGCCATTTCCTGATGTTCTCGTCGATCTCCGGTCTGCTCGGTTCGCGATGGCTCGCCCACTACACGGCGACCAGCAACTTCCTCGACACCTTCGCCTACGCCCGGCGCAACATGGGTCTGCCGGCCACGGTGGTGAACTGGGGATTATGGAAGTCGTTGGCCGAGGGGCAAACCGATGCGAATCAGGTCATGTCGAACTCGGGGCTCGTGCCAATGCCCGACGAGATCGCCATTCGGGCGCTGTCATTGACGATGGCGTCCGATGCGCCGCTGCACTTCACCGTCGCAGACGTGGACTGGCCGCTGCTCGCCACAGCATACCGCACCCGCGGAGCGCTGCGCATCGTCGATGAGGTGTTGGCGGGCGAGTCGGCCGGCGAAACCGAAACGGACCAGCCGATCCCGGAAAGCGAGTTCGGCAAGGCGCTCCGCGAGTGTGCACCGGAGCGGCGTCGCGAGCTGCTGGCCGACCACATAGGTACGTTGGCATCCGACGTGCTGGGGCTCCCACCCACCGCGACTCTCGACCCGGCAGCGGGATTCTTCCAACTCGGTATGGATTCCCTGATGAGCGTCACACTTCAGCGCAGCCTCGGCTCGAGTCTCGGCATCACGCTGCCGGCCGCGGTCATCTACGAGTACCCGACCATCTCGCGTCTCACCGACGCACTATGCAAGCGCATGGGCTACGTGACGGCGGCCGAAATCCCCGCGACGGCTCGATCCGGCCTTGGCGCACGAGCCCAGCAGCGCGCCAAGGCCCGCCAGGAAGCTGCTGCGGGCAGACGGAAGGGACGGGTCTAGCTATGGACACCGGTTCGAATCAGTTGCCGCCCAACTCGATTGCGGTCATCGGAATGGCCGGCCGGTTTCCCGGTGCAGACTCGGTGACGACGTTCTGGGACAACCTGCGCCGCGGTGAAGAGTCCATCGCCACGCTTTCCGATGATGCACTTGCCGCGGCAGGAGTCAGCGCGAAGACGCTGGCCGATCCGGCATACGTGCGGCGTGCGCCCCTGCTCGACGGGACCGATGAGTTCGACGCGGAATACTTCGGGATGACTCCGTACACCGCTGCGATGATGGACCCCCAACAGCGGCTGTTCCTGCAGACCGCGTGGCACGCCTTCGAGGATTCCGGGTACGACCCCGCCACCTTCGACGGAGCGATCGGCGTCTTCGCCGCCAGTACCGCCAGCGGCTACCTGATGGACAACCTGATGTCGCACCGCGATCCCAAGGCGCTCGTCGGGGAGGGCATCACCGTCGAGATGTTCAACCTGGTCTTGCTCAATGACAAGGACTACCTGGCGACGCGGGTGTCGCACCAGTTCAATCTGCGCGGGCCGAGCCTTTCGGTGCAAACCGCCTGCTCGTCGTCGCTTGTCGCAGTGCACCTCGCATGCCAGAGCCTGCTGTCCGGCGAAAGCGACATGGTGCTGGCCGGTGCCGCATCGATCCGGGTGCCGCATCACGTTGGCTACACCTATGAGCCGGGGGCAATGGTGTCGGCCTCGGGCCACTGCCGACCGTTCGACGTCAGATCCGACGGCACCATCTTCGGCAGCGGGGTCGCGGCGGTGATACTCAAGCCGCTGGAGGCAGCCCTCGACGACGGTGATCGCATCCACGCCGTCATCCGCGGTTCAGCGATCAACAACGACGGCTCGGTCAAGATGACCTATGCGGCACCTGCCCTTGCCGGCCAGGCGGAGGTCATCGCCGAAGCTCATGCCGTTGCCGGTGTCGACTCCTCGACAATCGGATTCGTGGAGACCCACGGAACGGGAACCCCGCTGGGTGATCCCATCGAAATCGAAGCGCTGCGACAGGCTTTCGAGGTCTCCGACCTGGATCGGCCGGGCCCGTGCGTGCTGGGTTCGGTGAAGTCGAACATCGGCCACCTTGATGCGGCATCCGGCGTCACCGGCCTGATCAAGACGATCCTCTGCCTGAAGAACAAGGCAATTCCCCCGACCGTCCACTACACCGCGCCCAACCCCGAGCTGCACCTCGAGAAAACGCCGTTCGTGGTTGCGAACACCTACACACCATGGGAATCCGACGTGCCGCGCCGGGCCGGAGTGAGCTCGTTCGGTGTCGGTGGCACCAACGTGCACGTCGTCCTCGAGGAGGCGCCGGAGACCTCTGCGGTCGCGGCCACGAGCGGCCCGCAAGTGCTGCTGCTGTCCGCGCGCACCGCCGAATCCCTGCAGGACGCCAGGGCCGCGCTTGCCGCGGAACTCTCGCGAGACGAACAACTGTCGCTGCCCGACGTGGCGTTCACGCTCGCGGGTCGGCGGGCCTATGAGGTTCGGATGGCAGCCGTCGTTGCCGACCGCGCCGACGCCGCGGCCGTGTTGACCGCTCTGCCCGACAACCCAGAACACGAGAACGTTTCGGTCGGCCAATGTCCGCCGGGCGCTTCGCCAGGCGCGAAGAGGGCGGCGTTCCTGTTTCCCGGGCAGGGCGCTCAGCACGTCGGCATGGCCCGCGGTCTCTATGACACCGAGCCGGTGTTCCGGGAGACGTTCGACCGGTGCGCCGCTGTCTTCGGCCTAGAACTCGGCTTCGACCTGGTGGCCGAGGTGTTCGACGGGGCGAGCCTGGAGCCCACCGACCTGGCCCAGCCGGCTCTCTTCGCAGTGGAATACGCGCTGGCGCAGCTGATCACGTCGTATGGGGTCACCCCGGCGGCACTGGCAGGTCACAGCATCGGCGAGCTGGTGGCCGCCACCCTGGCGGGGGTCTTCGACTTGCCGACGGCGCTCAAGGTGGTGTCGATGCGCGCCCGCCTGATGCATGCCGCGCCTGCTGGCGCCATGGTCGCTGTAGCTGCCGCCCCCGACGACATCGCCACGCACATGACAGCCGACGTCGATCTCGCCGCCATCAACGAATTCGGCAACTGCGTGGTGGCCGGTCCCGACGAAGCCATCCGTGCCTTCAGCGATCGCCTTGCCGCTGCGGGCATCCTCGCCCGACGTGTCCGGACCTCGCACGGTTTCCATTCGCAGTCGATGGATACGGTGCTCGCCCCGTTCGCGGAATACCTGTCCACAGTGACGCTGCGCGCACCCCGAATCCCGATGCTGTCCAACGTAACCGGCACCTGGATGACCGACGAGGAGGCCACCGATCCGCACCGCTGGGCGAAGCACATCCGGTCCACAGTACGGTTCGCCGATGAACTTGCCGAACTGCTAGGCGATGCGCAACGTGTGCTCGTGGAGGTGGGGCCCGGAGGCAGTTTGACCGGATCGGCCGTGCGTGTGCCCGGGTGGTCGGAAACCCACCGCGCGGTTCGCCTGATGCGGCACCCGTTGCAGAGCAGAAATGATCGCGACACATTCCTGCTCGGGCTCGGACAGTTGTGGTCGGCAGGAGTCGACGTCGACTGGACGGCGCGCCACGGCGAGGCCCAGCATGTGACGCTTCCCGGCTATGCCTTTGCGCGGCAGCGCCATTGGATCGAACCCGCCGCTTTTGTGCGGTCGGGCGGCTCTGCCCCGCTCGGTGCAGCGGTGTCCGAGTCGCTACCGGCCGCGCGCCAACCCGCAATCGCCACCGACGCCAGGTCTCAGATGTTGGCGACATTGCAGCGAATCTGGTCGCAGTGTCTGGGCGTCGAGTCGATTGCGCCGGGCGACAACTTCTTCGAACTGGGCGGCGACTCGCTCTTGGCGATTGGCGTGGCGATGACCGCGGCGCACGAAGGTGTGGAACTCACCCCGCAGGACCTCTACGACCATGACAGCCTTGGCGCACTGGCCGACACCCTGGTGGCCCGCTACGCGTCGGGCGGCCTGGCCGGCCAGCCCACTGACGAGCTGAATCCACCTGTCCCGCCCAACATTCTCCGTTTTCTCGACAGCGGTTTGGCTGAACCGGGCCGCTGGCGGGCGCCGTTGGTGTTGCGCATCGACACGTCCGTGAGTGTGGAGGATGCATCCGCGGTCATGACTGCAGTCGTCAACCACCATGACGCCTTGAAAATGCGGGTCGTCAACCGGGCAGGTGTGTGGGAGCAGCACATCAGCGAACCCGGGGACTTCACCGGGCTGACGCAATGCACACTGCCCGCCGATGCCGTGCCGGCCAGCGAGGGTGAGCGGGAAGCGCTCTCGGCCGTCGTCTCCGACACCATCGCGGTGCAGGACCTCGGCAGTTGGCCGTTGACGGGCACCTATGTCGTCGACGCGCAGGGTGCCCCCCGGTTCCTGGTGCTCACCATGCACGGGATGGTCGACGACACGAAATCACGCGAGATCCTGGTGACGGACGTGTTGACCGCGTTCGCGCAACGACTGGCCGGTAGCGACATCGCCTTGGAACCGGCCACCACGGGCTGGCGGGAGTGGTCCCAGCGCTGTGCCGCGCTGGCCGCCCACCCCGCGGTCCTCAACCGACGGAGCTATTGGATCGACCACGCGGTGAAGGCGACGGTGAGCCTGGCCGGCCCCGGGCAGGATGCCGAGCGTGCTGGCGCACCGGCGGCCGAGGACCTGATCAGGCTGGCCACCGCATTGACCCCAGAGCAGACGTCGCAGGTCGACAACGCCCGTCGAATCTCCCAGGCGTCGACCGAGGAGATTCTGTTGGCCGCCCTGGCGCGCGTCCTCGCGATCACCGTCGGCGACGGCGTTGCGGCCGTCGACCTCGCCGGTGCCGGACGGTCGGTGCTTCGGCCGGAGGTCGACCTGCGCAGAACGGTCGGGTGGTTCTCCGCGATCCATCCAATCGCGCTGCCCTGCATGGACTTACCGGGGGCCAGCGCGGTTCAGCTGCTTGCAGAGGTAAGCCGGACCGTCAAGGCCGTGCCGCACCACGGTATCGGGTACGGGCTGCTGCGCTACCTGCATGCGCCGACCGCCGAGCTACTGAGGACCACGGCCACGTCGGAAATCTTCTTCTCCCATCTCGGCATGCTCCCCGAATGGCAGGAGACCGGTGCGGCTGTGCAAGTCGATGGTGACACCGAGTTGATGATCCGGCAGACCCTGCCGGGCTTGGGCCATCTGCTCGAACTGCGGACGTATCGACACGGCGGCGTGCTCCACGTGGACTGGTGGTACGACCGTCGACGAGTGCGCAGCGGTACGGCCGAGGCGCTCGCGGAGCAGTTCGGTGCCACGCTGATCGCGCTGATCGAGGAAGCGGTGACCGGTGTCCAGGACGGTGACGGCGGCGAGGCGGAGGACGAAGCGCTCGCCCTGGTGGATCTGTCGGCAGCCGTTCTCGACGACGATGAGTAGGTAGGCAAGCAATGTCACAGTCCGACAACGGTGTGGAAGTCGAAGGCATCGGCAAGTCATTCGGTTCGGTTGCGGCGTTGCGCGACATCACCTTCGACGTGGGCCGCGGCGAGGTCGTTGCGCTGCTCGGGCCCAACGGCGCCGGCAAGACGACCACAGTGGAGATCCTGTCGACGCTCACCACGCCGGATCGTGGACGCGCCACCGTGGCGGGTCATGACGTGGTGGCCGACCCGGCGATGGTGCGCCGTTCGATCATGCTCACCGGTCAGCATGTCGCTCTCGACGACATGTTGACCGGATACGAGAACCTGGTGATGTTCGGCCGGTTGCAGGGGTTGGACAAGTCCACCGCCGGCGCGAGGGCCGTCGACCTTCTCCGTGAGTTCGATCTGGAGGACGCCGCGGGTCGCCGGGTCAGTACCTATTCCGGCGGTATGCGCCGACGCGTCGACATCGCCTGCGGGCTGGTGGTCCGCCCCGAGGTGGTGTTCCTCGACGAGCCGACAACCGGACTGGATCCGCGCAGCAGACAAGCCATCTGGGAGTTGGTCACCGCTTTCAAGGAGGCGGGCATCGCGACATTGTTGACCACCCAGTATCTCGAGGAGGCCGATGCGCTGAGCGATCGGATCATCGTGATCGACCACGGCTCCATCGTCGCGCAGGGCACCGCCGACGAACTCAAGGAGCGCACCGGAGGCACGTACTGCGAGATCGTGCCCCGCAACCCGGATGACCTCCCCGCTCTGGTCGAGGCGCTGGGCACGTTGGTGCCCGCCGCGAGTCGGGCCGCGATCAGCCCGGAGTCCGATCGGGTCAGTTTGCCCGCCCCAGACGGACCGGCCATGCTGACCGCGGCTCTATTGCGGGTGAATTCGGCCGACATCGCGCTGGCCGACATCGTGTTGCGCAGGCCGTCGCTGGACGATGTCTTCCTCTCGCTGACCGGGGCCGCGGCCACCGACCAGGCAGCAGAACGCGTGGCCGGTGAGGTGTACTCGTGACCGCGTTGACTGCGTCGACGCCGTTGACCGCGACACGACCCGCGCCGTCTGGAGCGCAGCAATGGTGGGTGCTGACGACACGGCTGATCGGTCCCACATTGCGCAACGGCGAGGTCGCGGTGGGCGTGGCTGTTTCGGTGGCGGCGACCGCTAGTCTCTACATCCCTTTGAACAGGCTCATGGATGGGCCCGACCTGGGGGCGAGTAGCTACGCGCAGTACCTGCTGCCGCTGATCGTGTTGCAAGCCATCGCGTTCGCATCGATCTCTACCGCGTTTCGCGCCGCGACCGACTCGGTACAGGGGATCAACCGCCGTTTCCAGTCGTTGCCGATCGCGCCGCTGATCCCGTTGGGGGCCCGCATCAGCGCGAGCGCCTATCGTTGTGTGATCGGGCTCGTCGTGGCGCTGGCTTGTGGATACGTCATCGGCTTTCGATTTCACCGTTCGCCGCCTGCCATCGCGGCGTTCTGTCTGTTGGTGTTGCTCACCGGCCTGGCGCTGGCGCTCCTGGCAGATATCATCGGAACCAACTCGCGCAACCCTGCAGGGACTGCGCAGTGGTTGCTGTTGCCGCAGTTGATATTTGGCTTCTTGTCGGTGGGGATTCAACCTCTCGAGCGCTTTCCGGGATGGATTCAGCCGATCGTTCACAATCAACCCATCTCCCGGATCGTCGACGCCTTGCACGCCTTGGCCGGCGACTCGGTGCAACAAGCGGCACCGGTCACCTGGTCGGTCATCGGACCGGCTCTGGCCTGGGTGGTCGGCGTGATCGCCCTGACGTTGCCCTTCGCCATCGCGGTGTACCGACGGAGAACCTGATGGCAGTACTCGTCGGCGCGGTCCGTGACGCGCAAGCCAAACCCGAGCACCTGCTGTCGCAAACCGCGGTGCTCACCCGGCGGCTACTGGTCCGGTCGGCGCGCAACCCCATGACTCTCGTCCACGCCCTGCTGCTGCCGGTGGCGTTCCTGCTCACACTCAAGGTCGTCTTCGGTGACTCGATCACAGCGATTACGGGCCAGAACGGTCTGTACCTCAGCGTGCCGCTGGTGGCGCTGGTGGCGACGATGTCGGGGTCGACAACGGCCGTGGTCGGCATCAACGCCGAGCGCCTCGACGGCTTTCTCGGCCGATTGTGGGCGCTGCCCCTGCACCGCGGCGCCGGACTGCTGTCGCGGCTGGCCGCCGAGACGATCCGCGTGCTCGGCACCACGCTGGTCATCCTGGGCGCGGGAGCAATCCTCGGGTTCCGTTTTCAGTGCGGTCTGGCCGCCGCATTGCTGTGGGTGGCAGTGCCGGTGATCTTCGGGGTCGCATTTGCGACGCTGGCCACCACGGTCGCGCTGTATTGGTCGAAAGCCGTTCTGGTTGAGGCGATGCAGCCCGTGATCATTCTGGGGGCCACCTTCTGCACGGGGTTCGTGCCGTTGGAAAAGTATCCGGACTGGGTCCAGCCGGCGGTCCGGTATCAGCCGATGTCGCCGGCTGTCGATGCGATGAGGGGACTATCGGTGGGTGGTCCGGTGTGGTGGCCGATGATCACCACCCTGCTGTGGTTCGCCGGGATCTTTGCGGTGTGCCTAGGGCCGATCATGGTGGGCTACCGCAGGGCGAGCACCAGTCGGTGATCGGCGCAACGTCAAGAGGAAGGATTCACGGTGTTTGGTTCATCGCCGATCCGCCATCTGTCGCCTAGCGAGGAGTTCTTCGCCCAGGCCGAGAACTTCATCGGAATCACCCTGACCCTGTGCGGACCGGTGGACGTCGGCGCGATGTCGGAGGCGTTCGAGACGCTGTGTCATGTGCATCCGGCCCTTGCCGGTCACCTCGAACGGGGCACCGACGGCAGGCACCAGATCATGGTCGACGACTACGAACATCCGGGGATGTGGCTCGAAAAGATCGACGACACATCTGCCCGGCGCCTGCCGGTCCAGTCCCGGGCGCTGGTCGAGCTGCGGTTGAGCCACGGTGACGAGCGGTCCGAACTCACCCTCTACACCCACCACGCGCTGGCCGACGCGCACCACCAGTTCGCTCTGCTGGAGAAGTTGTTCGGCTGGTACACCGACATAGTCACCGGCGCAGGTATCCCGCCGGTCAAGGTCGAGCCCATCCCGGAGTCGTTGGAGGCGGCACTCTCCGAGCGCGGTATCGGCAAACTCGCGCGATTCGGTCTCGAGCGCTACCTGCCTGCGATGTTCGCCTATGAGCTGCCCCCCTCCAGGCGAAACGCGGGACGCGTCGACCCGCAGCCGGTTCTCGTACCGTCGGCCACCTGCCGGCTCTCCCGCCAGGAAACCCAAAGCCTGCTTGATATCTGTGGCGCCCACCGGGTCAGTCTCAACGCTCTGGTCGCCGCCGCGATCCTGTTGGCCGAGTGGACGATTCGGGATACACCGCACCTTCCGATCCCCTATATGTACCCGGTCGATCTGCGGTACTTTCTGACCCCGCCGGTCGGTGCAACCGAGGCCACCAATCCAGTGGGAATGGCGATGTACCTGGCCGAGATTCACCCGAATACCGACATCATGGACCTGGCGCGTGACATCGTCGAGGCGTTCCGCGCCGATCTGGCCGACGGAGTGATTCAACAGTCGTTCCTCCATTTCGGTCTGCAATACCAGGGGAATCCACCGGGGCTGCCCGACGTCGTGATGACAACCGACGGCGGGGAATTGCCGCCGGTGCGCACCCCACCCGGGTTGACGGTCGAGGAGTATGACGTCGAAGTGTTGTTCGCGTCGACCTCGGCGGGCGTCGACATGTATTCCGCCGCAACGTATGACGGTCGGTTGGTGATCACCTTTCACAGCCACGGGCCAGAGCCAGATCGTTACGTCCGCGAGATTCACGAACTCCTGGCTGCGATCCCGTCGCGGTACGCATGGGTGACGGAGTAGAAGGTAGCTCAGCCCACCTCGGCAAGCAGTTCCTTCAAGCCGGTGGCGAAGCCGTCGGCCAGCTCCGATAAGTCGGGCAGCAGAGCGGGGCACGAGATCAAGCTGACGTGGAGTTTCCCGTTGATCGACCACATCGTGATGTTGAGCCCGCAACCGTGCATGACCGGCCCGAACGGGTAGGCGGCCAGTACCTCGGCACCACAGAAGTAGTCCGTCCGTGGACCCGGCACGTTCGACACCACCAGGTTGTACATCGGGCGAAACTGAGTGAGCCGCGCGTAAACTCGCTTCGCGACGCCGAGGGCGATGGGGCCGGTGAGCTGGCTGAAGTCTTGCAACAGCGTGGCATCGATCGCAGCAGCGTGTTCCTTGGCATCGGCGGTCACTTCGGCGAGAGCCCGCAGCCGCGTCACGGGGTCCGCTAGCTGCGTCTGCAGTCGGGCGAACATGCCCGACACCTGGTTTCGCCCCCGGTCCAGCGAGGGTGCATGCACCGACACCGGCACCAACGCGACCAGGGAGGGCGTCGGCAACTCGCCGCGGTCGAGCAGGTAATGGCGGACCACCCCGCCGGCCAGCGTCATCGCCACGTCGTTGACGCTGACCCCGAAGTGGTTCTTGACCTTCTTGATGTCGTCGAGGTCGAGCCGGGCGAAGGCGACGTTGCGCTGCGCGGTGAGCCGACCGTTGAGCCGGGTCCGCGGGGCGGTGAACGGTGCGGCCATCGCCCGGCCGCGCGCCGCGCGCCGGATGGTGTCGACCACCGCTCTGATGGCCGCGGGCAGCACGGTGACGACAAGAAGCAGCGGTCGGCTCGCGAACCGGGCCAGCCCGCTGACGGCCAACCGCAGCGGGGTTGGGGCCGCCGTCGCCGCGACCGGTTCCGGTGGCGGCGAATCGGGCTCGGCGCTGCACAGCTGCGAAAGCAGGTTGGCATAGGTCACCCCGTCGGCCGCGGAGTGGTGCACCTTGAACAGGATGGCCAGCCGTCCGCCGTCCAGGCCCTCGATGACCCACAGCTCCCACATCGGTCGGCGACGATCGAGAGGCAAACCCGCCAGATGTCCGACGAGTTCGCGCAGTTCGGCCCGTCCGCCGGGCGTCCGAAGGCTGATCCGATGCACGTGGCGGTCGATGTCGAAGTCGACGTCCTCGACCCAGACGGGATGATCGAGGTTTCCGAATCGCTCGGACGGCTTCTCCCGCAACGGCGGTGTCGCCCGCACCCGTTCCGAGAGCGCGTCGCGGAAACGGTCATAGCGATAACCGCCGGGAATGCTCGCGGGATCGAGTTCCAGCACCGAAAACACTTGTAGGGGCTGCGTTGCGGTCTCGAGGTAGAGCATGCTGGCGTCGAGTCCGCTCAGCCGCTGCGACCGTCGCACTCCATGACACTACGTCCTGGCGCCGATCTACGATGACTGCCGGATGACCAGCGCCGCGTGAATCCCTTGCCGGTCGGCACATCATCCCGATCGGAGTTGGCAGTGGCGACCTCGAAGGTGGCCTTGATCACTGGGGCGTCGACCGGCATCGGCGCGGAGTTCGCCCGCCAGTTCGCCGCCCGGGGCCACGACCTCGTCGTGGTCGCTCGCAGTGTGGACAGGCTGAACGAGCTTGCCGCGCGACTGCGCACGGCGCACGGCGTAGAGGTCACCGTGGTGGCGATGGACCTGTCGCAACCGGATGCCGCGGCGGAGTTGTGGCAGCGGACGGATGGCCTGGGCCTTGAGATCTCCGTGCTGGTCAACAACGCCGGCTTCGGCACTCACGGCGACGTCGCCGATGTCGATCCGCAGCGCCTCGAGGACGCGGTCGAGCTCAACTGCCGCACGGTGGTCGGCACGACCGCCCGTTATCTTCCCCAGATGCGAGCCAGGGGGGCGGGAACGATCATCAACGTGGCGTCGATCGCGGCGTTTCAGCCCTTGCCCAAGATGGCGGTCTACGGTGCGTCGAAGGCCTTCGTACTGTCCTTCACCGAGGCGCTCTGGGCCGAGGAGCGCGAGCACGGAGTTCGTGTCCTCGCGGTGTGTCCAGGGCTGACGGATACCCCGTTCTTCGAGTTGGCAGGCGACGCCGCGGCCTCCGCCGCATCAGGCTCGGCGGCGCTGGCCCTGACCCGCACCCCTGAGCAGGTCGTCGACAGCACAATGCGCGCGCTGTCGGGCCGCAAACACAGCCTGGTCGACGGTGTCGCCAATGCGTTCGTCGCGCGCGTGGTCACCAGAGTGCTGCCCAGGCGGATGGTGATCGCGGTGTCTGGGCGGTTGGTCGGCGGCTGACTACCCGGACCCGGCAGTCAGGGTCTCGGTCAGATGTCCGGCCAGCGCACGCGGTGTGCTGTAGGTGACGATGGTCTTTGGCGTCACGCGGATACCCGTCTGCGTCTCGATGTGGGTGCGCAACTCGAGGGTGCCCAATGAATCCAGGCCGTGGTCGGTGAACGAACGATCGGGGTCGACCGCGCGTCGCAGGATCAGCCCCGTCTCGTCGGTGACCAGTCGACGCAACCGGTTGGGCCATTCCTCCTGGGCGAGTTCGGCGAGTTCGGTTAGCACAGTGGGGATCCCGGCGTCGCCGCGGTCGGTGTCGCGGAAAGCCTCGGCGAACGGGCTGCGCGCCGCCAACGCCGTCAGCAAGGGCATGCCGGTCAACGGCAGGTAGCCGGTATATCCCCGATCGTGACGCAGCAGCGCCCGGAACGCATAGCCGCCGTCTTCCGGACTGATCATCGTCACGTCACCGCGCTGTGCCATACCGGTGCCACGACCGATATCGGCCCACGCGCCCCAGGCGATCGCGGTGGCCGGAATGCCTTGGCTGCGTTGCCATGACGTGAACGCGTCCAGCCAGCTGTTGGCTGCCGCATAGGCGCCCTGGCCCGGCGAGCCAAGCAGCGCGGCGGCCGAGGAGAAGTTGCAGAACCAGTCGAGCGGCTGCTCGGCGGCCGCCTGATGCAGATACCACGCCCCGTAGACCTTTGGTGCCCAGTCCCGTTCGATGAGTTCGTCGGTGATGTTGTCCAGGGTGGCGTCGTCGACGACGGCCGCGGCATGGAGGACACCGCGCAGTGGCAGCCCACTTGCGGTGGCGGCGCTGACGAGTCGTTGCGCGGTGGCCGGGTCGGCGATGTTTCCGCACTCCATCACGATGTCGGCTCCGTTGCTCCGGAGCCGCGCAATCGTCTTCTGCGCCTGTGGGTTCGGTTGAGATCGCGAGGTCAGCACGATTCGTCCACATCCGCCGGAGGCCATCACCGCCGCAAGGAACAGCCCAAGGCCGCCCGCCCCACCGGTGACGAGGTACGAGCCGTCGCCGCGGAACACCGGGGCCCGGTTCGGCGGCACCGCCGCCCGGATTGATCCACTCCTTGGCACCGAAAGGACGAGTTTGCCGGTGTGTTCGGCGGCGCTGATCGCCCGGATCGCCGTTGCCGCCTCGGTCAGCGGATACACCGTGTGCTCGGGTATCGGCAGCACGCCGTCGCCCACCAACTCGTAGACCTTGCGTAGCAGTGCCCCAATGAGTTTCGGGGCGCCGGTGGTCATCAAGGCCAGATCGGCGTAGTAGAACGTGAGGTTCTGCCGGAACGGGTAGAGGTCGATGCGCGTGTGCTCGTAGACGTCCCGCTTGCCGATCTCGACGAAGCGACCGCCGAACGCCAGCAACTCGAGTCCGGCGCGCTGGGCCGGGCCGATCAACGAGTTGAGCACCACGTCGACGCCGTATCCGTCGGTGTCGCGGCGGATCTCGTCGGCGAAATCGGTTGAGCGTGAATCGTATACGTGCTCGACTCCCATGTCCCGGAGCAACTGCCGCCGGCCGGTGCTGCCTGCCGTGGCGAAGATCTCGGCACCGGCCTCGCGGGCGATCGCCATCGCGGCCTGACCGACACCGCCAGTCGCGGAGTGAATGAGCACGCGGTCGCCGGGCCCGATCCGGGCCAGGTCGTGCAGTGCGTACCACGCCGTGCCGTATCCGGTCGAGACCGCGGCGGCCTGCTCGGCGGTCAGGCCCGCCGGCAGTGCCGCGACCAGCCGTGCGTCGCAGGTGACGTACGTGCCCCAGCAGCCGCCTGCGCCGAACCCGCCGACCTCGTCGCCGATCCGGTGCTCGGTGACCCCGGGCCCGACGGCCGTCACGACACCCGCGAAATCCAGGCCGAGTTGCGGTTGCTTGCCGTCGATCGTCGGGTAGCGGCCGAACGCTGCCAGCACGTCGGCGAAGTTGATGCTGGAGGCGCGCACCGCGACTTCGACCTGTCCGGCCGCCGGTGCCGGCCGCTCGGCGGCGACCAACTCCAGCGTCTGTAGGTCGCCGGGGGTGCGGATCTGTAGCCGCATGCCGTCCGATCCGGGGTCGGCGACGGCGCTCCGACGTTCCTCGGGTCGCAAGGGACTTCGCCGCAGCCGCGCCGCGTACCAGGTGCCCGCCCGGCAGGCCGTTTCGTCCTCGTCCGAGCCGCTCAGCAACTCCCGAGCCAGCTCGTCGGCGGAGGTGTGGGAATCGACGTCGAGCTGCGTCGGACGCAGCTGCGGTTGCTCGGCGCCGAGGGACCGGAGTAGCCCGCGCACGCCACCCTGGTCAAGGTTGACCCGATCGTGGCGCGTCACCGCCTGCGCGTTGCGGGTGACGACGTACAGCCGCGGCGGCGGTCCGTCGGTGTCGGCCAGTTCACGCGCGACGCCGACGACGTGCGACACGAGTTCGCGGCCGCGCACCAGGCACGCCTCGGTCGGCTCGTCGCCTGCCTCCGCCGTCATGATCACCACGCCCGTCAGCCCCTGCGGGATGACGTCGTCGGCGCCCATCTGCGCCGTCCGGCACTGGGCGCCACCGGCCACCAGCGCATGGCACAGGTCCGCCGCGAGCGGGTCGGCGGCCGCGGTGATCAGGAGCCATGATCCGGCCGCGACCGTCGGCGCACTAGGCAGCTGTCGCGGCTCCCATTCGACGGTCAGCAGTCGGCCGGCGAGTACCCGTTCGCGTTCGCCGGCCTTGCTCGCGCCGCTGCCCATCCGAAGCGCATCGACCTCGAGGACCACCTCGCCGGCTCCGTCCAGCACTTCGAGGTTCGCCTCGATCGTCGCGGAGTCGGCCTTGGTGACGGTGACGAGGCAGTAGCGGGCGTCGCGGCCCGGCCCGAAGCGGCGCAGTCGGCCGACACTCAACGGCAACAGCAGGCCGCCCTGACCAACACCGCGCCGGCCGGCGCCCAGTAGGTGGGCGGCCACCGATTGGAAGCACGCGTCCAGCACTGCGGGGTGGATGCCGTAGCCGGACTGCTCCGCCCGGATACTGCCCGGCGCCCCAAGCTCGGCCAGCAGCGTGGCACCGTCGGCCGCGGTGTGCACGCTGGTCAGCCCGGTGAAGGCGGGTCCGAACGCGATGCCCCGCGCGGCCAGCGCCAGCCGGACCTCGTCGCCACTGAAGATGCCCGGGTGCGCAGCCAGTAGCCCGCCCAGGTCGTGACGGGCGGGTTGGCACCCGTCCGTGACCGCGTGCAGGTCGGCGGCGGCGCGCCGGACCCGTTCCCCGGCTCCTTCTCCCGAGTCGGTCTGCACGGTGAACGCGGCGACACCGGGCGCATCGAGCGACGCGACGGCGGCGACCTCGGTGTGGTCGTCGAGCAACAGCAGGTCTTCGAACCGGATGTCACGCACTTCCGAACCGTCGGGGAAGAGCCGTTCGGCAGCCGCGAGGGCCAACTCGCAGTGGGCGGCTCCGGGCAGCGCCGCGACGTCGTGCACCCGATGGTCACTCAGCCACGGCAAGGCCGCAGTTCCGACGTCGGCCTGCCAGGCGTGCCGTTCGGGTTCCTCCAGCAGCCGCACGTGCGCCCCCAGCAGGGGATGGACCGCGACCAGGTGGCCCTGTGCCTTCCCGTCGGCACGGGCGAGCAGTAGTTGGCGGTGAGACCACGTCGGCAGCGGCGCGTCGACCAGTCGCCCGCAGGGGTGCAGCACGGAGAAGTCCACGGCGGCGCCGGCGCTGTGCAGATCGGCGACGACGTCGAGCAAGCCGTGCGGCGACGCCTGGTCGCGCCGAAGGCTGGCCAGTGCTGCTGCGGGGGTGTCGATCCCCTGCGCGGTCTGTTCGACGGCGCGGGTCAGCAGGGGGTGCGGAGCCAATTCTGCGAAGACCCGATGGCCGTCCTGCAGCGCGGCCTGCACCGCCGCGGAGAAGCGGACCATCTGGCGGAGGTTGTCCACCCAGTAGCTCGGATCGCAGGACGGCAAGGCCCGCGGATCCGGCCGGGTCGACGAGTAGAAGGGAATCGCGGGACGTGTGGGGGTGAGCTCCACCAGCGCGTCGGCCAGGTCAGCCAAGATCGGGTCCACCTGGGGCGAGTGGGATGCCACGTCGACGGCGACTTCGCGCGCCATCACCTCGCGCTGCTCCCACGCGGCGACGAGGTCGCGGATCGTCTGGGTGTTTCCGCCGATCACCGTGGTCTGCGGGGACGCGACCACGGCCACGACGACGTCGTCGATCCCCCGGCTGGTCAGTTCGTCACGGACGCGTTGCTCGGGAAGCTCCGCCGACGCCATCGCGCCGGACCCGGACAGGCGAGCCAGTAGCGCGGAGCGTCGGCAGATCACCCGCACGCCGTCCTGCAGCGAGAGCGCTCCCGCGACGACGGCTGCCGCGACCTCGCCCATGGAATGCCCGATCACCGCGCCCGGCCGCACGCCGTGGGACGCCATCGTCGCGGCCAGGGCGACCTGCATGGCGAACAGCGTGGGCTGAATACGGTCGATGCCGGTAACGGTCTCGGGCGCTGACATCGCCTCCGTTACCGAGAACCCGGACTCCAGCTCGATCAGCGGCTCGATAGCGGCCACGGTGTCGGCGAACACCGGCTCGGTGCCCAGAAGGTCGGCACCCATGCCTGCCCACTGCGACCCCTGCCCGGAGAACACCCATACCGGGCCGCGGTCATCCTGGCCGACCTGGGCACGGTACTGCGCGTCGCCGTTGTCGGCGATGTCCCGCAGAGCCTTACCAAGCGCTTCGACGTCGCTGGCGATCACCGACGTGCGCACCGTGCGGTGGCCGCGGCGGCGCGCCAGGGTGTAGCCCAAGTCAGCCGGCGCAACCGGCTCCGCGCGCCGGTCCAGCCAGTCGGCGAGCCGGCCGCAGGTGCGCCGCAGTTCGTCGGCCGAACTGGAGGACAACGGGATCAGCAATGGACGCTCGACCGCGGCGGCGGGCAGCCCCGGGGATTGGGGTTCGGGCGCCTGCTCGACGATGGCGTGCACGTTGGTGCCGGAGATCCCGTAGGACGACACCGCCATGCGGCGCGGTCCGGCGTGGCCGTCGGGCCAGGGCGTGGCATGCTGCGGCACGACCAGCCCGGTCTCGATCTGCGCGAGCGCCTCGGGCAGGCGGTTGAAGTGCACCATCGGCGGAATGACGCCGTGCTGTAACTCGAGGATCGCCTTGATCAGGCCGACCGTGCCCGCGGCGGACTCGGTGTGGCCGAAGTTGGACTTCGCCGAGCCGAGCAGGACCGTTGCCGTGCGGCCGTAGGTCCGTGCCAGGCCCTCGAACTCGATCGGGTCGCCCACCGGGGTGCCGGTGCCGTGCGCTTCGACCGCGCCGATCGTGTCGGCGTCGACGCCGCCCGCGGCCAGCGCCGCCTGGCACGCAGCCACCTGGGCATCCGCCGATGGCGTCGCGATGTTCCTGGTCCGGCCGTCGGAATTGGCGGCGGTTCCGCGGACCACGGCGAGAATCCGGTCACCGTCGCGAAGCGCGTCAGGCAGCCGCTTGAGCAGCACCACCGCGCACCCCTCGGAGCGCACGAACCCGTCCGCGGCCTCGTCGAACGCCCGGCACCGCCCCGTCGGCGACATCATGCCCTGTCCCGAGGCCCATACCGTGGTTTCCGGCTGCAGGATCACCATGCAGCCGCCGGCCAGGGCGAGGTCGCTTTCTCCTCCGTCGAGGCTGCGACAGGCCATGTGCACGGTCAGCAGCCCCGAGGAGCACGCCGTGTCGACCGTCAACGCCGGGCCGTGCAGGTTCAGGGCATAGGCCACCCGGCCGGAGGCCATTGCCGAGGCCAGGCCGGTGTAGCCGTACTCGCCGGCCTCCAGGCTGATCCGCATGTAGTCGTCGTGCGACAGACCGAGATAGACGCCTGTCATCGATTCCGATAGCGAGGACGGCGCGATCCCGGCGTGCTCGATGGCCTCCCAGGAGGTCTCCAGCAGCAGCCGGTGCTGCGGATCGACCGCGGTCGCCTTCGCGTCGTCCAGGCCGAAGAACGGAGCGTCGAAACCCCCGACGTCGTCCAGGAACGCGCCCCATCGGGACACCGACCGACCCGGCACGCCACGCTCGGCATCGAAGTACTCGTCGGCGTCCCAGCGGTCCGGCGGAACCTCGGTGACCAGATCGTCACCGCGAAGCAACGCCTCCCACAACTGCTCGGGGGACTCGATGCCGCCCGGTAGGCGGCAGGCCATGCCAATGACCGCAATCGGCGTGACCATGGGTTCAGCCACTGAGGGATCCTTAATGTTCGGATGTATCCCAGCGGGACCAGTCGCCAAGCCGGTCCAGCAACGCGGCGGGCCTCGGCACCAGCCGTCCCTGGGTCGCGCGAAAGCCGTCTCGCACGGTCTCCCGCAAGACTAGCTGACGTCCGCGTAAAAACCGCCATCCGAGGGCAGCCTGCGGACTGGGCGAATTTCCAATCACCCTGAGCGAATGCGCGGCTCCGGAATGCAGGCGCGTGCCATGCGTTAGACAGTTGAGTGATGGGCATGCCGGCAGTCGACGGACTCCGCTTCGTGGCGGTGAGCCAGCACGACGCGCTGGCCGCACCGCTGCTGGCCGAGCTCGCGGTTGAGTACGCCGGCCGATACGGCGGCACCGAGCAGCGGGTCATGAAGTGGTTGCTCGAGGAGTACCCCGCCGAAGACTTCGCGCCGCCGGACGGCGCGTTGCTGGTCGGGCTGCTTGACGGCATCCCCGTGACCGGCGGCGGGTTCAGGCGATTCGACGACACCAGGGCTGAACTCAAGCGCATGTGGACCGACAGCGAGCACCGGCAGCGGGGCTATGCGAAGGCGATGCTCGCCGAACTCGAGCGTGAGATCGCCGCCCGGGGCTACCGCAGCGTTTACCTCACGACCGGCGACCGTCAGCCCGAGGCCGAAGCGCTCTACCTGTCATCCGGATATACCCGGCTCGCCGGGCCCCTGCCCGCCGCGAGCGAGGGATATCCGATCGCCTTCGAGAAGAGGTTGCGATGACCGGGCACCTACACCTCGGCGTGGCGCTCGACGGCTACGGCTGGCACCCGGAGGCCTGGCGTCACACACCCGACGGCGAGCCTGTGACCAGCGGGCGCTACTGGTCCAACTTGGCCGCCACCGCCGAACGCGGACTGTTGGATTTCGTGACCTTCGACGACGCGCTCACCCCGCAGCGCCGCCGCCGCGCCGAAATCGAACCCCGATGGCTCGCCGGCCGACCCGATGCCGTCCTCGTCGCGTCCAGGGTGGCTCCGACGACGCGTCATATCGGACTCATACCGGTTGCCACCGTCACCCACACCGAACCGTTTCACGTGTCCAAAGCGATTGCCACACTTGACTTTGTCTCCCGCGGACGGGCGGGCTGGCAGGTGAGGATCAGCGGTACCCCGCACGAGTCCGAGCTGTTCGGCCGCCGTGATCTCAGCGCCGTCGACCTGTTCGAAGAAGCTTCCGACGCCGTCGAGGTCGCGCGCCGACTCTGGGACAGCTGGGAGGACGACGCTGTCATCCGCGACGCCACCACCGGGCGCTTCATCGACCGCGACAAGCTGCACTACATCGACTTCGTCGGTAAGTACTTCTCGGTCAAGGGCCCGTCGATCACCCCCCGCCCGCCGCAGGGCCAGCCCGTGGTCGCCGCCCTGGCGCATGCACGACCAGCCTACGAATTCGCTTCGCGCATTGCAGATCTGGTCTTCATCACACCCAAGGACGATGGCTCGCTGCGCTCCATCCTCGGCGAGGTCGCGCAGGTCGGCGGCAACCGTCTCAAGGTGTACGCCGATGTGTTCGTCTCCTTCTCCGGCATCACCGACGAACGTTCGGATGCGCTGGTCTTCGACGGCACCCCGACCGCACTGGTCGACCTGATCATGGACTGGCAGCAGATGGGCATCGACGGAATCCGGCTGCGTCCTTCGGTCAACGTCACGGACCTGCCGGCAATCGTCGACGACGTCGTGCCGATTCTGCAGCGGGCCAACCGTTTTCGCATGGGCTACGACGAAGGTGAGACGCTGCGGCATCGACTTGGCCTACCAGCCGCGGAAAACCGCTATACCGAGGCAAGCTCATGACTGTCCCGCTATCGATACTCGACCTTTCGCCGATCAGCGAAGGTGCCGACGCCGCGACGGCGTTGCGCAACACCGTCGACCTCGCCCAGCACGCCGAGCAGTGGGGCTACAAACGGTACTGGGTCGCCGAACACCACTTCGTCTCGGTCGCATCCGCCCAACCCGCGGTTCTCATCGGCCAGATCGCCTCTGCCACCAGCACCATTCGGGTCGGCGCCGCCGCGGTGCAACTCGGCCAGACGACCGCAATCGCCGTTGTCGAGACCTTCGGCACTCTCGACGCATTTCACCCCGGCCGTATCGACCTCGGCATCGGCCGGTCCGGGCAGCGCCGCAGCGAGGCGATCAACGAGGCCACCCCGAAACCCGAGCCGTCCACGGAATGGCGCGACGTCGACGGTGTCGTTGTACCCCCGCCATTCGACATCAGCGCGCTGATGCGCGATCCGCGGTTGCGCGCGAAGATGTCGGTTCTGCAACAGCCTGAGGCCGTAGCACCGGACTTCGCCGACCAGGTCGGCGACATTCTCGCCATGATCAACGGCAGTTATTCGATCGGCACAGTCGACGCACACGCTACGCCGGGGGAGGGAACGGCGTTGATGCCGTGGGTCTTCGGCAGCAGCAAGGGGCAGAGCGCACAGGTCGCAGGCGCACGCGGGCTTCCGTTCGTCGCGAGCTATCACATCACCCCCGCGACGGCGCTGGATGCGGTCGACGCATACCGCGCGGCCTTCCGGCCGTCGGCGGCACTGGCCGAACCGTACGTGGTCGTGTCGGCAGACGTGGTGGTCGCCGACGACACCGAAACGGCGCGGCATCTGGCGTCGAGTTACGGCCACTGGGTGTACTCGATCCGCGCGGGCGGCGGGGCCGTCCCGTACCCGGATCCCCGCACCGTCGAACCGCTGACCGATGACCAGCTGGCGATTGTGAAGGACCGCACCGCAACACAATTCGTCGGTGACGCCGAGGAGGTGGCCGACAGGCTCGAGTCCCTGCGGCGGGTGACCGGGGCGAACGAGCTCGTCGTCACCTCAGTCACGCACGACCATGACGATCGGCTGCGCAGCCACGAACTGCTTGCGAAGAGGTGGGGACTGTGAGCCGCCGAGAGGGCAAGGACCGCAAGCAGATTCATCTTGCCGCGCACTTTCCTGGCGTCAACAACACCACGGTGTGGTCGAGTCCCGAATCGGGCAGTCAGATCGATTTCGACTCGTTCGTCCATCTCGCTCAGACCGCCGAACGGGGCCTGTTCGACTTCTTCTTTCTCGCCGAGGGGTTGCGGCTGCGGGAACACCGCGGCCGCATCCACGACCTCGACGTCGTCGGCCGGCCGGACACGTTCACCGTGCTCGCCGCCCTGGCCGCGGTCACCGACCGTCTCGGTCTGACCGGAACCATCAACACCACCTTCAACGAACCCTTCGAAGTGGCAAGGCAATTCGCCACCCTTGACCATCTGTCCGACGGCAGGGCCGGCTGGAACGTGGTCACCTCGTCGGATGCCTTCACCGGTGAGAACTTTCGCCGCGGCGGCTTTCTCGACCACTCCGAACGCTACAAGCGCGCCGAGGAGTTCGTCACCGTGGCCCGGGAGTTCTGGGACAGCTGGTCAACCGACGCCGTCATCGCCGACCGCGAGAACGGAATCTACGCCGACCCCGGTCGGATTCGTGTCGTCGAGCATCGGGGACCGCAGTTCGACGTCCGCGGCCTCGCCACCCTGCCGCGCACACCACAAGGCCACCCCGTTCTGCTGCAGGCCGGTGACTCCGCCGACGGCCGGGCATTCCTGGCCAAATACGCCGATGCGGCGTTCACCATGCACTCGTCGCTGGAAGCGGGCCAAACCTACTATGCCGACGTAAAGGCAAGCGCCGCGTCGTACGGCCGAGATCCAGAGGGGCTCAAGGTGTTTCCGGCAGCCACCTTCGTGCTCGGCGACACTGCCGAAGAGGCGGTGGACAGGGCCCGTCATATCCGGCACCAACAGGTGAGTCCGCAGACCGCGATCGCGATGCTCGAACAGGTCTGGCAGCGCGACCTGTCCGGCTACGACCCCGACGGCCCGCTGCCCGACGTCGAACCGGCCGACGATCCCACCGTCACCCAGGGGCGGGTACGGCACGGCGATCCGAAGGCACTGGCCACGGCCTGGCGTGAGCGTGCCGAGGCGGGCAACCTGTCCATCCGCGAACTCGTCATCGCCGTAACCAGCCGCGAGCAGTTCGTCGGCACCCCCGCACAGGTCGCCGAACAGATCGACCTGCATGTGCAATCCGACGCCTGCGACGGATTCATCCTCGTGCCCCACCTCACGCCGCGCGGACTCGACGAGTTCGTCGACCGGGTCGTGCCGCTTCTTCAGGAGCGCGGCACGTTCCGCACCGGATATTCCGGGCACACTCTGCGGGATCATCTCGGCCTATAGGCTGACTCGGAGGTGCCGCGGCGACACCGGGGGTGACGATGGCCTTTACACAGCCGGCGGTGGGGTTTCTGCTCCTCGCCGCGGCCGTGCTGACGGCGATTCTCGGCCTGGCTTCGCGTGTCTACATCGGCCGCAGACGCCGGACCAAGCCGGTACAGGCCATGGTCCGGACCTTCCGCAAGACCGGCATCGCCCGGCTGCTGTTCGGCCGCTTCGACAGTGACGTGCTCGACGACGACGAACTCGACAGCATGATCCTGATGCCCACCGTCGTGGTGGCCTGCGGCCTCTGCCTCACCGCGCTGTTCCTGCTCGGCTACAACACCTTGGCTTGAGTCTGGGCCCGAGCCGCCGCCTCCCGGACCGAACCCCGCCACACCGGACCGTGACCGGGCAACAGCACCTCGGTGTCGAGCAGCCCCAGTGCGGACAGGCTGCGCAGGCAGCCGTCCTCGTCATGGTTGAACAGCTTCGGCAGCAGCTGCGGCCCGGTCCGCGATGCCAGCGGGTGACCGGTGACCAGCGCGTCGCCCGAGACCAGCACGCCGTCCACCAGGTACGAGCAGTGTCCGCCGGTGTGCCCCGGTGTCGGAATCACCACCGGCGCGCCGGGTAGGCCCGCGGCGACGTCTTCGGTCAGCGCCTGCGTGCTCGGAATGCCGTCGTGGGTCAACGCACCCTTGCGGGTGATCGCCACGGACCACTTGACGTAGCGCGGCTGCCAGATGTGTTTGGCGATGTCGACCGGTGAGGCCTGCTCCAGGTACTCCCGTCGGGAGTGGGCGACCTCGGCTGCGTGGCAGTAGACCGGGGTGCCATGGGTTTTCGCAAACCAGATGGCCGAACCGAAGTGATCGATGTGCGCGTGCGTCAACAGGATTGCACGCAGGTCGTCGACGCCGAAGCCGAGCCGGCGCATCGAGTCCAGCACGTCGTCGCGGTTACCCGGGAATCCCGTGTCGATAAGGATCACACCGGCGTCGTCGGTGACGAGGGTCCAGTTGACGAGGTCGGTGTAAGCGAAGTGGACACGGTCTGTGACGGCGTCCAGGGCTGCTGCCATGTCGCGAGTTTAGGCAGGAGGGTAGAAATAAAAGGTGCCTCAACTGAAACTCGGATATAAGGCGTCGGCGGAGCAGTTCGCCCCGCGAGAACTCGTCGAGCTCGGGGTCGCCGCCGAAGCGCACGGGATGGACAGCGCCACCGTCAGCGACCACTTCCAGCCGTGGCGCCACGAGGGTGGTCACGCGCCGTTCTCACTGGCCTGGATGACCGCGGTGGGTGAGCGCACCGAGCGGCTGTTCCTCGGCACGTCGGTGATGACGCCGACGTTCAGATACAACCCCGCCGTGATCGCCCAGGCCTTCGCCACCATGGGCTGCCTGTACCCGGACCGCATCTTCCTCGGTGTGGGCACCGGTGAGGCGCTCAACGAGATCGCGACGGGTTACGAGGGCGAGTGGCCCGAGTTCAAGGAGCGCTACGCCCGTCTGCGCGAGTCCATCCGGCTGATGCGCGAGCTGTGGCTCGGCGACCGCGTGGACTTCGAGGGTGAGTACTACAAGACGAAGGGTGCCTCGATCTACGACGTCCCCGAGGGTGGGATCCCGATCTACATCGCCGCGGGCGGACCGCAGGTGGCCAAGTACGCGGGCCGCGCGGGCGACGGCTTCATCTGCACGTCCGGCAAGGGCGAGGAGCTGTACAAGGACAAGCTCATACCTGCCGTAAAAGAAGGGGCGGAGGCCGCCGACCGCGACCCCGACACCATCGACCGCATGATCGAGATCAAGATCTCCTATGATCCGGATCCGAAGCTGGCGCTGGAGAACACCCGCTTCTGGGCGCCGCTGTCGCTGACGGCCGAGCAGAAGCACAGCATCAACGACCCCATGGAGATGGAGAAGGCCGCCGACGAGCTGCCGATCGAGCAGGTCGCCAAGCGCTGGATCGTCGCGTCGGATCCCGACGAAGCGGTCGAAATGGTCGGTCAGTACGTCAAGTGGGGTCTGAACCACCTGGTGTTCCACGACCCCCGCCACGATCAGCGCCGTTTCCTCGAGCTGTTTCAAAAAGATCTGGAGCCGCGGCTGCGCCGACTCGGCTGAGCCGAGATCACAACGAGCACAGCATGATTCGAGTGTTCACGACGGTACTCGGCGTGCTCGCGTTCGTGGTCGGCGCGGCCGGATTGGCGTCGCGGTACCTGCCGATAACCAACGAGGCCATCCTCGTCGTCGCCGCGGCATCGCCGTATCTGACGGTCGCGGCCCTCATCGCCCTGATCCTGTTCGCGTTGGCGCGGCGTTGGGTGCTGACCGTCGCCGCGGGCCTGTTGTGTGTGGTGATGATCGGTGTCCAGCTACCACGGTTCATCGGCTCCGAGAGCACGGATGTGCCGAGCGTCGCCGTGCGGGTGGTCACCGCCAATCTTGGCTTTGGAGAGGCGGATTCGGGTACCGTCGCGGACCTGGCGCGATCTTCGGCCGATGTGCTGGTCATCCAGGAGCTGACGCCCCAGGCTGCGGCCGGGCTGGCGGGGTTGGGCGAGACGTTTCCGCACCGCATGCTCAATCCCGAAGAGATGGCATTCGGAATCGGGATCTGGAGCAGGTACCCGCTCGTCGACACCGGGCACGTCGAGGGCTACCAGATGCCGATGCTGAGGGCCCGCATCCAGCTTCCGGGCGTGCGGTTCCCGCCGACGCTGCTGGCCGTACACCTCGCCGCACCGTGGGTGCAGCCGCTGGAGATCTTCGGTGACGACATGGCCAGGTTCCCCGCGACCCTGCGCGACGTCGCGCGCGACGCGGGATCGGGTGCGGTGATCATCGCCGGCGATCTCAACTCCACCATCGACATGCAACCGTTTCGCAAGTTCCTCGACGAGGGTTATCGCGATGCGGGTGAGCAGGTGGGTGCGGGACTGTCCCGTACCTATCCGAGCAAGCCGTGGCGTAAGCCGATGATCGGCATCGATCATGTGCTCGTCTACAACTGCGTCGCATCTTCCGCGCGCACGGTTCCCTTGCCCGGCTCCGACCACCGCGGCCTGGCCACCACGATCGAGATTCCGGTCGACCCGACCGCCAGTTACCCGGTCTAGGGCTTGGGTGGCGGTGGATTCGCAGGCCGGTCGTGGATCCGGAAGATGCGAAACTGCGGCCCACCTGTCGGTCCTGTGACGGTCATGACGAGCGTGCCGATACCGGCGCCGGTGTTCCACAGCGTCGGGTAGCGGATGTTGACCGCGTCGAGTTTGCCGAGTCCCATGGGTCGGGGCACGAGGATGTACTTCACACCCATCTCGGCCGGGTTGTTCAGCTTGTCGAAGAAGTCGTAGTCGCTGCGCACGACGAACTGGTCGGGGCGTTCAGAGGCCAGCCACATCCGCGCCAACCCGAAGGTGTCTATCACCACCGATCCGGTGGGCAGGTTCTGGCTGTCGAACCAGCGAACGGTGTTCTCGGCGACCTCGCCGGACCAGAAGAACCAGAATTTGTCCCGCGGGTACTGCTCGGGCCAGAAGACGGAACGAAGTCCGAACTCCTCCTTCCCGATGGAGGGATCGAGCATGGACTTCCACGTGACGGGCAGCGAGGTCAACAAAACGCCGATCATCAGTCCGGAAAGTCCAACACGCCAATATTTCTCGGGACGCGACGGCGGCTCACTCTCCGGCCAGGCGACGAGCAGTAGGACCACCAACATCGGGACCAGCACGATGAAGAAGCGGAACCACCCAAAGGTGGAGCCCAGCAGTATCGCCACACACTGAAAGGTCAGCACCGACCCGAAGATCGCCAAGGGAACCGCAGGAATCGACCGGCGGCGGAGAAAGGCAGCGACGACGACCGCGATCAGCACCACGGCCACCAACGGCTGGATCCCGAATACGCTCTGCGCGATGACCTTCAGCAGCGGGATGAAGCCGACATCGTCGGCACCCACGACTCCGGAGGCCTCGATCTGCGCACTGTTGCCGTACTGAGAGGTGAACTGGGCCAGCAGGCTTGCGTCGAGCAACCAACCGGCCAGCGCCCATAGGGCGAATGCGGCGATGACGGGAAACGAGACGACCACCCCGTCATGCCAGCTGTGTTGTACGCCGCTGCGCCAACTCGTCAGCCTCTGGTGGCGGCGGAACGAATAGACCATAACGACGACGGTCGCGGCAGCCGCGGCGATCAGAGCTTCATAACGAACGAGATACCCGAGCCCGAAAGCGGTTCCGGCCCAAAAGAGATCGAGGGCACCGTGTGTCCGTCGCCATTGCAGCAACCGGCGGCATGCCCACAGCAGCACGAAAAGGAAGGCGGCCTCGCTCATACCGTTGGCGCCGTACAGCATGACCATCGGATTCAGCGCGAACGCGAGAATGCCGGTCCAGCGCAGCAGGGTGCTGACGTTGGCGTCGAGCGCGATCCGTCGTATCAGGACGACGGCACCGGCCATGAAGGCCGCACTCTGGATGACGCCGGTGAGGCCGAGTGTCTTCAGTTCGGGCCACCAGTGGCTCAACGGCATGAGCGGAATCTGCGCGAAGCTCGGCAGCGGATTCCACACGAAGCCGACGGCACCCAGGTGTGGGTACCTGCTCATCACCGTATAGCCGGCATTGCCGGTCCGGCTGGTGGCATCCGGGTTGATGTAGCCCACCTTGAACAGGTAGTAGCCCAGCGCGCCGTAACCTATGAAGCCGACCAGGAACAGCAACCAGCCGGCACGACGCCCCGACGACGTGACTTCGGGTTCAACTGGGGTGTGGTGCTTTTCGGCAGGCCGAACGAGCGTGGTGGTCATGGACCCGAGCTGTCGAAGCCCGGCGCCGCATGCTGCCCGACCGACGCCTTACGTGCTTTCCGGCGCCTGGTGAGCGCCACCGCGGCAATGATGCTCGCGACGACCGCTGTCCCCGCGCCGATCAAGGCCCAGAGGACCCAGCGGTTGCTGGTCTCGACCACACGCAGGGCAGGTCCATTGGAACGGACAGTGATGTTCTTGGCCACTCCGCCGGCACCCGCGACGACCACGTCACCACGGAGTTCACGCCAACCGCCCTTGCGGGTTGCGAGGAAGTCGAACACGGGGTTGACCAATGACCAGTCACCGGATGTCGTCACGAGCAGGACGGTGCGGTCGTTATCGGCGAACGCCTGCATGCTGCCGAGACCTTCCGGAATTCTGGCGGTCACATCGGGCGGCAGATCCACCTCCACGGCGTCCTTCTCCGGCGCGATCGGCGGCTCGAGCCCGGTGCCCTCGATGGTGGCCGAGTCGGCGACGATCAGCGCGCCGGATCCGCTGTTCGCGGCCTGCTTCACGTCGACCAGTGTGGGCAACAGTTCCCGCGAGGTCAGCTTCTGGACGGACGCGATGACCGCGACGGCGCGGGAAATGTAGTTCGTGTCGTAGCCGCCGAGCGCCACCTGGAACGTCGGCGCGAATCCGACTGGCAGCGCTTCGAATCCGCCCATGGAGACATTTCCGCCCACCGCGGTGACGGTCGAGGCGTCGTCGATCTCGAACGTCATCGGCACCGTGCGTGGATTGCAGGCTCCCGGCGCAGGCTCGTAGGTGACGGCGAGCTCGAGGTTCGCACCCCGGCTGCCCAGATCACCCGGCACGGCGAAGGTGGCGTCGACGAGGCCGGACTCGTTGAGTTCTGTCGAGTACAGCGCCTGGCCGCCAGAACGGACCACCAGGGTGCCCTTCTCGGTGTCCTTCACCGATGTGTAGTGCGCCAGCATGTGCACGTCCAGCTTGCCCGGATTCGCGAGGCCGAAGACGGCGGTGTCGAATCCCGTGTACAGCGACGACTGACCGAGCACGGTGACACGACCGCCTGCGCCGAGCTGTTCGAAGGTGGCGGTGTTCGTCCCGCGCACCGCCAACGACTCGGTGGAATCGATTGCAGCGGTGGGTGTCTGGCTGATCGCCAACAGTTGCGATCTGAACAGTGCGGTCTGGTCGACCAGGCTGTCGCCCTTGCCGGTGACCAGCAGATACGGCACTCCGGCTTGGCCGCTGACGGTGACCGCGCCCCCGCCTTCGTCGTTCTCGTCATCGCGCACGACTATGGTGCGGCGCATCGCGTTCCACTCGGCGGGCGGTTCGACCGTGCGTGACAACGGCAGGACCCTGAAGTCAACGGGAATGTCCCGGTAGTGGTGGGTCAACAGGGCGGCCAGCGTCACCACCGCCTGTGACTCCGACGTCGTCGGTGCCGGGTCGACGTAGACGTCGATACCGGAGAGCAACGGCGGGAAGAACTGATCGATGGTGGTGGGCAGTACGATCGGCCCCGTGAATTCGACGGACAGTCGATTCATCGTGACGTTGGGCGTGCTTCCACAGATCGGGTCGGCACCCACCTGACGCAGCACGATGTTCATGCGGGCGGCTTGGTCGTGGATCGTCAGTCTCGAGATGTCGATGGCGAACGGCACAGTCACCTGGCCGAGGGTCACATCGGGAATCGGAACGGAACCGAGAAGACTGCCGTCCTCCCCGGTGATTTCGATGTATCCACCGGTGACGTTGACGATGGATTGCAGCTCTCCGAAGAACATCCTCGGCTGGGTGCCGTCGGGCACCGGAATCGTCACGGTCTGAGCGGAGTTCGCGGCGGTGAAGCCGATGGTGGGGCCCATTCCGAGCTGTTCCCACGTCATGCTCAGTGGCGGCGTCTCCTCGGTCGGCACCGCGGTGACCTCGGGCTGAGCGGTACCCACGGCCGGTGACATCGCGCCGAGTGTCACCAGGAGAGCGACTGAAACAAGCTGTAGTAGAAGCTTTTTAACCATCATGCCTTCCCCGACACGGTCAGGCCGTGCACGGTCTTCTCCCAATAGGAAGCCTTGTAGATCAGTTGCACCACAGCCTTGACGGCTGCGAGGGCCTGGAGGAACCAGTAACCCGGGACCAGGAGGGCGGCTGTCGACAGATAGGGCTTGCCCATCGCGCGTGTCGAGACCAGGCCGGCCATGATCGTGACGAGGTTGCCGACGGTGAACAGCAGCAGACACAGGTAGTACACCGGCCCGGCGTAGAGGTCGTCGAGCAGGTGCGACTTGCCGAGGTACCACAGAATCATCAACGTCCAGAAGGCAAGGTTCATCATGCATGCGATCGGCATGCCCGCGGTGAAGTTGATGAGCCGCAGTGTCGGTTTGAGACCGAGCTGACGAGAAGCGGCGATCGGTCGGCGGAAATGCACGAAGAAGGTCTGCAAATAGCCCTTGTACCAACGGGATCGCTGCCGCACCCAGTTCACGACGTCGGCGTTGGCTTCCTCGAGTGTCACCGAGTCCAGCACCAGTGTTTTGTACTCCGACCGCGCCAGCAGCACACCGAGATCCGCGTCCTCGGTGACGTTGAACGCATCCCAGCCACCCAGTTCGCGGAGCACCGAAGTGCGTACGTGGTTGGACGTGCCGCCCAACAGCACCACGCATCCGCTGGCGGCCAGTGACGACAGCACATAGCTGAACCACTGGTCATACTCCAGCGAAAACCACTTCGTGAGTAGGTTCTGCCGTTCGTTGAAGAAGGCCAGGCGGCATTGAACGGCCGCGACCTCGGGACCGTGCTTCTTGAAAAGCGCGACGACACGGCGCAATTGCAGTGGGTCGGGAATGTCCTCAGCGTCGTAGATCGTGGTGAGCTCGCTGTCGAGGACATGGTGCGCAAGCGCGTAGTTGCACGCCTTCGGCTTCGTTCGCGGATCACTCGGGGGCACCAGAACCGGTGTGATCCAGTCGAACTCGGCAGAGTGAAAAGCATTGATGGTGGCCTCATCATCGGCCTCCATGATGAGCAGCACCTCGAGCTTGTCCCGGGGATAGTCGATCTGCCCGATGCCCTGGACCAGGGTCTCGACGATGTCCGGCTCGTCGTACACCGGCAGCAGCAAGGTGTATTTCGGCAGATCCTTCTCGGACAGCGCCAGCGCTTCCTCGTCCGAGATCCGGAGCACGGTGCGGCCATCGAGTGCGCGCAGCATCAGCACGACACGATCCGTGGTCGACACTACGAAGTAGACGGCAGACAGTCCGAGGAGCGCCATCGCGGTCAGGCGCCAATCAAGTACGGCGCCGGCCACGATGACGACGAGAATCGAGGCCAAGAACCCGGCTTGCCGCCTCGTGAGGACGCGGTTCGCCGAGTACTCCGCGGGCCGGGACGACCGATTCTCTGTCGTTGTCATGGGCGGGGCTCGCTTGCCGTCGTCGCGATCTGCCGCGCGAGATCGGTCAGTTCGGTGCTGAGATACGGCGGGATGTCCGGAGCCTTGGCCTCGGCCCTGACGAGCCAGGCGATCGGCAGCGCCACGGTGTTCACGTAGCCGGGGGGTTCGGGCGTCGGTACCGTGTCGGGCGCTGCCGCGGCGCGCGACGTGACGAGGTACACCGATTGGTAGATGGTGTCGGGGCCCTGGCCGTACCGCCAGTACCAGCCGCGGGCCGCCCAGACCGGGTCGGCGGGCGACTTGATCGTGCCCATGCGGTTGTCGAGGCTGTTGAAGGTCTGGATACCGGACGCGCGGCTGCGGAAGATCTCTTCGACGTGCGCGGGCGGAGCGGCTCCGTACCAGACGCCGACCCGTGTCGACGCAAACCGGCCGAGGTCTCGGCTCGAGAAGACGTCCAGGTAAGCGACCATCCCGTCGTGCTCGAGGCGGAAGCGTCGCGCCGAACCGCCGTCACCCAGGATGCGCGGACCCCAGCCGTAGGTGGTCGGCGCGGAGACCTTGATGCCGGCACTCTGCAGGCTGTTCACCCAGTCGGGCTGGACGCGAACCAGGTCGGACGCGTCGATGTACGGCGCGGGTCGCGGTGCGACGAAAACCGTCAGCACTGTCGCCAACACCGTCGCGACGACGAAAGCCTTCGATCGGGGTGGCAGTGTCAGCCGGAACGGTTGATGCGAGGTGCGCACCGAAAGGGCGCCAAGGACGGTCACCACTCCGGCGGGGACCAGGTACACCATGGCCGGATGGGCGCCCTCCAGGGCCAATACACCGATGCCGCCGCCGAGCATGAGGATCGGTGGTACATACCACTTGCGCTTGCTGCGACGCAGCGCGATCGTGACCGCCGCGACCGCGTATCCGACGGTGAGCCATCCGAACCCGACGGTCGATCCGCCGAGGACGCCACCGATGATCAGGAAGTTCGGTGGGAAGCATGCTGCCACGAAAAGCCAAGCGGGATAAGCGCGGAACGCGCGCCGTACGCCGAACGACGCGATCGACAAGCCGAAGATCCAGATCATCGGCAGCACCAACTCGGCGTGCCAGAACGCTGCCGCTGCCGGGATGCGCGGTAATGCGAGGTTGCTCGAGAATCCGGCGATGCTCATGATCACGACCGTGAGGATCATGTCGAACTCGGCGTCGTTGATCTCGCGGTGACGGGGTTCGTAGACGACCGAATACGCGACGATCAATGCCCACAGCGGCGCCAGCAGTAGATACGCCGTTGGCGAGCCGTCGAGGATCGTGCGGATGTTCGTCCAGACGGCCGGCGCGAACGCGACCGCGGTCGACGCGGTGATCAGCGTGATCCGGAAGGCGGCCGATATTCCGCCGGAGCGGCGGATGTAGGTGCCCGCTGTCTCCGGACCATCGGGCCGCTCGGGCACGAGGCGGATCGGCTGAGTTAACGCCTCGGGGTCGAGTCCGAGCAGCGGAGCAACATCGGCAGAGCCGCGGGCCCTCAGCGGAACCGTCACGTCGGCCCCGGGGCCGATCGGCGGAGCGATTGTCATCGGGTTCGTCCCGGCAGGGCGGCAGCTATCGAACCCGGTGACCGTGCAGCCTGCTGAGCAAACGAGCGCAGGCGAGTGACGTAGGAAGTTTCCAAGATTCACCTCGGGGACGCCCTGAATAGGAACGTTCAGTTATGAGATTTGCTAAGGCAACCACGGTACTGATGGCGTATTTGTGCTGCAATGCACAGTATCAGCAAATTCCGTAACTGGGTGTGACATATGAACAAAATCACACAGCCGTCAATATTTGGCAAAGGCCCACAGCGGGTAATCCGCGCCGTGCGGGCTGTTTCACCGGCCCCCCGAGGCCGTCCCCGCAATCGTACGCGATCTTGATGACGGGCACGTCAATAGCGGTCCGGCCCGCACGCCGCACACTCGGCCTCGCCCGTGCCCTAGGCTTGTCCACGTGCCCGCTGAGCCAACTTCGGGGATCTACATCGCTTCACCGGAAGGCGACACGGGCAAGTCGACAATCGCCCTTGGCATCCTTCATCGGCTCGCCACCAACGTCGCGAAGGTTGGCGTCTTCCGCCCCATCACCCGCCTCGGCGAGGAGCGCGACTACATCCTCGAGCTGTTGCTGTCGCAGGCGACCGCGGGACTGCCCTATGAGGATTGTGTGGGCGTCAGCTATCAACAGCTGCACGAGGACCCCGACGCAGCGATCGGCGACATCGTCGACCGCTATCACCGGGTGGCCGACCAGTGCGACGCCGTGCTGATCGTCGGCAGTGACTACACCGACGTCGCCGCCCCCAGCGAGCTGTCCACGAATGCGCGCATCGCGGCAAACCTCGGCGCTCCCGTCGTCCTCGCAGTGAAGGCGAAGGACCGCAGTCCCGAACAGGTCGCCCAGATCGTCGACGTGTGCCTGGCCGAGATCGGCGCCCAGCACGCGCACACCGCTGCGGTGGTGGCCAACCGCTGCGACCCCGATGGGATGGGCGCCCTGGCTGCCGCGCTCGAACCGTTCGGTCCCAAGTGCTACGTGCTGCCCGAGGAGCCGCTGCTGGTGGCGCCGTCGGTCGCCGAGTTGCAGGCCGCCGTCGAGGGGACGGTGATCGGAGGCGATCCCGCACTGCTTTCACGCGAGGCGATGGACGTGCTGGTGGCGGGTATGACCGCCGAACACGTACTGGAGCGGTTGAACGAAGGGGTTGCCGTCATCACGGCGGGCGACCGGTCCGATGTCGTGCTCGCCGTCGTGAGCGCGCACGCCGCCGAGGGCTTTCCGTCGCTGTCCTGCCTGATCCTCAACGGTGGCCTCGAACTGCACCCGTCGATCGCCTCGCTGGTGTCAGGTCTGGGTCTGCGCTTGCCGATCCTTGCGACCCGGTTCGGCACGTTCGAGACGGCCAGCCGGGTGGCGTCGGCGCGCGGCAGGGTCACCGCCACCTCGGTGCGCAAGATCGACACCGCACTCGCGCTGATGGACGCGCACGTCGACGTCGCCGACCTGCTCGCACAGTTGACGATCGAGATGCCCTCGGTCGTCACCCCGCAGATGTTCACCTACCAGCTGCTGGACTGGGCGCGCTCGGATCGCAAACACATTGTGCTGCCCGAGGGTGACGACGATCGCATCCTCACCGCGGCGGGCCGGCTGCTGAAGCGCGGCGTCGCTGACCTGACGATCCTCGGAGAGGAAGCCCAGATCCGCGCGCGGGCAGCTGAACTGGGTCTCGACCTTTCGGCGGCAGCGGTGCTCGACCCGAAGACCAGCGAGCTGTGCGACAAATTCGCCGAACAGTACGCCGAGTTGCGCAAGCACAAGGGCGTGACCGTCGAGCATGCCCGCGAGATCATTCACGACGTCTCGTATTTCGGCACCATGCTCGTGCACAACGACATGGTCGACGGCATGGTGTCCGGCGCTCGCCACACCACCGCCCACACTGTGCGCCCGTCGTTCGAGATCATCAAGACGCTGCCGGACGTGTCGACGGTGTCGAGCATCTTCCTGATGTGCCTCGCCGACCGGGTACTCGCCTACGGCGACTGCGCGATCGTGCCGGATCCGACATCGGAACAACTCGCCGACATAGCCATATCGTCGGCCCGCACCGCCGCGAGGTTCGGTATCGAGCCACGAGTGGCGATGCTGTCGTACTCGACGGGCACCAGTGGCACCGGAGCTGACGTCGACAAGGTCAGGGCCGCAACGGAACTCGTACGCCAGCGGGAGCCGGAGTTGCTGGTCGACGGGCCCATTCAGTACGACGCGGCGGTCGAACCGTCGGTGGCGAAGACGAAGATGCCCGACTCGAACGTCGCCGGGCACGCCACCGTGCTGATCTTCCCCGACCTCAACACCGGCAACAACACCTACAAGGCGGTCCAGCGAAGCGCCGGCGCCATCGCGATCGGCCCCGTGTTACAGGGCCTGAAGAAACCGGTCAACGATCTGTCGAGGGGTGCGCTGGTGGCGGACATCGTCAACACCGTCGCGATCACGGCGATTCAGGCGCAAACGCTGTGAGTCGCGTCCTGGTCGTGAACTCGGGCTCGTCATCGCTGAAATATGCAGTCGTGGAGGCAAATTCCGGCGACATGATCGCCGACGGCATAGTCGAGAGGATCGGGGACGACGAGGGGGTCCCCGACCACGCTGCAGCGTTACAAGTGGTGTTCGACGAACTGGCGGACGATCTGGCCGGACTCGTGGCCGTTGGTCATCGGGTGGTGCACGGGGGTCCGGACCTCTATCGGCCCACGCTGGTCGACGACGCCTTGATCAGCAAGCTGGAAGAACTGTCTCCGCTTGCGCCGCTGCACAATCCGCCCGCGCTGCTGGGTATCGAAGTGGCTCGCAAAGCGCTGCCCGATTTTCCGCATGTCGCCGTGTTCGACACCGCCTTCTTTCACGACCTGCCGCCCGCCGCGGCCACCTACGCCATCGACCGCGACATCGCGGCGCAGTGGAACATCCGGCGGTATGGATTCCACGGCACGTCGCACCAGTTCGTCAGCGAGCAGGCCGCCGAATTCCTCGGTGTACCACTGGATTCGCTGCGCCAAATCGTGTTGCACCTCGGCAACGGCGCGTCGGCGTCGGCGATAGTCGGCGGCCGTGCCGTCGATACCTCCATGGGATTGACACCGATGGAGGGCCTGGTGATGGGCACCCGCTCCGGCGATATCGACCCCGGGATCATCACCTATCTGTCGCGCACCGCCGAGATGAGCGTCGAGGACATCGAGTCGATGCTCAACCGTCGCTGCGGCATGCTGGGCCTCGGCGGTGAGATCGACTTCCGGATCGTCCACCAGCGCATCGAATCCGGTGATTCAGCAGCACAATTGGCTTACGACGTCTATATCCACCGGTTGCGCAAATACATTGGCGCCTACCTGGCGGTGCTCGGTTCGGCCGACGTCATCACCTTCACCGCCGGGGTCGGTGAGAACGACGCCGCTGTCCGTCGCGACGCGCTGAGCGGAATGTCGGCGCTGGGTGTCGAGCTCGACGAGGAACTCAATGCCGAGGCAAGCAAGGTCGCACGCCGGATCTCGGCGGAGAGCTCGAGAACGGCCGTGCTCGTGGTTCCCACCGACGAGGAGCTGGCGATCGCCAGGGCCTGCGTCGCCGTGGTTACTGAACAGGGGTGAGCAGCGGCGGTGCCGTCTCCAGCGGCAGCGCACCCTCGGGATCGCAGATCGCGAGGAGACGACGGACCTGCCTGCCGGCCTGCAGCACCCACGTGGCTTCGCATCCGCAACAGATCACGTTGATGTTGTGCAGCGCCGCCAAGCCCGCGGTACCGAGGAAATCCACCAGCCGTAGGTCGATGACCACGTGCGTCGAACCCGCGATGTGACGCTGGACGTAGCCGGCGAGTTCACGGCTGTTCGCCGCGTCGATCTCGCCCTCGACGGTGACGGTGACCGTCGACGGGGCATCGCGGTGCGCGCTGAACACCGCGCGGTGGTGCACCTCGCGCCTGCCGATGGATTCGGGATCGGGTCTGAATACGCGAGAAGTACTGATGGTCACTGTGGGCCTCCTCAGTCGAACTGGGATGCCGTCAGGGATCAGGCCCTACTTCTCAAAGCCGCTGTGACGTCACCGGTTGGCTCTCATCTCAACCTTAAAGAAACGCTACTACGAATTCCGTCGGATAACTATGACAGCTTGATGAGGGAATTTTTGCTCGTAACACCTGCGACCACGGCCAGATGCTACGGATTTCGTTGCTGATCGTCAGAACGTGGAGGTGGGCCGCACGCTGTTCGCAAGGTCGACCAGCGCATAGCGGTGGCCCTGGGTGGGTGCGACCCGCGCGAGGGCGCGTAGCGAAGACTCGACACCGAGTTGCAGCCCGTGTTCGGTGAAGGGAAAGCCGAGGATGTGGTTGGTGCTCGCGGTGTTGTCCGCCAGCCAGTCCATCGCGGTGCCGAGGACCAGTGCCCGGATCTGCAGCACGCGCGGTTCGGTGTCCGGCAGCGCTTCGACGCGACGCGCCGCATCGCGGATGTGTTGCTCGGTGATCTCATTCGTCGACCGTCCGGACAGCAGCGTCACGGCGCTCGTCAGGCGGGCGGTCGTGAAGTGCCGCGACATGACGGGCACCTGGTCCAGCGTCCGCACGGCGGCGTCGCGGTCTCCTGCCGCCGACTGCGAACGCGCCAGCCCGAAGCCCGCCGAGATGACGCCGTTGTCGGTGGACCACACCGTGTCGTAGAACTTGCGCTGCGGCGCCTCGTCGACCTGCGCGCCCGCCAGCTCCGCGGTGGCCGCCAGGGCGATCTTGGGCGCCAGCTCGCCGGGCAGGGTGTCGAGCACCTCCGTGAAATACTTTGTGGCGGAATCGTAGTCGGCCGTCAGCATCGCCGACACAGCCCGGAACCACACCAGCCGCCACCGCCAGCCGACTCGCTCGGCAAGATCCTCCAGCTTCCGTGTGGCCTTGGCGACGTCGCCGAGGTCGAGCAGCGCGCGAACCTCCATCAGCGGTAGTTCGACCGACTCCGACAGATCGATGCCCTCAGAATCGAGCGCACCGTGGCGCGCAGCGCGCAACGAGTCAAGTGTCTGAACGGGTTGCGTGAGCACGCTCGCCGACAACACGGTCGCGCCGACGTCGGCCGGATCGACAAGTGGTACCTGCAGCGCCTTGACGATGTCCTGCGCGGTCAGCCGCTCGGAATGCACCTGCCCATCGAGATAGACGTCGGTGTGGGCCACCAGCAGATCCACCCCGAACGTCGAACGCGAGGCGGAGAACACCGTGGACAGGCCGGGGCGCGGCACACCGGTGTCGCGGGCCACCACCTCGCGCAGGACGCCGAGCAACTGGCTGGTCATCTCCTCGGCGCTGACGAATCGCCGTCGCGGATCCGGATCGATCGCGCGCCGCAACAGCCGGGCGAACGAGTCGTACTCGGTGAGCACCGGATCGTCCTCGGGCAGGCCGTCGACGTAACGGCCCTTGCGGGTGCGCATGTTCAGCGTCAGCGCGGCCAGGGTGCGGCCGACGGTGTAGATGTCGGTGGCGACCGTCGGCCCGGTCCGCACGATCTCCGGCGCCTGATAACCCGGTGTGCCGTACAGATATCCGAACGAGTTGATGGTCGACACGGCACCGAGGTCGATCAGCTTGAGCTGCTCCTCGGTGATCATGATGTTTTCAGGCTTGAGGTCGTTGTAGATGAGACCGATCGAGTGCAGATAGCCAAGGGCGGGAAGGATTTCCAGCATGTAGCCGATGGCCTGGGCGACCGGCACCTTCTCGCCCTTGGCCTGCTTCAGCGACGTACCGCCGACGTACTCCATCACGATGTAGCCGACCGGATTGCCGTGCTTGTCGTCGTGCTCGACGAAGTTGTAGATCTTCACGATGCCCGGGTGGGTGACCTCGGCGAGGAACTGACGCTCGAGCATGGCGATCTTCTGCGCCTCGGCATCACCCGAATGCACCAGGCCCTTGAGGACGACCGGCCGTTCGTTGACGTTGTGATCGAAGGCCAGGTACACCCAGCCGAGACCGCCGTGGGCGATGCAGCCCTTGATCTCGTACTGGTCGTTGATCATGTCACCCGGACTCAGCTGCGGCAGAAAGGAATACGCGCTTCCGCAGTGGGGGCACCAGCCTTCTGACAGCGCCTCGCCGTCATCCGAGGAACGGCCGACCGGGCGGCCGCAGTTCCAGCAGAACCGCTTTCCCTCGGCGACCACCGGGTTGGTCATCAACGCTTCGAGCGGGTCCTTGGCGCGCACCCGGGGAATCTCTACGAGACCGCCGCCGAGGCGGCGCATCGGAGACAGCGCCCGTGTCGCCGTCGTGTGATCCTGCGGCTCGGTCTCGCCGGTGCCGACGGACATTCCCTCGGAGTCGTCGTCGAAGTGCGGACGGAACACCGCCTGGGTGGCCATCGGCCGCATTGTGGCGGCGCTGTCGAATTCCAGGTCGTCGAGGCCGGCCGGTTGGGTACCCGGATCGGATTCGTCGGACTGTACCGCTGCCATCAGCCCGAATACCTCGCCACCGGTGGTGCCGGGGCAGGCCCCAGCACCGTCAACCACTTGCGGTACAACGTGTTCCACGTGCCGTCGCGGCGGATGCGCTCCAGCGTGCCGTTGACGAATCGCACCAGCCCGGTGTTCTGCAAATTGATGCCGATGCCGTAAGGCTCCTCGTTGAGGCTGGGTCCGACGATGTGCAGATAGGGATCCTGGGCTACCAACCCGGCCAGGATCGAGTCGTCGGTGCTGACCGCGTCGGCCTGCCGCTGTTGCAGCGCCACCAAGCAGTCGGCCCACGCGACGACACCGACGATGATCGGTGGCGGCGTGATCTCCTGGATCCGCTGTAGTGACGTCGTGCCCTTGGCGACGCACACCCGCTTACCCGACAAATCCGACGGCTCCGAGATCGTCGAGTCGCGTGCCGCCAGGATTCGCTGGTTGGCGTTGAAATACACCGTGGAGAAGTTGACTAGCTTCTTGCGTTCGCAGGTGATCGTCATGGTCTTGACGACGACGTCCACCTGATTGTTCTGTAATCCGGCGATTCGGTCGGCCGACGACAGGATGCGGTATTCGACCTGGGAGGGGGTGCCGAAGATGTCGCGGGCGATCTCGCCGGCGATGTCGACATCGAAACCGGTGATCTCACCGGTGATCGGATCGCGGAAGGAGAACAGATTGCTGCCGATGTCGAGCCCGACGATGAGTCGTCCTCGGGTCCGGATGTTCTCGACCGCCGCTTCGGCGTCGGACCGATTGTTGAACGGCCGCAGGCTCGCGGTGCGGTCACACTCGTCGTCGGGTTCGGTTGGAATGCGCACGATCTCGGGCGGCATCTCCTCCATGCCCGCGGGGGTCGGGGGAGGAAGCGTCACGCCGGGTGTCTGAATCACCGACGACGCCTGCGCACACCCCGCCACCACCGCTGCCGCGGCGAGGATGGCGGTGAGCTTTCGCAACATCATCTGTACTCACTCAACCTCGGCCACAAACCCAGTGCCACCGCCAACGCCGCGACGACGGACAGCACCGCTGCTCCGACGGTAGCGCCGGACAGCACGCGGTGGGCGTTGACGATGTCGCCGCGGAGCTGACTACGGCTCTCCTCGATGCCCTTGCCGAGCGCGTCGTCGAGCTTGTTGAACGCCGGAGTGGAGTCGTCTTCGCCGGTGCCGAGCGCCACCTGGGTGGCGGCCTGATAGTTGCCGACCGCGATGTAGGCGTTGATCCGGTCGTCGGCCGCCCGCCATTTCTTGAGCAGTTGTTCCGCGTCGGCCAGATCGGTCTTGTCTATGACGTCGTCGCGGGCAAGGTAGTCCGACAGCTGCTGCTGCATGACGTCGATGCGCTGGTAGTACGACTGCTTGCGCACGTCCTCGTCGCCGCGGCGAATCAGTGAAAGGGTTTCGTCGGCGCGGGCCTGCTGAGCGGTGATCGCCAGGGTGGTCACGGTCTTGAGCGACTCGGCGGCAGTGTCTTTGGCGCTGCGGCTGTCGGCGGTCGAGATGATCAGCGCGGTTCCGACCCACACCAGCATGATCAGCACCGCCAGCCCACCCGCGATGAAGCCGATGTTGATGCGTCGCCGGGTCCGGCGGGCCAGCCAGCGGTTGGCGAAAATACCGAACAACAACGTCGCGAGCACGACCAGGATCACCGGACCCGGAATGCGTGTCGAGGCCGTGGTCTCCGCGTCCACCCGCGCCGAGGTCTCCTCGTAGAGACGCTGCGCGTCGGGCAGGATCCGCGTCTGCATCAGCGCCGACGCCTCGGATAGATAGGAAGAGCCGACCGGATTTCCGGCCCGGTTGTTGGTGCGGGCCGTCTCGACCAGCCCGGTGTACACCGACAGTTCGGCGTTCACCCGGCCGAGCAACTGCACCATCGGCTCGTCGGTGAGCCCACTGGAAGCCCTGGTGACCGCGACGGAGGCGTCGGTGATCGCCTGTTCGTAGCGCTGCCGGACGTCGCGCGGTTCGGCGCCGGCGATGAACGCCGTGGCCGCCGCGGCGTCGGCCACCGACAGCGTCGTGTACAGCTGCCCCGCGGCGAACGCCAACGGTTCGGTGTGGTTGAGAACAGTGGTCAACGCCGCCTGGCGGTCGTTGATCGTCGTCGACGTGGCAAAGGCGCTCGCGATCACCAACGCGGACAGCACGACACCGATGCTCAGAATCCGGCCAGGGGTGGTCCAGAGGAACCACCAGCGTGGGTGCGCTGGTGTTGTGGGCGACCGTGACGCGAGTGGCTCGGTCGACGGGTGCGCCAACTCCACAGTCACGCGCGCGGACCTGCTTTCCGGCTATCGTTTTTCGACGGTTCCACTCTATAAAAAAATCCTAAGAGCTTCATCGAAGACGCGCGTCCGTATTCTTGACGCGTGCGCGGCGATGGCGACGGCTGGGTGGTGTCCAATACCGGCTCGTGGTTCTGGGGTAGGCATGGTGCTGCGGGTCTGTTGCTGCGGGCGCCGCATCACGACGGTTCGGCCGCGGTGCTGCTGCAGCATCGCGCGGCCTGGAGTCATCAGGGTGGAACGTGGGGCCTGCCGGGTGGTGCGCGCGACAGTCACGAAACCGTCGAACAGGCTGCAATCCGGGAGGCGCACGAGGAAGCCGGACTGTCCGAGGATCAGCTCACGGTGCGCACGAAGGTCATCACCAAAGAGGTGTTCGGTGAGGACGACACCTATTGGAGCTACACGACGGTCATCGCCGACGCCCCCGAACAGCTGCCGACCACACCCAATCGGGAGAGTGCCGAACTGCGCTGGGTCGCCGAGGACGACGTCGCGGATCTGCCCCTGCACCCTGGCTTCGCCGCCAGCTGGGCGCGGTTGCGCACCGAGTCGGCATCGATCCCGCTGCTGGTCAACAAGCAGCTCTGAGCGCTTCCTTCAACTGTCGCGCCGCCGCGGACGGATCGTCGGCCGCGGTGATCGCGCGCACCACCACGACCCGGCGTGCCCCGGCGGCAATGACCTCCGGCAGTCGCGCAGCGTCGATCCCGCCGATGGCGAACCACGGTTTCGGCGTCCCGGACCGCGCCGCGGCGTGCACCAGGTCCAGGCCCGGTGCCGGGCGGCCGGGCTTCGTCGGCGTCGGCCAGCACGGCCCGACGCAGAAATAGTCGACGTCCTCTGACGTCGCAGCGGCCACCTGCGCCTCGTCGTGGGTGGATCGGCCGATCAGTGGGCCGTCGCCGATGATGCGGCGGGCGATCGGAAGCGGCAGGTCGTCCTGGCCGAGGTGCAGCACGTCGGCGCCTACGGCCAAGGCGATGTCGGCCCGGTCGTTGACCGCCAGCAACGCGTCGTGCCGCCGGGCGGCGTCGGCGAGGACGGCCAGCGCCTCGAGTTCCCCGCGCGCCTCCAGCGGCCCGTATTGCTGCTCACCCGGCGAACCCTTGTCCCGCAACTGAATGACGTCGACTCCGCCCGCCAGGGCCGCATCGGCAAACTCGGCGAGGTCACCGCGCTCGCGCCGGGCGTCGGTGCACAGATAGAGCAAGGATCCGGCGAGGCGTTCGGAGGCTTTGTGCACACCGCGACGCTAGCGACTACCGTGAAGTCGACACACGGGAGTCCCGGGACCGGGGGCTGAGAGTGGGCACGCCCTGCCCTTACCGTCACACACCTGATCCGGGTCATGCCGGCGAAGGGAGGGGAAATGGCAGAGAGATCACTCGCGGTCATCGGCGGTGGCGTCATCGGGCTGGCGGTCGCACGACGGGCTGCCCTCGACGGTTGGACCGTGCGCGTGCACCGCAGCGACGAGCCCGGCTCCTCGTGGGTGGCAGGCGGCATGCTCGCCCCGCACAGCGAGGGCTGGCCCGGTGAAGAGCGGCTGCTACGGCTGGGGCTCGCGTCGCTGAAGCTCTGGCACAGCGGGTTCCTCGACGGTCTTCCCGACAGCGTGGTCACCGCGCGCGAATCGCTGGTCGTCGCCGTCGATCGGGCCGACGCCGCGGACCTGAGGACCGTCGGCGAGTGGTTGGCGGCTCAGGGGCATCCGGTCGAGCCGACGACCGCCGCCCGCGAGATCGAACCGCTGCTCGCGCAGGGCATCCGGCACGGCTTTCGTGCCGAAACCGAACTGGCCGTGGACAATCGGGCGATCGTCGATGCGCTCGCCGAGCACTGCGAGCGGCTCGGAGTGCTGTGGGCGCCGCCGGTCGGTGAGTTGACCGACGCTGTGGCGGACGCCGTGGTGATCGCGAACGGTATCGACGCGCCATCGTTGTGGCCCGGTCTGCCGATCCGCCCGGTGAAGGGAGAAGTGCTGCGGCTGCGCTGGCGACGGGGGTGCATGCCGGTACCGCAGCGCGTGATTCGCGCCCGAGTGCACGGCCGCCAGGTCTACCTCGTTCCGCGGCACGACGGCGTGGTCGTCGGCGCCACCCAGTACGAACACGGCCGTGACACCGCGCCCGCCGTCACCGGTGTGCGCGAACTGCTCGATGACGCGTGTGCCGTGATGCCCGCGCTCGGCGAGTACGAATTCGCCGAGTGCGCAGCCGGTCTTCGTCCGATGACGCCCGACGGACTGCCCATCGTCGGCCGGCTCGACGAACGCACACTGGTCGCCGGTGGACACGGACGCAACGGCTTTCTGCTGGCGCCGTGGACTGCCGAGGCGATACTGGGGGAGCTGAACGGTGTTCCGTTGCCTGAAGCTGATTTGGTGGGAAGTGCGATGAGGAGCCAATGAAGATCTCGGTGAACGACGAAGCGGTCGAGGTCGACGACGGCACGACCGTGGCCGCGTTGGTGGAACGGCTGGGATTCGGCGAGAAGGGCATCGCGGTGGCCGTGGACCTCTCGGTGCTGCCCCGGTCGGAATGGCAGACGACGCTCGCCGACGGCGCGCGCGTCGAGGTGGTCACGGCGGTGCAGGGTGGTTGACGCGAAGCTGACGATCGCCGGTCGCGAGTTCGGATCACGCCTCATCCTCGGTACGGGCGGTGCGGCGAACCTGACGGTTCTCGAAGAGGCGCTGGTGGCCTCGGGCACCGAGCTGACCACGGTGGCGATGCGTCGCGTCGACAGCGAGGGCGGCACCGGTGTGCTGGACCTGTTGAACCGGCTCGGCATCACCCCGTTGCCGAACACCGCGGGCTGCCGCGGCGCCGCCGAAGCAGTGCTGACCGCCCGGCTCGCCCGCGAAGCGCTACAGACCGAATGGGTCAAGCTCGAAGTGATCGCCGACGAGCGCACGCTGCTGCCGGACGCCGTCGAATTGATCAAAGCCGCAGAGCAGTTGGTCGACGACGGATTCGTCGTGCTGCCCTACACCAACGACGATCCGGTGCTCGCACGTCGGTTGGAGGACACCGGCTGCGCGGCCGTCATGCCGCTGGGCTCGCCGATCGGCACGGGACTCGGCATCGCCAACCCGCACAACATCGAGATGATCGTCGAACACGCATCGGTGCCTGTCGTGCTCGACGCCGGTATCGGCACCGCGAGCGACGCCGCGCTGGCGATGGAGTTGGGCTGCGACGCAGTGCTTCTCGCGACGGCGGTCACCCGTGCCGCCGATCCGCCGACCATGGCCGCTGCGATGGCGTCGGCCGTCACCGCCGGATATCTGGCTCGGCGCGCCGGCCGGATTCCGAAGCGCTTCTGGGCGCAGGCATCCAGCCCCTCCATATGAAACGGTATGTGGCGCTGGGCAGCTCGATGGCCGCCGGGCCGGGAATCCGGCCCCGCGCCCAGGGCGCCCCATTCTTGGCGGGTCGTTCGGCCCGCAACTATCCGCACCTGGTCGCTGAGCGGCTCGGTCTCGAGCTGGTCGATGTGACGTACTCCGGCGCGACCACCGCCAACGTGCTGGCCGAGCCGCAGCCCGGCGCCGCGCCGCAGATCGAGGCGCTCGATGGGACCGAAGACCTGATCACCGTCACCATCGGGGGCAACGACGTCGGCTACGTGCCGCTGCTGTTCGCGGCCGGGCTGCCGAGGCTCGTGCGTGCCCTGCCGCTGGTCGGTCGGCGGTTGACCGACCGGCTGGATGCCTCGGCGCGTGAGCGGGCACTGGTCGAGGTCGCCGAGTCGCTCAGGACCGTCGGTCGGACCCTGCGCCAGCGCTCACCCGGGGCGCGCGTGTTGTTCGTCGACTACCTGACGCTGCTGCCCCCGTCCGGTACCGCCGCCTCGCCGCTGTCCGACGCCGATGCCGCCATGGGACGGCACGTCGCCGACGAGTTGGCGCGGGCCACCGCGCAGGCCGCCGCCGACACCGGCTGCGGGCTTGTCCGGGTCGCCGAGCACAGCGTCGACCACCACGCGTGGTCCGACGAACCGTGGACGACCGGCTTCGGTCTGCCCGTGCCCTGTCGCCCCGCGCCCCTGCACCCCAACGCGGCGGGCATGCGGGCGGTCGCCGATCTGGTCGTCGCGCAGGTGTCCGGTCCCGGTGCCGCCGAGTCGGGATAACGTGGTGGCGATGGGGCACAAAACGTGGTGGAGATTGGCCGCACTGCCGGTGGCCGCCGTCCTGGTGCTGGCCGGGTGTGGACGCGAGATGCGCCCCGAGCCGTCGCAGCCTCCGGCCACCCCGGCGGGGCCCACCACGGCGGCGACGGTCTTCGCGCAGAAGATCTCGGAGGCGGTGACAGGCGACGCGCTGATGGCGCACGTCACCAAGCTGCAGGAGATCGCCGACGAGCACGGGGGCAACCGGGCACTCGGCACCCCCGGGTATGACGCTAGCGTCGACTATGTGGCGAACACCCTGCGCGACAAGGGTTTCGACGTACAAACCCCTGAGTTCGAAGTTCGCCTGCCATATTCCGACGAGCCCGCGCTGACGGTGTCGGGCGCCAGAGTCGAGGCGTTTCCGCTGGAGTTCACCATCGGTACGAAGGGTGACGGGGTGGCCGGTGAGCTGGTGCCCGCCCGCGTCGAGGACTCACCGGGATGCACGGCATCCGATTACGACGGTCTGCCGGTCCAGGGTGCGATCGTGCTCGTCGATCGTGGAGAGTGCCAGTTCGGCGACAAACAGGCCGTCGCCGCTGAGCGCGGCGCGGTCGCGTTGGTCGTCGCCAACAACATCGACGGCGACGAGATGGGCGGCACGCTCGGTCCCGACACCGATGTGAAGATTCCGGTCATCGGGGTCACGAAGGCCACCGGCGAGCGACTGCGGGCGGATCCCGGCCCGGCCACTGTCAAGCTCAACGCCGGCGTGCGCGTGGAGCGCACCCGCAACGTGGTCGCCCAAACGAAGACGGGGTCCACGTCCGACGTCGTGATGACGGGTGCACACCTCGACAGCGTGGCGGAGGGGCCCGGGATCAACGACAACGGCTCGGGGGTGGCCGCGGTGCTGGAAACGGCGCTGCAGCTGGGGAGCTCGCCGGACGTGAAATACGCGGTGCGGTTCGGGTTCTGGGGAGCTGAGGAACTCGGCCTGCTCGGGTCCAACGACTATGTGGCATCGCTGGATCACGACGCGCTGATGGATCTTGCGCTCTATCTGAACTTCGACATGGTCGCCTCGCCCAATCCGGGTTACTTCACGATCGACGGCGATCAGTCCGCGCCGCCGGATCCCCGGCAGCAGGCGCCACGCATCCCGGAGGGGTCGGCTGGGATCGAGCGCACGCTCGTGGCCTACCTCAAGAGCGCGGGGAAGAACCCCGAGGACGTCCAATTCGAAGGCCGGTCGGATTTCAGCAGTTTCACGCTGGCCGGTGTGGCCGCCGGTGGTCTTTTCACCGGCGCCGAGGAGAAGATGACGCCCGAACAGGCCGAGCGGTGGGGTGGCGAGGCGGGCCAGCCGTTCGACCCGAACTACCACAAACCCGGTGACACCATCGACAACATCGACCGTACGGCGTTCGAAATCAACGGTCGCGGTGCGGCATACGCCGTCGCGCTGTACGCGCAGGATCAGTCCGGACGCAACGGTGTGCCGATCCGCGAGGACCGCACACGTCACGTGCTCGAATCATGAAGCGATGGGCGGCCGTCCTTGCGGTCACTGCGGTGCTGACGTCGTGCTCCTCGTCGGACCCCGTCGGCCCTGCGCCGGATCTAGCGGCCGAACTGGCGGGCAAGGTCGGCGCGGACGGAATGTATGCGCACCTGAACGAACTGCAGAAGATCGCGGACGCTAACGGCGGTACCAGGGCCAACGGCACCCCCGGCTATGACGCCAGCGTGGACTACGTTGCAAAGTTCCTGCAGGACAAAGGATTCGATGTCCAGACTCCGGAGTTCGAGTTGCTCGCCCGCTCGGAGGGCGGCGACCCGAAACTCACGATCGGCGGCCGCAACTACAACGTCGAGCAGGCATCACTACTGATCACCACACCGCGCGCCGGGTTGAACGGGGTGACGCTGCGACCGCAGAGGACATCGACGGGCTGCCGTTCCGCCGACTATGGCACGGTGTCGATGAGGGGGGCGATCGCCGTCGTCGACGACACCGGCTGCTCGGTCGTCGACAAGCAGAACGCCGCCGTCGACCGGGGTGCGGTGGGCATGCTCGTGGTCAGCGCTCCGGCCCCGGGCGCGGGCAGCCCACCCGGCCTCTTCACGCCGGGCTACTACCAGCAACTCACCGTGCCGGTCGGTGTCATCGGCAACGACGCGAACGCGGCGCTGCGGCGCACGACCGCGCCCGTGAAGCTGATTCTGGACAACAAGCCCGTCATGAAGAAGGCGCGAAATGTGCTGGCGCAAACCAAATCCGGTGACACCAGCAATGTGGTGATGGTCGGTGCGCACCTCGATAGTTCTGCCCGCAGCCCCGGCATCAACGACGACGGCTCAGGGGTCGCAGCGGTGCTGGAGACCGCTGGGGCGCTCGGTTCGGCACCGCAGATCAAGAACGCCGTGCGGTTCGCACTGTGGGGTTCGGAGGAGAATGCGCTGCAGGGTGCGACGAAGTACATCCGCGGACTCGAGACCGGACAACTCGACGAGATCGCACTGTATCTCGACCTCGACATGATCGGCTCACCCAACGCCGGCTACTTCACCTACGACGGCGACCAGTCGGGCCAGTTGAATCCCGAGATCCCGCTGGATACCGTCCCGGTCGGTTCAGCCGGCATCGAACGGACCCTGGCGTCCTACCTCAACGGTGCGGGCGTGCGGCCCGCCGACATGCCGCTGACCCGCTACACCGACTACAACGCATTCCTGACCGCAGGCGTGCCTGTCGGCGGACTGACGACGGGTGCCGCGCAGCGGAAAACCGAAGTGCAGGCACGGCTTTGGGGCGGCCGCGCCGGTGCGCCATATGACCCCAACTACCGGACTCCGCGCGACACGGTGGACAACATCGACCGCGATGCGCTGTCGGTGATGGGGGCGGCGGCAGCCTTTGCGGTCGGCACGTACGCGCAGTCGCTCGAGGGCGTCAATGGAGTTCCGACGCGGGATCAGCGACATCGGAGCGCTCCCTAGTCCGCCGCAAGCCCAACAGCCGCATGCCGTGATACACGACCAGGGCGGCGATCGACCCCAGCGCGATGCCGGTGAACGTCAAATTGCCTGCATGCCAGGTGAAGTCGGCGATACCGATGACGAGAGGGATGGCCGCGGTCATCTGGTTGATCGGCTTGGAGAAGTCGACGCCGTTAGTCAGCCAGATCCGCACGCCGAGAATGCCGACCAATCCGTAAAGGACAACGGTGGCCCCGCCGAGCACTCCGGCGGGGATGGCCGAGATGACGGCGCCCACTTTCGGGCACAGCGACAGCGCGATGGCGACCGCCGCGGCAACCCAGTACGCCGCCGTCGAATAAACGCGGGTGGCGGCCATCACGCCGATGTTCTCCGCGTACGTGGTGGTCGCCGAGCCGCCGCCGAAGCCCGCCAGCGTCGTCGCCACGCCGTCGGCCGCCAGCGCGCGGCCCGTCACCGGATCGACGTCGGTGCCGGTCATCTGACCGACCGACTTGACGTGCCCGATGTTCTCGGCCACCAGGGCGATGACGGCGGGCAGGAACATCGGCAGCACCGCCAACGTGAAGGTCGGGGTCTGGAACTCGGGAAGCCCCACCCAAGGCGCGGCCTTGATACCCGAGGTGTCGACCTCGCCCAGAATCAGCGCCAGCAGGTACCCGGCGAACACGGCTATGAAGATGGCGAGCCGTCCGACGATGCCGCGGAAGAACGCCAGCGTCGCCAGCAACAGCACCAATGTGACGATGCCGACGAGCGGGCCCTTCTCGAAGTTCGACTTCGCGGCGGGCGCGAGGTTGAAGCCGATCAGCGCGACGATCGCGCCGGTGACGACCGGAGGCAGGGTCACATCGATCCAGTGCGTGCCGACCAGATGCACGACGGCGCCGATGACGATCAGTGCGACACCGACCGCCACCAGGCCACCAAGCGCGCTGCCCGTGCCGTTTGACGCGACGGCCGCGGTGACCGGAGCGATCACCGAGAAGCTCGAACCGAGATAGCTCGGCAGCCGGTTACCGGTGATCAGCAGGAACAGCACCGTGCCGATACCCGAGAACAGCAGGGTGGTCGCCGGCGGAAATCCGGTGAGCACCGGCACCAGAAAGGTCGCGCCGAACATCGCCACGACGTGTTGTGCGCCGATGCCGATCGTGCGGAACCAGTCGAGCCGTTCGTCAGGCGCGACGACGAAATCGTCGTCGGCACGGGCGTCGACCTTCGTCCATGTCAGCATCGTCAACGAAGCCATGCTCTAAGACCGTAGGCAACCGTGCCTGCGAGCACCACGCAACTGCCAACGAGCACCGACGAGAGGGGCAGGGTGAACGCGAGCAACAGGCAGCCCGCCAGGCCCACGCCCGGAATGATCCGCGTCGCCCAAGCTTGATGTCGCCGGCCGTCCGGCTCCAGCGTCCACGCCGACGCATTGGCGATCGCGTAGTACAGCAGCACGGCGAACGACGAGAAGCCGATCGCCTCTCGGACATCCAAGAGTGCCGCTGCCACCGCCACCACGATGCCGACGGCCACCTCGGCGCGATGTGGGCTGCCGAACCGGGGGTGCACGGCGGCCAGGGCATGCGGGAGGTGGTGGTCGCGCGCCATCGCCAAGGTGGTGCGCGAAACCCCGAGAACGAGAGCGAGCAGTGAACCGAGCGCGGCGACGGCGGCCCCGACGCGGACGACGGGTTCCAGCGCGGGAAAGCCCGCTGCGGTGACCGCGTCGGCGAGCGGAGCGCTCGTAGAAGCCAGTGTGTCACTGCGACGGCGATCACCGGATGGCGATCACGCGTAAGCGAAGCGGCGAATGCGAAGAACAGCAAGCCGGCGGCCTGCAGCACGCCTGCAACGGAGACGTCCGAGCCGACGCCGATTCGCGCCACATCCGCGTCGCCGAAGCCGAGGATGACGACCACCACTGCCGCGAGCACCGCAAGCACCACGGCGACGATGGCGCGGGTCAGGAGCGCTGACTTCTGAATGCCGGTGTAGTTCAACGCCGTCAGTGCCACCACCGCTGCGACCGCGACGGCGTGTGCCCAGGTCGGCCACGCGTAGTAGCCGACGGTGAGTGCCATGGCCGCGCAGGATGCGGTCTTGCCGACGACGAAGCTCCACCCCGCGGTGTAGCCCCAGAAATCGCCGAGTCGCTCCCTGCCGTATACGTAGGTGCCGCCGGATTGCGGATACCGGGCCGCCAACCGGGCCGAGGAGGTCGCATTGCAGTACGCGACGACCGCGGCGATGCCCAGGCCCACGAGCAGACCGGACCCGGCGGCCGCCGCCGCAGGGGCCAGCGCGACGAATATGCCCGCGCCGACCATCGACCCCAGGCCGATGATGACGGCGTCGAAAGTGCCGAGCCGCCGGGAAAGCGCAGGACCGTCCGGCGTGCTCACACGACGATGCTATTTCAGGCGACGGGGTCCTTCCCGAATGCCGATTCGCGGCCCCAGAGCAGCGCTGCCACCGCAACGAGTACGGCAAGCGCAATCGACGCGATCACCACGGGCGGGATGGTCCACAGGCGGCGCACGCGAACGGCTGTCTCGCATTGGTCGACGTAGGTGTGCTCACCGGCGGCGGCCGCGGCCTGGCTCAGATCGGTGGCGAATCCCGTCCCGCACTTGATCTGGAAACCGTATTGGTCGAAGGCGTCGAGGAAGACGGGAAAATTGAGCGCCAGCAGCCCCGCGGCGATCACGACGACGCACCCGACGCCGAAGTAGAACGCGCGATGGTGATAGTGATGCATACGGCCCCCGTTCGTGTCGCGGAGCCTCTATGTTAATGTCCGTTCTCCCCGTCGCCACTGCTTTTGGCGGGTTTTCGACCTGGTCGCAAGCGGTGTTTGGGTAACTTGGGTTATGGTGTCTGCCATGGCGCGCCCCCGGCCAGCGAGCGGCGAAACGATTCGGCGCCGCCCCAAGGATCGCAAGGCCCAGATCGCTCGTGCTTCGGCCGAAGCGTTCAGCACGCTGGGCTTTCACGGCGTGAGTATGGAAGCCATCGCGTCTCGCGTTGGCATCTCGGCCGCGGCGCTGTACCGGCACTACACCGGCAAGTACGAACTCTTCCGTGATGCGGTGCTCAGCCTCGGCCAGCAGCTGGTGGACTGCACAGAGTTCGCCGACGACGCCGCGACCGAGGACCCCCAAATCGTCCTGCACCGACTGGTCGCCGCGCTCATCGACACCGCGATGGCCAATCGCGAAGCCGGCGGACTCTATCGATGGGAAGGCCGCTATCTGCGCGGCGACGACCAGGCCACGCTGATAGCGCAGATGCGCACCGTGCACCGCCGGATCCAGCGACCCCTGTGCGTCATCCGCCCCGAGCTCACGGGTCGGCAACGCTGGACGTTGTCGACCGCGGTCCTTTCGGTGCTTGGCAGCATCGTCGATCACCGGGCCAAGCTGCCCGCGATTCAGGTGCGGGCGTTGCTGGCCGAGCTCGCGGATGTCGTTCTGGCGGCCGAACTCCCCGACCCCGCCGACGATCAGGACGCCATCGAACCTCACGCGTCGACGGGCACGGAGTCGTCGAGATACGAAGCGCTGCTTGACGAATCGATGCGGTTATTCAATCTCAACGGATATCGCGACACCGGGATGGAAGACATCGCCGCGGCGGTCGGCATGCCGGCGTCGGGGATCTACCGGTACTTCTCCGGCAAGAGCGACATCCTCGCGGCGGCGTTCCGCAGGGCGGCCGATCGCCTCTCGGCGGATACTTCGACCATCACGGCCACGATCGGCGATCCGCAGGACGCGCTGACCGCGGTCATCGATGCCTACGTCGCTCGGTCGTTCGACCAGCCCGAACTCGATTACGTCTACTACAGCGAGCGGCTCAACATGACCGCGGCCGATCAGAAGATCCTGCGCAACATGCAACGCTCCACGGTGGAGGCATGGGTCGAGCTGGTCGTGGCGGTCCGTCCGGAGTGGACACCGGGACAGGCGCGGTTCGCCGTGCACGCGGCGATGTCACTGGTGGTCGATCTCGGCCGCCTGATGCACTACGAGCGATCGGTGCACAGCTTCGAGACGATGGAGCGACTGCTTGACCTGACGCTGTTGGGCCGCTATCGGTTACGAGCGACGTTGCCCACCAAGTAGGCCAGGTACCCGAGCACTCCGACGACGGCCAGGCGACGGGTCTTCGGTGCTGCCAGACCGAGGCCCAGGGCCGTCTCGATGCCGCCATTGATATAGATGTTCTGGCGCGTGTTGCGCGGAAAAGCCGGCGCGGTGATCGATTCGAAGAGCTGAGGACGGGCGAAGTGGGCCAGGCCTGTCCCGGCGAGGGCCAGGCCCGCTATCGTCGCGCCACGCGAATTCTTCTGTTCTGAGGGCACTGCTACCGATCCTCTCTGATCACGAAATCTGATAGTCGCTCAGCGGGTAATCGGAGGCTTCCTTCAACGCCGCGCGCGTCGAAAGGGGGCGCAGCAGGTTGGCCTCGCCCTTCGGGTCGAAGTAGTACGACCTCGATGTCGCGCAATTCCCGCGCATGAACACCGAATTCCCGATCAGCTCCGACATCCGGTCCAGATAACGGGTGTTGGCTTCCTCGGTGACTTCGAAGGTCGTCGCACCGCGGCGCTGCACCTCGCCGAACAGCCGGTCCATATGGCGCATCTGGTATTCCACCGTGTTGAAGAAGTTCAACCCGAGGAACGCGTATGGGCTGGCCATGCTCAGGTAGTTCGGGAAGTAAGGAACCGTCAATCCCTGATATGCCTGGAACCTGGTGTCGCGCCACCACTTTCCGAGGTTACGGCCTGCACGGCCGACGATTTCGATGGCCGGGAAGTTGGCCTCCCACAGGTCGAACCCGGTCGCGAGTACGAGTGCGTCGATCGGCGTCCTGGTGCCGTCGCTGGAGACGATGGCGTCCGGCTCGATGTGGTCGATCCCGCTGGCTTGCAGGTGGACATGGCGCTTGTTGAAGATCCGGTAGTAGTCGTTCGAGAACGTCGGCCGCTTACAACCGAAGTCGTAGTCGGGGGTCAACTGCTCACGCACTTTTCGATCCCGAACGGACACCATGCGGTGGGTCTTGGACAGGTCGCCCGCCGCGACATTGAGCCGCCGAAGGAAAAGGTTGTTCTGGTGGAGTTCGACGAAAATGAAGAATTCGTACAGCGCGTCGGTGATGGCGCGGATGGCCCGCTGCGCCAAGGGCACTCGTGCGAAGAGGCGCTTTGCACGCTCGGAGAAACGGAAATCGACCTTGGGTACCACCCAGATCGCGGTGCGCTGATAGACGGTGAGGTCGGCCGCCTTCTTGGCCAGCTCGGGGATGAGCTGGACCGCGGTGGCACCGGTGCCGATGACGGCGATGCGCTTCCCCTCGAGGTCGTAACTGTCGTCCCATTCGGTGGTGTGGATGATCTTGCCCGCGAACTGGGTGATCCCCGGGATGTCCGGTGTCTTCGGCTGGGAAAGAAAGCCAGTGGCGGTGATCAGGTAGCGCGCGGTGACGGTCTGACCGCCGGCCAGCGCAATGCACCAGACCTTGGTCTCCTCGTCCCAGCGGGCGCTCTCCACGCTGGTGTTGAACCGCATATGTGGGCGTACGTCGTACTTGTCAGCGACATCGTTGGCGTACTGCTTGATCTCCGCACCGGTGGAGAAGAGTCGCGACCAATTGGGGTTCGGCTCGAAGAAGTAGGAGTAGGTGGTCGTCGGGACGTCGACGGCCAGGCCGGGGTAGCGGTTGATGTGCCATGTCCCGCCGAGATCGTCCTCCCGGTCCAGAATGACGAAATTCTCGTAGCCCATCCGCTTGAGTTGGATGGCAGCACCGATCCCCCCGAAACCGGCGCCCACGATTACGGCGTCGAATTGTTCCGAAGTCATGGAAGAACGGTACCTCAGGTACTGCTCAACTCCCGTGAAGGACTCAGCCTCTGATGGAGCCCGCCCGCGGCGGGTCGAGCGTCGCGACGCAGGTCACAGCCCTGTCGCCCTGTTCCCACGTTTCGGCTGTGGGGTACAGCACGTAGAGCTGGACACTGTCGTCGGTCATCGACGAGGGCGAATAGCTCGCAAGCTCCGGGCTGCACTTGTCGGCGTACGTGTCGATGGCCGCCTGGCCGGGAAAGTCGTCCCCAGGCATCTGCAGCACCGCGAACACCTCCCCTGCGTGCGGTTCGGCGCAATCGATGGTCTTGACGGTCAGCACTCGGGTGTCGCCGGGGATCTCCGAAAGGCAGTCGCCCATCTCGACGTCGGTCGCGGTGACGGTGCCCTGGCCGACGGCGAAGTAGAGCGCGACCCCGCCACCGACGACGAGCACGATCAGCGCCGCAATGACTCCCAGGACGATGAAGACGATTTTCTTGGAGTTCGACTTCTGTGGCGGGGGAAAATAGCCGGGCGGCTGCTGGGAGTAAGGCGGCGGCGGGGGCGGCGGGTACGCGCCGGGCGGTGGTGGGTACGCGCCGGGGGGTGGTCCGTACGGAGGTTGCTGACCGTATGGAGGCGGCTGCTGGCCATATGGCGGGGGATTGCCCGGCGGCGTGGTCACCCCGTGACATTAGCGTCAAGCGCGGATCGATGACCACCGCTAACTTGTCGGTGTCTGTCCCTAGGACGCAGCGTCCAGCAATCGCAATGCCGCGTCGACCGCCAGCGCCGGGACATTCAGCGTCTTCGAGCCGAGATCATGGCGGGCGCCGTTGATCTCGACGATCTCGGTGGTGCCGGAGATGAGCGCCGCCGCGGTGCGTAGCTCGTCGATCGACCCGAACGGGTCGGCGGTGCCGTGGGTGAACACTGTGGGCACGGATATCCGCGGAAGATGTTCGGTGCGCGCCCGTTCCGGCTTGCCAGGAGGATGCAGCGGATACGAAAACAGGCTCAGTGCATCGACTTTCGCGGCATCGTCGGCGACGACCATCGAAGTCATGCGGCCGCCGTACGAGTGTCCGCCCGCGACGACCGGTCCTTTGGTTAGGCTGCGGGCCAGCTCGACGGCTTCGACGATTCCGGCCTGGTCGGTCGCAGCGGAGTTCGACGGCGGCCCCTTCGGCCGTCTCCGTCGATAGGGCAGGTTGTAACGGACCGCCAGCCAGCCGCGTGCGGCCCACTCGTCGCAGATTTTCTGCAGCAGTGGGGAATCCCGACTACCGCCGGCGCCATGAGTCAGAACGACAGTGCCTCGCGGCTTACCCGCGGGTTCGTGGGCGATGCCCGCGATGTCGTCGAGGTTCATCCGTGGAGCCTGAAGAGTGCAGACACCGGCCCATGGCCCTGACCCAGCGGATACGCCGCTCGCAGACATTCAGTGACCCAACGCTTTCCGAACGCCACCGCATCCGGCACGGTGTAACCGTGGGCCAGCGCGCTCGCTATTGCGGCGGCCAACGTGTCACCCGCCCCGTGGTCGTGTCCGGTGTCGATGCGGGCGGTGTCGAACTCGAAGAAGTCGGTTCCGTCGAACAGCAGATCAGGGCTCTGCGACGACGACCTCAAGTGTCCGCCCTTCACCAGCACCCACTGCGGTCCGAGCGCATGCAGGGCATGCGCAGCCGCCCGCTGCGACGCGTCGTCGTCGACGTCGACGTCGACGAGCAGGCGCACCTCGTCGAGGTTGGGTGTCACCAACGTGGCCAGCGGGAACAGCCGGCCCGTGAGGGAGTCCAGTGCGCTGGGATGCAGCAGTGGATCGCCGTGCATCGATGCGCACACCGGGTCGACGACGAGCGGCACGGCGCCGGCCAGGCCCTGTGCGCGCCAGGTGTCAGCGACGGTGTCGATGATCGCCGAAGACGCCAGCATGCCGGTCTTGGCGGCCTGCACACCTATGTCGGACGCCACGGCTTCGATCTGGCCGGCGATGACATCCAGTGGTATTTCGTGAAACCCTTTGACCCCCAGAGAATTCTGTACGGTCACCGCGGTCACGGCGACGAGTCCGTGCATGCCGAGCATCGCGAACGTCCGCATATCGGCCTGGATACCCGCACCGCCACCGGAATCGGACCCGGCGATCGTCATGACCCGAAGAGGGGTCTGGCCCGGCGGCGTGAGCGGAAGGAAACTCATGACGTCGTCCCTGCTGTGGTCGAAGGTGGGCGGTTTCGTACGGCCTCATCGGCTCGTCGCGTATGAAACCGTGCCGTCGACAGTGGAGGCATTGTCATGGTTCGTTGCGGCGTGGAAACCTGCGGCTTTAGCCGGTGCAAGGAACGCCGCCTCTCCTTTCGGTGACTTGTCGGTGGTAGCCACTAGGTTGCTGGTGTGTCGCGATACCGTTTGGTTCCTAACGCTGAGCAGGCGGTGCTCCTGGCCGAGCATTGTCGTCACGCGCGGTATGTGTGGAACCTGGCGGTCGAGCAGCAACAATACTGGCAGCCGGGCGCCGCGCGCCGGGCTATAACCAGCAGTGCGCTGAGTTGACGGCCGCCCGAGCTGAGCACGACTGGTTGGCGGCGGGTTCGCAGACCGTGCAGCAGCAGGCGCTGCGGGATTTTGCCGAGGCGATGGGCAACTTCTTCCGTGGAACGCACCGTCGCCCGACGTGGCGTAAAGCCGGTGTGCACGAAGGGTTTCGACAGATCGCGGTGAAATCGCGTCACGTCGAGCGTGTGAATCGCCGGTTCGGCCGGGTATGGGTACCTAAAGTCGGGTGGGTGCGCTTCCGCTGGTCGCGGTCTGTACCTGAAGGTGTGAGATCCTACCGGGTCACCCTCGATCGGGCCGGCCGCTGGCATATCGCGTTTGCCCACGTCCCCAATCCGATCGCGGGTCCGGGCGTGGGCAACGTGGTGGGTATCGACCGTGGCGTGGTGGTGTCGGCGGCATTGTCGACCGGAGAACTCCTGTGTGCCCCGGGCCTGAGCGGTAGTGAGGCCAAGCGGTTGACGGTGCTGCAGCAACGCATAGCCCGCGCCGAGCGCGGCTCGCGCCGGCGCGCTCGCACCAAGCGCGCCATCGCCAAGCTCAAAGTGCGGGAGCGAGACCGACGCAAGGACTGGATCGAAAAGACCACCACGGACATCGCGCGGCGCTTCGACACCATCCGCATCGAAGCCCTTAACGTGCGCGCGATGACCCGCAGCGCGCGCGGCACCGTCGATCATCCCGGTGTGCGGGTGACACAAAAGCGCGGCCTCAACCGGGCCATCAGTCGAAGCGGATGGGGGCTGCTCGCTGCGCGGTTGCAACATAAGGCTTTCGGTCGGGTGGAGCAGATCCCGGCCGCATACACATCGCAGCAATGCTCGGCGTGCGGGCACGTCGCTCCCGAAAACCGCAAGAACCAAGCGGTGTTCGAGTGCGCAGCTTGCACCACAGGGCCGTGTAACGCCGATGTGAACGCTGCACGCAACATCGCCGCCGGACGGGCGGTGACAGCACGGGGAGACCTCGGCGCTAGCCGGTCGACGAACCGTGAACCTCAACCTTGCTCTCCTGCCACATAGGTAGTAGGTCGGGTTGGAATCCCCCGCCTTTAGACAGGGGAGGACGTCAAGCCAGTGGAAGATAGACCTGGTTGCCGTGTTCGGCGAACTCCTTGGACTTTTCGGCCATCGCGTCGCGGATATCCTGCGTGATGCGCATGGAGCAGAATTTCGGACCGCACATCGAACAGAAGTGCGCCGTTTTCGCTGGTTCAGCGGGAAGGGTTTCGTCGTGAAACTCGCGGGCCGTGTCCGGATCCAGCGACAGCGCGAACTGGTCGTGCCAGCGGAACTCGAACCGAGCACGCGAGAGCGCGTCGTCCCGTTCCTGCGCGCGGGGGTGTCCTTTCGCCAGATCCGCGGCATGCGCGGCGATCTTGTAGGCGATCACGCCGTCCTTGACGTCCTTGCGGTCCGGTAGTCCCAGGTGTTCCTTCGGCGTCACGTAGCAGAGCATCGCAGTACCCGCTTGGGCGATCATCGCGGCGCCGATCGCCGAGGTGATGTGGTCGTAGGCCGGTGCGATGTCGGTCGTTAGCGGGCCCAACGTGTAGAACGGAGCTTCGTCGCACAGCTCTTCTTCGAGGCGGACGTTCTCGACGATCTTGTGCATCGGGACGTGACCGGGACCCTCGATCATCACTTGCACGCCATGAGATTTCGCGATCTTGGTCAGTTCTCCGAGCGTGCGCAGTTCGGCGAACTGGGCGGCGTCGTTCGCGTCGGCGATCGAGCCTGGCCGTAATCCGTCGCCGAGCGAGAACGTGACGTCGTAGCGCTGCAGGATCTCGCACAGTTCGGCGAAGTGGGTGTAGAGGAACGACTCCTGATGGTGGGCAAGACACCAGGCGGCCATGATGGAGCCGCCCCGGCTCACGATTCCCGTCACGCGGTTGGCGGTCAGCGGCACGTAACGCAGCAGGACGCCTGCGTGCACGGTCATGTAGTCCACACCCTGCTCGCACTGTTCGATCACGGTGTCGCGGTAGCACTCCCACGTCAGCGCCACCGGATCGCCGTTGACCTTCTCCAGCGCTTGGTAGATGGGCACGGTACCCACGGGCACCGGCGAATTGCGCAGGATCCATTCCCGCGTCAGGTGGATGTCGCGACCGGTGGACAGGTCCATGATCGTGTCGGCGCCCCACCGGGTGGCCCACACCATCTTGTCGACCTCATCGGCGATCGAGCTGCTGACAGCCGAATTGCCAATGTTCGCATTGACTTTCACCGCGAATGCCTTGCCGATGATCATCGGTTCGGCCTCGGGATGGTTGTGGTTGGCCGGGATCACTGCGCGCCCCTGTGCAACTTCGGCACGAACCAACTCGGGTGCCAGCCCCTCGCGGGCGGCGATGAACGCCATCTCGGCGGTGACCTCGCCTGCGCGGGCGCGTTGCAGCTGGGTGCCGCGGTCTGACACCACACCGGGACGCGGCGGCAGTCCCCGGTGCAGGTCGAGCGCCGCGTCGGTGTCGGTGTACGGGCCCGAGGTGTCATAGAGGTCGAAGTGCTCGCCGTTGGTCAGGTTCACGCGGCGGAACGGCACTCGCATCCCGTCGAGGTCCCGGTAGACCTTGGTACTGCCCGCGATGGGCCCGCCGGTCACCGCTGGGGTCGAGGTGGGAACGTCAGAATGCAGCACTTTCAGCATCTCCCTACGCCGGCATTACCCGGTCAGGTTCGTACGGTCGACGGGCCTACCCGTCCTCTCAGCGCACTGGGTGTGCGCTCCCGTGTGTGGACTCCCGCCACGCTAGCGCAGGCGGTGCGTGCCTGGGAATAGGAATTGCTCCGCGTTGCTTTGTATAGCTAATATATGTTTTTTGTGCCGATAGCCGTGGACACGTGAAGCGAAGATTGATGACGACCGATATCGAGAAGAAGAACCCGCCGGCCGACGAGGCGTTGAGCGAGACCTCGCTACGACGTACGCGCATGGACCACGACCATCCGTTCTACAAGTGGATCGTGCTGTCCAACACCACGCTGGGCATGCTGCTGGCGGCGATCAACGCGTCGATCGTGCTGATCTCACTACCCGCGATCTTCCGCGGCATCGGATTGAACCCGTTGGCTCCCGCCAACGTCGGTTACCTGCTCTGGATGCTGATGGGTTATCTGGTGGTGACCGCGGTGCTCGTCGTGTTCTTCGGACGGCTTGGCGACATGTACGGCCGCGTCCGCATCTACAACCTCGGATTCGCGGTCTTCACCATCGCGGCGATTGCGTTGTCGTTCGATCCCTTTCATCTCGGCGGCGGCGCCGTATGGCTGATCGCGTGGCGCGTTGTCCAGGGCGTCGGCGGTGCGATGCTGATGGCGTCGTCGGCGGCGATCCTCACAGATGCGTTTCCGTCCAACCAGCGCGGTATGGCACTCGGCGTGAACATGGTTGCCGCCGTTGCAGGTTCGTTCCTCGGCCTGCTCATCGGAGGGGTGCTCTCGGAGTTTCACTGGCAGGCGATCTTCTGGGTAGGCGCGCCGATCGGGTTGCTCGGTACCATCTGGAGCTATCGCTCGCTGCGTGAGCTCGGCGTGCGGACCCCGGGCCGGCTGGACTGGGCGGGCACGTTGACCTTCGGCGTCGGGTTGACCGCCCTTCTCGTCGGGATCACCTATGGCATTCAGCCCTACGGGAATTCGACGACGGGGTGGACCAACCCGTGGGTGCTCGGTTCGATTCTCTTCGGTGTGCTGCTGCTCGTTGCCTTCTGCTTCGTCGAGCTGCGGCTCGAGGAACCGATGGTGAACCTTCGGCTGTTCCGTTCGACATCGTTCGGCATGGGCAACCTCGCGGGGCTGATGTCGTCCGTGGGTCGTGGTGGCCTGCAGTTCATGCTCATCATCTGGTTGCAGGGGATCTGGCTTCCGTTGCACGGCTACAGCTTCGAGTCGACACCGTTGTGGGCCGGCATCTACCTGCTACCCGCGACGTTCGGCTTCCTGGTCGCGGCTCCACTCGCCGGAACACTGGCGGACCGCTATGGCGCCAGGTTGTTCACGGTCGGCGGGATGGCGCTGATGGCAGTTTCGTTCATCGCCCTGGTGATGATCCCGGTCAACTTCGACTACTGGGTTTTCGCGCTGCTGGTCTTCGTGAATGGTCTCGGTGGTGGGATCTTCACCGCGCCGAACACCGCGGCCATCATGTCCAGCGTGCCCGCGGCCGAGCGCGGAGCCGCATCGGGAGTGCGGGCCACCTTCTTCAACGCCGGATCGTCGCTGTCGATCGGAATCTTCTTCTCACTCATGATCATCGGGCTGGCCAACACGCTTCCGGGCGCGCTGAGCACTGGTCTGCAGGAGCAGGGCGTCTCGGCAACCGTGGCGCACGAGGTGGCGAACCTGCCGCCGGTCGGGAGCCTGTTCGCGGCGTTCCTCGGCTACAACCCGATGGCCGAACTGCTCGAGCCCTACCACGCGTTACAGCAGCCGGGCGTGAATGCCGACGTGCTGACCGGACAGACGTTCTTTCCGCACCTGATCATCGAACCGTTCCACGCCGGCCTGGTTGTGGTATTCGTCGCGGCCGCGGCGATGATGGTCGTCGGTATGGTCGCGTCGCTGTTCAACCCGGGCCGCTATGCCGACGAGGAGAACGTCGACATCTCTGCCTAGTTGCTCACGCCAGATCGACCAACACAGGAGCATGATCGCTGGGGGACTTACCTTTTCGCTCCTCGCGGACGATCTCGGCGTGGCTCACACGTTGGGCCAGCGCCGGTGATCCGAGAATGAAGTCTATGCGCATACCGCGGTTCTTCGGGAACCGCAGCTGCGTGTAGTCCCAGTAGGTGTATACGGCGGGTCCGGGGGTGAAAGGCCGTACCACGTCACTGAACTGAGCGTCGAGGATGGCGTCGAAGGCCGATCGCTCCGGCTCAGTGACGTGGGTGCTGCCCGCGTAGGCCTCGACGCTCCACACGTCCTCATCGGTCGGCGCGATGTTCCAGTCACCGACCATCGCGATCTGTGCCGACGGGTCGTCGGTGAGCCACTGCTGTGCCGTACTGCGCAGCGCGGCAAGCCATTCCAGCTTGTAAGCGTAGTGCGGTGAGCCGACGAAGCGGCCGTTGGGCACGTACAGGCTCCATACCCGCACCCCGTTGCACGTCGCACCCAGCGCACGCGCCTCCGCCGCGGCCTCGACCTCCGGCTTGTCGCTCCACGTCGGCTGCCCGTCGAAGCCGACCTGGACGTCATCGATACCGACCCGGGACGCGATCGCGACGCCGTTCCACTGGTTGAACCCGCAGTGCACCACGTCGTAACCGGCGGCCAGAAATGGCATGGTGGGGAATTGCTCGTCGGAGCACTTGGTCTCCTGCATCGCCAGGACGTCGACGTCGGCACGCTCTAGCCAGTCCGCCACCCGATCGACACGAGCGCGGATCGAGTTTACGTTCCACGTGGCCAAACGCATGGGCTCGAGCCTAGTTGTCAGGGTCCGCTAGCGGTTGTCGATCCGCCAATAGCGCGAGCGGTGGTGCAGCGCGAACCGTAGCGACTCGAAAAGCGCTATCGCGGAGGCGTTGTCGTCGAGGACCTGGGTGTAGGCGCGGGTGGCGCCGTGGTCTGCACCCCAGCCGAGCAGCGCGCTACACAGTCTCCGCGCATGGCCGTGCCTGCGTTGATCGGGAGTCACCTGCAATGCAGACAAGCCCAGCCAGCGAGTACGGTCGGGTGCCTCGGTCACCGCGGCCCGCGCCACCGCTGCACCCGCGAGCGTCGCGAAGATCACCGAGCCACCGATCACCGCGTTCAGCACGTCGATGGGTACGTCGCGGTCATAGATGCGCATCCACTCGTCATCCGGTTGTGGCGCCAGCCGCACCGCGCCAACGCCTTCGCCCGGCTCGATATCGCATGTCATGACGAGGTTCTCGGCCTCGGTCGACGCCTGCGGCGGAACACGAAAAAGCCGGTCCGGCACGCTCACCAACGACGCCGCCGTCCGAGCCGCATACCACTCGGTGATCGCACTTATGTCGGTGCCAACGGAAAAGTCCAATGGGACCGCCGAATTGGCGCGCCTCGTGCTGCCGTGCCCGTAGCGGCAGAACCATCCGTCCACCCACTGCTGCTCGACGCCCGGCCAGGCCAGCGCCGCCGCGTGCTCGAGGTTGCGAATGTCGGCCGTGCGCACCGGCGCGTCGGCCAGCGCCTTGATCACCACGACGTCGTCGACCGCCACGGCCACGACGTCTCCGCGCTTTGTGCGCACCTGCAGCGTGGGCCCGGTCTGCACCAGGTGACCGATCACGTCCGTCAGCGGTGGCACCGACCCGGCGGGCAGGCGGTGACGAATCATCACCCGCGTACCCATCGGCGGGATCTGCATCAGTGACCGAAGGGGTCGGGATCCTCGCCGGGCGTCCACGTCAGTCCTGGCACGCCCCAGCCGTGCGACTTCACCGAGCGTTTGGCGCTGCGCGCGTGCCTGCCGACCAGGCGGTCCAGATACAGGAAACCGTCGAGGTGGCCCGTCTCGTGCTGCAGCATCCGCGCGAACAGACCGGTGCCCTCAAGCGTGATCGGCGTGCCGTCGGCGTCCAGGCCCGTCACCCGCGCCCAGTCCGCGCGCCCGGTCGGAAACGATTCGCCGGGCACCGATAGGCAGCCCTCGTCGTCGTTGTCCGGGTCGGGCATCGTCTCCGGAATCTCGGACGTCTCGAGGACAGGATTGACGACCACACCTTTGCGCCGTGTGACCCTGCCGCGTTCGTCGGCGCAGTCGTAGACGAACACGCGCTTGGCCACGCCGATCTGATTCGCCGCGAGCCCGACACCGTTGGCTGCCGCCATCGTGTCGTACAGATCGGCGATCAGGTCCGCGAGATCCGCCGGCAGCGAACCGTCCTCACCGACGGGTATGGGCTCGGTCGCGGTGTGTAGGACGGGATCTCCTACGATGCGTATCGGTACAACAGCCACGCGGAACAGCTTAAGTCGGCAATCCTTATCGCCCGACTCGCGGGCATGTCGGACGCCTCAGCTTGCAAACCCGTGGTTGAATGAGCGCCGAACCACAGCGATGTCATTTCGAATGTTGGAAGGGTCCAGGAGCGAGATGGACGGCGCAATCGCGCGGACTGAGCAATCCGGAAACGACCCTGCGCTGGCCGATGGGCTGACCCGGCGCGAACACGACATCCTGGCGTTCGAACGTCAGTGGTGGAAATACGCGGGTTCCAAGGAAGACGCGATCAAAGAACTGTTCTCCATGTCGGCCACCCGCTATTACCAGGTGCTCAACGCGCTGGTAGACCGCCCCGAGGCGCTCGCAGCCGATCCGATGCTGGTCAAACGGCTGCGGCGGTTGCGGGCGAGCCGGCAGAAGGCGCGGGCGGCGCGACGGCTGGGCTTCGACGTCACCTGAGGCCGTAAGGGCATTCGCCGACCTGCTTGTCCGGCTGGATACAGTGAACGCAATGAATCAGCAGAACTCCTCTGGCCTACCCCTGCGTGCCATGGTGATGGTGCTGCTGTTCCTCGGCGTCGTGTTTCTCCTGGTGGGATTCCAGGCGATGGGTTCAGGAGACGACGACGGCGAACAGTCGCCCATCGCGACGAGCACGCCGACCGTCACCACCGCCAGTCCGACAGAGTCACCGGAACCGGCCAAGCCCGAGGTCCGGGTTTTCAACATCTCGACAGTGCAGGGTGCTGCGGAGGGCACCGCCAACCGGTTGCGTGAGGGCGGCTGGACCGTCGCCGAGACCGGCAACCTCGAGCTGCCCGACGTGACAGTCAACACCGTGTACTTCACCGACGCCCCAGGGGAGCGGGACGCCGCCGAGGAAGTCGGCAGATTGTTGGACGCGCCGGTCGAACCGCGACTGCCCGAATTGGCCGAGCAGCCGCCGGGCGTGCTCGTGGTGGTGACCGGCTAGGCTCTTGCACATGCTCAAGAACGTCGCTGTTGCAGCAGGCTTCGCCATCCCCGCCCTCGTGTTGAGCGCATGCAGCGCCCCCGAACAACCCGCAACCACGCCGGGTACCACGCCGTCGGTGTGGACCGGCTCGCCGGCACCGTCTGCAGCGCCAGGTGAGCAGGGCGGTGGCCACGGAGGAGGCGAGGGTGAGGCCGCCAGCGGCGAGACGCTGAAGACCGAACTGAAACTCCCGAACGGGACGACGGTCGCCACGGCCGAGATCGCGTTCTCGGGCAACTACGCGACCGTCACGGTTCAGACCACTGAGGCCGGCGAACTCGCGCCCGGCTTCCACGGACTGCACATCCACTCGGTCGGCAAGTGCGAGGCGAACTCGGTCGCGCCCACCGGCGGTGCGCCGGGCGACTTCAACTCGGCCGGTGGACATTTGCAGGTGGCCGGACACAGCGGACACCCCGCGAGCGGCGACCTCTCGTCGTTGCAGGTTCGCGAGGACGGCTCGGCGTTGTTGGTGACGACCACCGACGCGTTCACCGCGGCGGACCTGACGGGTGAGGCCAAGACCGCGATCATCATTCACGAGAAGGCCGACAACTTCGCCAACATCCCGCCGGAGCGTTACCAGCAGGTCAACGGAGCGCCTCCGCCGGACGAGACCACCCTGGCAACCGGCGATGCCGGAAAGCGCGTGGCCTGCGGTGTCATCGGCGCCAGCTAACCGCCACATCAATTTCGTCGCCTCACCCCGGCCGACGCTGGGAGTGGAGTGGGAGTTCGCACTCGTCGACGCCGAAACCCGGGACGTGAGCAACGTCGCGACCGAGGTGATCGAGGAGCTCGGGGAGAACAACCCTCGGGTCCACAAAGAACTGCTGCGCAACACCGTAGAGGTCGTGACCGGCATCTGCGATTCCGTCCCCGAGGCGATGGACGACCTGCGGTCGACGCTGCGGACCGCACGCAAGATCGTCCGTGATCGCAACATGGAGCTGTTCTGCGCGGGTACGCATCCGTTCGCCCAATGGACCTCCGAGAGCCTGACCGATGCGCCCCGCTACGCAGAGCTGATCAAGCGTACGCAATGGTGGGGTCGCCAGATGCTGATCTGGGGCGTCCATGTGCACGTGGGCATCTCGTCGGCGCACAAGGTGATGGCGATCAACACCTCACTGCTCAACCACTACCCGCATCTGTTGGCGCTTTCCGCATCGTCGCCGTTCTGGGATGGTGAGGACACCGGCTACGCGTCCAACCGCGCGATGATGTTCCAGCAGTTGCCGACGGCCGGACTGCCATTTCACTTTCAGACGTGGCGGGAGTGGGAAGGCTTCGTTCACGATCAGAAGAAGACCGGCATCATCGACCACATGAACGAGATCCGTTGGGACATCCGGCCCTCGCCGCACATCGGAACGGTGGAGGTGCGGGTCTTCGACGGGGTTTCCAACATCCGTGAGTTGAGCGCGCTGGTGGCGTTGACTCACTGTCTGGTCGTCGACCTCGACCATCGTCTGGACGCGGGCGAGCGGCTGCCCACGATGCCGCCGTGGCACGTACAGGAAAACAAGTGGCGCGCAGCCCGTTACGGCCTGGACGCGGTGATCATCCTCGACGAAGACAGCAACGAGCGTCTGGTGACCGACGATCTCGACGACCTGCTCAATCGACTCGAGCCGGTCGCTGCGTCGTTGAACTGCGCCGACGAACTCCGGCTGGTCTCCGACATCTGCACCTCGGGCGGGTCTTATCAACGGCAACGGCGGGTCGCCGAGGAGCACGACGGCGACCTGCGTGCGGTGGTCGACGCGCTAGTCGCCGAATTGGACATCTGAGGATGCTCGTCACGCCCATGTTTCCGCTGCAGGTGGCGATGCTGCCCGGCGAGGAACTACCGTTGCGGATTTTCGAACCGCGTTACGCAGCATTGGTTTCGGACTGCCTGGCTCAGCCTGAAGCTCCGGCGTTCGGCGTGGTGTTGATCTCGGCGGGCCGCGAGGTGGGCGGCGGTGACATGCGCAGCGACGTCGGCGCGATGGCACGCATCGCGGAGGCCGCCGACCTCGGGGAGGGCCGCTATCGCTTGCGGTGTGTGATGGCCGAGCGGATTCGGGTGGTGGAGTGGCAGCCGGACAACCCGTACCCGCGCGCGGCCGTGGAGGAGTGGCCCGACGAACCGGGTGACGCCGTAGACGTGGACGCGATCAGGGACATCGAGGACCGCATGGTCGCGCTGTTCGAGCGGATCGCCCAGGCGCGTGGAGCACAGGTGGTGGCGCGGGACATCGTCGCCGGCGCGGACGCGTCGGGGGATGTCGCAATGTGGCTGTACGCGTTGGCATCCCGTCTGCCCATGGGGCAGGCCGACCGGTACGCCGTACTGGCCGCGCCCACTGCCGCTGCGCGGGTAGCCGCGCTCAGCGAAGCCGTGGACACCGTCGCCGCAATGGTCGAATTTCAGCTCTCCGAGTAGGTTTCGGCTAGCCCCGCACGCCCTCGACGAACGTGGTGCGCGGCGTGATGTCCTCCGTGGGCGGGCGGCGATAACGCAGCATCAGGGCGTCGGCTTCCTCCGACGACACCCGCCAGCCGTGATCCATCAGCCAGTCGGCGACGTCGGCGCGGTCCTGTTCCTGGCGGTTGGCCAGATATTCGGGATCGAAGAACCCGGCGCCGAACGATTCGACGCCGATCCGGCTGCCTGGCGCACTGAGTTCGTGGATGCGCTCGAACAACACGTCCTGGCCCTCGGCGGGCAGGTGGGGCAGCAGGCCCTCGGCAATCCACGCGGTCGGTTCCTGCGGGTCGAAACCCGCGTCGCGCAGGGCTTTCGGCCAATCCTGGCGCAGGTCGATCGGCACAGGGACGTAGCGGGCGGCCGGTCGATCGTCGGTCAGCGTTTCGGCCTTGAAGGCGAGCACCTTCGGCTGATCGATCTCGAATACGACGCTGTCGTTCGCCCACGGCAGCCGCCACGCCCTGGCATCGAGACCCGCCGCGAGGATGACGGCCTGCACGACGCCGTGTGCATTGGCGGCGATGAAGAAGTCGTCAAACCACTTGGTGCGCGAGGCGGCGTAATTCGAGATCGCCCGGTTCCGTTCGACGATGTGCGACGGCGGCAGCTGCCAGCCGCGGGCCATCGCGGCATCGACGAAGCGTTGGGCGTACGAGTCGGTGAACAGCGGACAGCTCGCGGACGCTTCCTGCGCACGGGCCCACGCCGCCCCGAGCGCGGTGGCGCCGACACTCTCGGTGATGCCCGAGCCGTCGTCGTCAGTTCTTGCCATTGCCACCGTTCTCGGGTTCGGCGAACTCGTACAGCTCGTCCTTGGTCAGCAGGTCGTCGCGAACGTTCTGCTCGCGGTAGGCCAGCTGGCCGACCCGGTTGGCCACCACCGGTGCGGTGATCACGGTGAACAAGCCGGTGAGGACGAGCATGCCGACATCGATGTTGCCGCTCAGCCGGATCGCCGCGCCGGCGAGCACCAACAGCAGTCCGAGCACCTGCGGTTTGGATGCCGCGTGCATGCGTGTCAGCGTGTCCGGGAAGCGGACCACACCCATGGCCGCGGTCAGTGCCAGCGCGGAGCCGCCGAGGATGAGCACCGCGACCGCGACGTCGAGCACGTTCATCGTTCTCCCCTTGTGATGCCTGAGTTGTCGATGTCCGGCACACGGAATCTGGCGACGCTCACCGAGCCGACGAAAGTGATCAACGCCAACGCGGCCATGCCGTACGTCACCGTCGTGTCGAGGCTGAACGCAGCCCAGGTGCCGATGCCGCACATCGTCACGGCGACGAGGGTGTCCAGCGCCACCAGCCGATCGAGTGTGCTGGGGCCTGCGAGTAACCGGATCATCGTGACGCCGGCCGCGGCCGTCAGCATCACCGCCGCGGCAATCCAGACATAATTCATGCGCTCTCCTTGTCCGGTGAAGGCCGCCAGTCGGTTTCGCGCTCGAACGCCCGCACGAGCAGCCGCTCCACCCGGGCGACCTGGACGTAGAAGCGGGCGACGGCGCGTTCATTGCCGACATCGATCACGTGCATGTAGAGCATGCGCCTGCTCTGGTCGATCTCCAGCACGATCGAACCGGGAATCAGGTTGAAGATGTTGACGGCCAATGCGAGCACGAGATCGGACTTGACCGCCAGATGGGCACGCAGCACCGCTGACAGCGGTGGCGGCCCGGGCCTGATGGCCAGGAACGCGATCTGCACCGACGACAGCACCAGGTAGTAGCCGACGGTGACTAGCAGCCGAAGCAGCGACAGCGGGTGCACCCTGCCCTCGACGGGCACCGCGGGCAGCGGCAGCAGGAGCGTGATGACCAGCGCGACGAGCAGGCCGGAGAGGACATTGGCCGCAGAGAACGTGCCCCACAACAGAATCCACACCAAGATCAGCCAGCACACCACCCAGACGCGGAGCACGATGTTTCTCATCTGCCCATCACCGCCGAGATGTACTGGCCGGGGTCGAGGACCTCTTCGGCGGCGCGTTCGCAATAGGCGAAGAACGGCCCGGCGAGAATCGTCATGGAGAGCCCTACCGCGATCAGCGCTCCCGTCGGCAGCAGCATGCCCACCGGCATCCTGCCCACGTCGTCGCGCTTCAAGAAGTCAACATCCTCGGAATCGTCGAGCAGCGCCGCTGGTGCGGCCGCCGACAGATGTCCTTCCGGGGCATCCTCGCGCGACCGCCAGAAGGCCTTCGTCCACACCCGGGTGATCACGTACAGCGTCAGCAGGCTGGTGACCACGCCGCCGCCGACCAGAGTCCACGCCAGGACCGAGCCGTTCTCGGCGCCCGCCTCCAGCAGCGCGACCTTGCCGATGAACCCGGAAAACGGCGGAATGCCACCGAGATTGAGGGCGGGCACCACGAATACGAACGCGAGGATGGGGCTGGCGGCGGCCAGCCCGCCGAGACGTTGCAGCGTGGACGCGCCGGCCTGACGTTCGATCAGCCCGACGACGAGAAACAACGTCGTCTGCACCACGATGTGGTGGGCCACGTAGTAGATGGCACCGGACATGCCGAGCTCGTTGGACAGTGCGATACCGAAAACCATGTAGCCGATGTGGCTGACCAGAGTGAACGACAAGAGTCTCTTGATATCGCTCTGCGCGATCGCACCGAGGATACCGACGAGCATGGTCAGCAGTGCCGCCACGAGCAGCAGCGGATCCAGGCCACCGACGGGGAACAGCAACGAATGTGCCCGGATGATCGCGTAGACACCCACTTTCGTCAGCAGGCCGGCGAACACCGCCGTCACAGGTGCGGGCGCGGTCGGGTAGGAGTCGGGCAACCACGCGGAAAGGGGGAAGACGGCGGCCTTGATGCCGAACCCCACGAGCAGCACCGCGAACAAGGCCGTGCGGGTGCCCGACGAGACGCCCTCGAGTCGCAACGCCAACTCGGCCATGTTCAACGTGCCGGTCGCCGCGTAGACGAGCGCGATGCCGAACAGGAACACCAGCGAGGACACCATCGACACCATGACGTACGAGATGCCCGCGCGCACACGGTCCTTGCTGCCACCGATGGTCAGCAGCACGAAGCTGGCCGACAGCAGCACCTCGAATCCGACGAACAGGTTGAAGAGGTCGCCGGCCAGGAATGCGATGCAGACGCCTGCCGACAGCACCAGGTAGGTCGGCAGGAAGATCGACACCGGTTGGCGGTCGTCGCCGTCTCGGATGCCCTGACCGATGGCGTAGAACACCACGGCCAGCAGCACTATCGACGACACCAGAAGCATCAGCGCCGACAATCGGTCCACCACGAGGGTGATGCCGAGCGGTCCCATCCCGGGCTCCGAGGGCCCCCAACCGCCGACCTGAAGGGCCAGCGTTCCGTCGCGATCGGCGAGGTACAGCAGCAGAGCGCATACGACGACGACCACCGACAGCGCGCCGAGGGCGATGACTCGTTGCAGTCGTGGCCTGCGGCCGGCGAACATCGTCACGGCGGCGGCAAGTGTCGGGATCAGCACCGGCAACGGCGTCAACACCGCGGGCAGTGTCATGCGCGATCCGCCTTCGCTACTCGCTCGGCTGTCATGGGCGATCCGCCTTCGCTACTCGCTCGGCTGTCATCGCGAGCCCTCATATCCGGGTAGCGCGTCCAACTCGTCGGGCTCGTCGGTGTCGCGGGCCGCATCTGCGCGTAGCCGATCCTCTTCGATGGTCACGGCGTCCTTGGCGGCGATCTCCGAGACCCTTGCATCCTCTGGATCGTCACCGACTTCCTCTTCGGTGGTCAGTCGGTACGACCGGTACGTCATCGCCAGCACGAACGCGGCGATACCAAATGTGATGACGATGGCCGTCAGAATCATGCCCTGCGCCAACGGATCTGCGGTGGTGGTCTGGCCTTCGCTGGTTCGGCCACGGATCGGCGGGTTACCCGACGGGCCGCCGACGGTGAGGATCAGCAGATTGATGGCGTTGCTGATCAACAACAGCCCCAACAGCATCCGCGTCAGGTTGCGTTCCAGAAGCAGGTAGACACCCGCGCTGGTGAGGCCGCCGATCATGATGAGCGGGACGAGGTAGGTGCTCATGCCGAGTTCACCGCCCCGCGCTGCTGGCCCATCTCCACGTCGATGCGGGCACCCAGGCTGCGCAGCACATCGAGCACGAGTCCGACGACGATGAGGTAGACCCCGAGATCGAAGAACAGCGCCGTGACGAACTTGACCGTTCCGAGCACGGGCACGTCGAACTCGATCAGCGCCGACGACAACACCGGCGCACCCACCAGCAGTGAGGTCACCGCGGTTCCCGCGGACAGCAGCAGCCCGCTGCCCAGGATCTTGCCCGCGTCCAAGGGCAGCGTCTCACCCAGTTCATAGCGTCCGCCGGCGAGATACCGCAGCACCAGCGCGAGCCCCGCGGTCAGCCCTCCCGCGAAGCCCCCGCCGGGAGTGTTGTGGCCGGCGAAGAAGAAGTACGCCGACAGCACCATCATGAGCGGGAAGATGATGCGCGTCGCGACCTCGAGGACCAACGAACGGTGTCGGGGGTCGCGCAACTCGCTGCCCCTCAGCCACGTGATGTCGCCTGCCGCCGGGCTGTGCGTCGTCATGGGCAGGCGTCCGATGTCGGGCTGGCCGGCGTCGGAGACCCTCGGGGCCGTCCCGAACCGCCTGTGCCGGAACACCATCGACGCCACACCGGTCGCGGCAACCAGCAGCACCATGATCTCACCCATGGTGTCCCACGCGCGGATGTCGACGAGCAGCACGTTGACGGTGTTGGCGCCGTGTCCACGGAAGTACGCTGCGTCGGGGAGCAAGTCGGCGATCGGCGTACCGGTGCGGGCGGCCATCGCGAAGACGGCCAGCGTGGTGACCGTCCCGCCGACGGCGATCGCGAGTGCTGCTCGCGCCACCCGGAACCGGTTGATGTGCGTGCGGTCCGCCTCGGCGGGCAGTGTGCGCAGCACCAGGACGAAGATGACCAGCATCAGCGTTTCGACCAGGAACTGCGTCAGCGCCAGATCGGGTGCGCCATGGAACGCGAAGATCGCGCCACAGCCGTAGCCGGTGACCCCGACCAAGAGCACGGCCGCGAGCCGGTTGCGCAGCATGGTCGCACCGAGCGCGGCCGCCAGCACGATCAACCCGACCACGAGCTGAACGGGTGAACCCCACAACAAGAAGTCCGGTCGATCCCGGGCGCCCATCGCCAACGCCGCGACGGGGACGAGGACCAGCGTCGACAGGATGACGGACTGCGTCGCCGGAATCGAACCGCGCTGCGTCACCGCGGTCAGCTGGACCGACAGAACGTCCAGGCCGCGGACGGCCGCATCGTAGATCCGGTCGGCGTTGCCGAGCGGTTCGCGCACAACGCGAACGCGACGCAGGCGCGACCGCCCGAAGAATGCCGCGCTGCCGACCGCGAGGACGAGAACCGACAACAGCAGCGGCAGTCCGAGTCCGTGCCACAGCGCGAGGTCGTAGTCCGCGCCGCCGGGGACCGTCTCCGCGTAGCTGTCCAGTACGGTGTCGAGGTGCGTCGGCCACAGTCCGAACAGCAGGCCTGCGGCCGCGAGAAGCGCGGGCGGCAACATGAAAGCGACTTCGGGGCGGTGCATTTCGGCCACCCGAGTGCTGGGCTCCGGTCGTCCCTTGCGGCCGAAGGCGCCCACCAGGAAACGCAGGCTGTAGATGGTGGTGAACACCGAACCGAGCACGATGCCAGCGAGGACGAACGGTGCGGCCGAGCCGAGAACCGGGCTGTGCAGCACTGTTTCGAGGTCGGCCTCCTTGGCGACGAAGCCGAAAAACGGTGGCAGCGCCGCCATGCTTGCCGTCGCTCCGATCGCGATGATCAGAAGGCTCCTGCTGCGGGCGCCGAGCCATGCCAGCCTGCGAATGTCACGGGTACCGGTGGCGTGGTCGATGACGCCGACGACCATGAACAGCGACGCCTTGAACATCGCGTGCGCGACCAGCATCGCCAGCCCGGCGAGCATCATGTCGCTACCGCCGGAGCCCACCATGACGGTGATCAGCCCGAGCTGGCTCACGGTGCCGAACGCGAGGATCAACTTGAGGTCGTACTCCCGCACCGCCCGCCAGCCCGCCATCAACATCGTCAGGATGCCGAGGGTGATCACGATGGGCCGCCACGGCGGAGAATCCGCGAAGCCGGGCGTCATGCGCGCCAACAGATAGACGCCGGCCTTGACCATCGCCGCGGCGTGGAGATACGCACTGACCGGTGTCGGGGCGGCCATCGCTCCCGGCAGCCAGAAGTGCATGGGCACGATCGCCGATTTGGACAGCGCCCCGACCAGGACGAGCACCACACCGACGGAAGCGGCGATGCCTGTGGGCGGTGACGCGATCAGCTCGGAGAGCAGGTAGGTGCCGGCCATGTTGCCGAGCACGATGATGCCGACGAGCATCGCCAACCCGCCGAACGTCGTGACCAACAACGCCTGGGTGGCGGCGCGGCGGCTCGTGGCGCGCTCGGCGTAATGACCGACCAGCAGGAAGGACAACACCGTGGTCAGCTCCCAGAACACATAGAGCAGCAGCATGTTGTCGCTGGTCACCAGGCCGAACATGACGCCGGAGAAAGCGACCAACTCGGCGGCGAAGCTCGGTAGCCGCTTCTCGGTGTGTCCGTCGTGGTGCTGGAAATAGTCGGCGCAGTAAAAGAGGACGAGGGCGCCGATGGCCAGCACCAAAACGCTCATGATCGCCGCGAGCGAATCAAACCGAAGATTGAAGTTCATCGACAACTCGGGCACCCATGGCACGTCGACCGTGGATGCTCCCCCGGGAGCGGGCCAATTGGCCGCGACCCAGACCAGTGAACCCAGCGGCACCAATGCCAATGGGTAGAACGCCATCCGTCCCCAGCGGTACACGAGCAGGGGAGCCAGAGCGGTTGCGACTGCGTGGGCGATGAGGATGGCGAGCAAGGGCACTCCGTTTCTGTCGTAGGTCGGCGGTGAGCCGTCGGCGAAGGGCAGATAGCGGGGTGTCAGCCGGGTTAGGGCTCTGGACTTATCGCCAGTCTACGTGGGCCGATGCAGCTACCATCCGGCGTCATGGACACAGCCGATGTGGTAGTGGTCGGCGCTGGGCCTACCGGTCTGATGCTGGCCTGCGAACTCGCCCTTGCAGGCGTGGCGGTCCGGGTGCTCGAGGAACGCGCCTCGGCACCGAACATCACCAGGGCCTTCGCCGTGCACGCTCGCACCCTGGAACTGCTCGACGCGCGCGGGATGGCCGAGGCTCTGGTGCCACGCGGGGTGCAGGTGTTCGAGCTCGCTCCGCCCGGCGGTACGACGGTCGACCTGCGGGAGCTGCCCGGCAGGTACGCGATGCTGTTGATCGTCCCGCAGAGCGGCACCGAGCACGTGCTCGAGACCCGCGTCGGCGAACTCGGTGTCCCCGTCGTGCGCGGAGCTGAAGTGATCGGGCTGACCCAGGACGACGGTGGTGTCACGGTCGCGTGTGCCGACGGGACGTCGATCCGCGCGAAATACGTGGTCGGCTGCGACGGTGCCCACAGCACCGTCCGCGCTCAGGTCGGCATCGACTTCGCAGGCAAGCAGTACGAGACGCACATCCTGCTGGCCGACGTCGCGTTGGCGCGCGCACCGTCCGACACCCTGACCGGGGTGACCAACGAGCGTGGTGTCGTCCTGATGATCCCGTTCGGCGATGGCTGGTTCCGCGCCATCGCATGGGACCGGTTGCGTGAACAGGCGCCGCTGACCGAACCGGTGACGCTGGACGAGATCCGCGATTCGTTCGTCCGCATCGCCGGTGAGGACTACGGCATGACCGAGATGAGGTGGAGTTCGCGGTTTCTGTCCGAACGCAGACAGGCGCGGCACTACCGGTCGGGCCGGGTGTTCATCGCAGGTGACGCCGCCCATGTGCATTCGCCGCTCGGCGGCCAGGGCATGAACACCGGCATCGGCGATGCGATGAACCTGGGCTGGAAGCTGGCGGCCGCGGTCAATGGATCGGCGCCGACGTGGTTGTTGGATACGTACGAAGCCGAGCGGCATCCGGTCGGCGCGGCGGTGCTTCGCACGACCGACGCCTTCAACCAGGTGGTGCTCGGACGCTCGAAAGTGCAACGCATCGCACGCACTATCGTCATCGGAACGCTGACCCGGGTGCCCAAGACCAGGCGACTGATGCGCGAGTTCCTCAGCGGTATCGGAATCGCCTACCCGCGCAAGCGCGGCGACCACGCGTTGGTGGGCCGCCGGATGCCCGACGTCGACTGCAGCGGCGAGCGCGTCTACGAATTGTTGCGCGCGGGGAAGTTCGTGTTGATCACGGCGACGCCGGTGGACACCGGCCGCTCCGACCTCGTGCACGTCGTCGGCAGGCATCCGGAGCTTTCCGCCGCTGTTCTGGTGCGGCCCGACAGCTACGTGGCCTGGGCCGACGAGCGGGTCCCGAGCGCCGCCGAATGTGTTGCGGCAGTGGATAACTGGATGCATCAGAAGTAGCGCAGCCACACATAGACCCAAGCGATCGCGGTCGAAAGCAGCGTCACAACAATGCCGTAGCGGGTGAATCGCCAAAAGCTGATCGCGTGACCGGCCCGCTGCGCAATACCGATGGCGACGACGTTGGCGCTGGCGGCGATAGCGGTGCCGTTACCCGAGAAGCATGCACCGAGCGCGAACGCCCACCACAAAGCTCGGCCGGTGTCGGCGTCCGGTGCCTGCGCGGCCATGTCCTCGACCACCGGAGTCATCGTCGCCGTATACGGAATGTTGTCGACGAACGCGCCGAGAATGGCGGATCCGAACAGCAAACCCGTTGCGGCGAGGAAGAAGTCGTCGCCGAACAGGTTGACCGCAGCGTCGCCGAGCCACCCGATCACACCGGTGTGCACCAGGCCCGAGACCATAGCGAACAGGCCCATGAAGAACACCAGCGTCGGCCATTCCACCTCGGGCAGCACCTCGGCCACGTCGACGTTGGTGACCAACAGCATCGTGCCCGCACCCAGCAGTGCGACGATGGATGGCGCCACATGCAGCACCGAGTGCAGGCTGAAGCCGACGATCACCAGCACCAACACCGCCATCGACCGCAGAAGCAGGCCGGTGTCCTTGATCGCTCGCCGTTCCTGCAGCGCCATCACCTTGTCGAGGCGCATATGGTTGGCGCGCAGATCGTTTCGGAACAGAAACTTTGTGAAGAGGACGAACAGCGCGAAGATCACGAGCACAATCGGCGCCATATTCACCAGAAAGTCGTTGAACGTCAGGCCGGCCCGGCTGCCGATGATGATGTTGGGCGGATCGCCGATGAGTGTTGCGGCCCCGCCGATGTTGGACGCCAGCACTTCGGCGATCAGGAACGGCTGCGGCGCGATCTCCAGCCGGTCGCAGATGACAAGCGTGACCGGTGCGACGAGCATGATGATCGTGACGTTGTCGAGTACCGGTGAGGCTACGCCGGTGATGACCATCAGCATCACCATGAGCCGAAACGGCTTGCCCTTGGAGCGTTTTGCGGCCCAGATCGCGAGGAAATCGAAAAGCCCCGTCTGCTTGATGACGCCGACGATGACCATCATGCCGAGCAGCAGGAAGATGACGTTCCAGTCGATGCCCTCGTGCTCGGAGTAGAAGATCTGCACGCCGGGGGTCAGGCCGAGCAGCGTCATCAGGCCTGCGGCGACCAGGACGGTTTTAACCTTGTTCGCACGCTCGGTCGCCAGAAACCAGAAGGCGACGACAAATATCGCCAGCGCCAGAAGAGGAGCCAGCACGGGGCCGGTGGATCAGTCGTTGGGGCCGGCCACGGCCAGGCTCGTGAGTAGCCGCTCGAGCGTCACCGCACCGACCAGCTTTCCCCCACGGTCGACGACCGCGATCAGCGGACTCCGTTTGTTGGCCATCACGGTGGCGATCTCGAGGAGGGTGGCGTCCGGGGCCACCGTCACCGGTTTGGCGACCGGGGTGGGAAGGCAGTCGCCCACGGTCAGTCGGCCCGGACCGTGCCAGAACAGGTCGGCGTGGATCTCGTCGACGGTCCGCACGAGCGCCGGATCGTCGCGGTAGGACTCGGGGATCGTCAGTCGCAGGACTTGGGTCCCGGGCAGCACGGCAACCGGACGGTCGGACTCGTCGACCACGACGAGGCCAGGTAGCCGGTTGACCACCATCAGCTGTACGGCCTTGGACACCGGGTCATCCATCCGCACCGTCGGTGGGGTCACGGCGATTTCATGTGCTTGCATGAGTTCGTTCCAATGGGTGCCGGCGGTGTCTGCGGTAAGCGTCATCGTCCTCGTCCTCCGGTCATTTCGTCGACTGACCGTGCATGTTGAGGGTCAGTCTGGGCGGGGGAGAAGTGGCACACCATCGGGTCTGACCCCCATTCGGGCGAGATGTGGCCTGTATGGACAAACCTCGGTATGACTTGTCACCCTGGGGCTATGAGTCGGGCGCGCACTCCGGCGGCCGCGCTGTTTCGGCGTGTCTTCCTGATCAACGGACTGATCTTCGTCGCCGGGACGTTGATTTTGGCGCTGTCTCCCGCGTCGGTGTCATCGCGCATCAAGCTGACCGAGATACCGGTCCTGGTCGTCGGGCTGGCGGTGATGCTGACGGCGAATGCGCTGCTGCTGCGGTCGAGCCTGGCCCCGTTGCTGAAATTTGAGCGGACGACGGCGGGCGCGACCGCGCTGGCCGCCCAGGAGAACGAGCGTCAGCGCATTGCCCGCGAACTGCACGACGAGATCGGGCAGACCCTCACGGTCGCCTTGCTGATGCTCAAACGCGCTGTCGATCTCGCGCCGACGGAGATCAAGAGCGAACTCGCCGGGACGCAGGAGGCGGTGCGCGCCAGCCTCGACGAGCTCCGCAGCATCGTGCGTCGATTACGCCCGGACGCGCTCGAAGACCTCGGACTCACCAGTGCGCTCAACGCGCTGTGCAGTGAGTTCGCTCAGGCCACCGGCTTGACGGTGGTCAAACACATTGCCTCCCAAGCTGATCGGCTGCCTGCCGATGTGGAGTTGGTCTGCTACCGGGTCGCCCAGGAGAGCCTGACCAATGTCGCGCGGCATGCCGTCGCCCACAAGGTGTGGCTCGACATGCACACCACCGCGGATCAGCTGACACTGCGGATCGCTGACGACGGACGGGGTGGCGTCGCCGACGAGGGTGCGGGGATCAACGGGATGCGCGAGCGGGCGGTGCTGGTGAACGCGGCGCTGACGATCACCTCTGTCAAGGACGAGGGCACCGAGGTGCGCCTGGTGATTCCGCTGCCGGGGCGGGACGGCTGATGCTCGCCTCTCCCGCGCGGATTCTGCTCGCCGACGACCACGCCCTGGTGCGCAGCGGGCTGCGGATGATCATCGATGCGGAGCCCGATCTCACCGTGGTGGCAGAGGCGGCTGACGGCAGCGAAGCCCTCGACGTGCTCGACCGCACACCGGCCGACCTGGCGATCCTCGATATCGCGATGCCGCGCATGACGGGTCTGCAGGCAGCGAGGGAGATGAATCGCAGGCATCCGCATGTGCGGATCCTGATCCTGTCGATGTATGACAACGAGCAGTACTTCTTCGAGGCCCTGAAAGCCGGCGCCTCGGGATATGTGCTGAAGTCGGTCGCGGACCGCGACCTGCTGGAGGCATGCCGCGCGACGCTGCGCGGTGAGCCGTTTCTGTACGCGGGCGCAGTGACTGCGCTGATCCGGGACTATCTGCACCGGGCGCGGCAGGGCGACGCGCTGCCCGACACCATCCTCACGCCGCGCGAGGAGGAGGTGCTCAAGCTGATCGCCGAGGGCTTGTCGACCCGCGAGATCGCGACCACGTTGAGTATCAGCGCCAAGACCGTCGACCGTCACCGGACCAACACGCTGGCCAAACTCGGGCTGCAGGACCGGGTCGCGTTGACGCGCTATGCAATTCGCGCAGGACTGATCGAGCCCTGACGCGCCGCACATCCACCGGGGGGGACCGCGAACCGGATCGGCACCGCGTGTCCGATGACGCCGATGCCGGCACCGAGGATCGGCCAGATCGGCCAGAAGTACCAGGCGCCCGCGGTGAGACCGACGGCCAGCCACACCGTCAGCACGATGACGACCATCGCGAGGTAGGCCGCGAGGTGGATCTGCACGCCGCGCCTGGCCGCCTTCTGGCGAGCCTGCCTGCGCGCCGGGTCGTTGCGCCGGATGCGGTCCAGCGGCAGGTCTGCGACGAGTTCGTGTAGTTCCGCGGTGGTGTGAGCGGCGAATGTGGCCTGCAGGCGCGTCTCGTACTCGTCCAGTACCAAATAGCCCTGCGCAAGGGCTTGGCCCAGCAGGTTGGAAGTCTGTTCACGCTCGCGATCGCCGGCTCGAATCGTCAATGGCGCGGTCATCGTGGCCTCCCGAAGCTCATCTTGACAGTGTCTAGTTCTAGTCCGACTATGCCCTTTGAACTAGTCACTGTCAAGATGTATTTCCCTGGGCACAGACGTCCGGATGGGAGCGGTCAATATCCGACGCGGGCCGCTCGTCGCGCCCACTATGGACACCTCACTTCTGATCGGTGAAAGGAGGCGGCCATGGCTGTCGACGAAGCGAAGTTGAACGAATTTCTCGGTAAGGCGGTGGGCGACCTCGGGGCCGCGATGAGTGCGACGCTGATGCTCGTCGGCGATCGACTCGGGCTGTATCGCGAGCTGGCGAAAGGCGCACTGACGTCGTCCCAGCTGGCGCAACGCACAGGAACCGACGAGCGCTATATCCGAGAATGGCTCGGGAATCAGGGCGCGGGCGGATACGTGGAGTACGACCCCGCATCCGACGAGTGGTCGATGAGTCCAGAGCAGGCGTTGTGCCTGACCGATCCGAACGGACCGGTCGACATGCCCGGCGCGTACAACATCGTCGAGGCGACCTTCCACGCCCTCGAGCACACGCTCGAGAACTTCAGGTCTGGCCGCGGTATGGAGTGGGGAGATCATCACCCCTGCCTGTTCGAGGGAACGGAGCGCTTTTTTCGCGCTGGCTACAACGCGAACCTGATCGGCTCGTGGCTGCCGGCGCTCGACGGCGTCGTCGAAAAACTGGAGAGCGGGGCCAAGGTCGCCGATGTCGGATGCGGCCACGGTGCCAGCACCATCCTGATGGCGATGTCCTTCCCCGAATCGGAGTTCGTCGGCTACGACTATCACGACGAGTCGATCACGGTCGCCACCGAGAAGGCCGCTGCCGCAGGGGTTACGAACGCGCGTTTCGAAGTCGCCGATGCCGTCGGCTACCAGGACAAGAGCTTCGACCTCATCGCGTTCTTCGACTGCCTCCACGACATGGCCGATCCGGTCAATGTGTCGCGCCATGCGCGCGAGGCGATCAACGACGACGGCACCGTGATGCTCGTCGAGCCGTTCGCGAATGACCGGGTGGCCGACAATCTGAATCCGGTGGGTCGCGTGATGTACGGCGCGTCCACCCAGATCTGTGTCCCGGTTTCGCTGGCCCGGAAAGGTCCGGCGCTGGGCGCCCAGGCAGGTGAAGCGCGGCTACGCGAAGTCGTGGTCGACGGTGGCGGGTTCACCCGTTTCCGCCGGGCCACCGAGACTCCGTTCAACCTCGTGCTCGAGGCTCGGCCCTAGTCGACGAAGGTCGTCAGCGGGCGGCAGAGAACGCCCGTAGCGACTCGACCTGGACGGGGTCGAGCGACGGCCGCACGGTTTCGCGGGCCTTGGCCACGTCGTCGGCGGTGACCGCGGCGGCGTCGATGGAGCGCCGCATCGCCGTCAGCGCGGACTCCCGCAGCAACGCCACACAGTCGGCGGCACTGTAGCCCTCGAGCCCGGCCGCCAGCGCATCGAGGTCGACATCGTCGGCGAGTGGCACGGATTTGCCTGCCGTGCGCAAGATCTCGCGGCGGGCTTCGGCGTCGGGCGGTTCGACGAAGACAAGCTTTTCGAGCCGGCCGGGCCGTAACAACGCCGGATCAATCAGGTCGGGCCGGTTCGTCGCGCCGAGCACCACCACGTTGCGTAGTGGTTCGATGCCGTCGAGTTCGGTGAGCAGCGACGCCACGACCCGATCGGTGACACCGGAGTCGAAGCTCTGGCCGCGCCGCGGCGCCAGCGCGTCGAGTTCATCGAGGAAGACCAGCGACGGCGCCGAGTCGCGCGCGCGCCGGAACAGGTCGCGGACCGCCTTCTCCGAGGAGCCCACCCACTTGTCCATCAGCTCGGCACCCTTGACGGCATGCACGCTCAGGCGACCAGAGCTGGCCAGCGCCCGCACCACGAACGTCTTGCCGCAGCCGGGCGGGCCGTAGAGCAGGACGCCGCGCGGAGGCTCGACGCCGAGGCGCTCGAACGTCTCCGGATGCTGCAGTGGCCACAGCACGGCTTCGGTGAGCGCCTGTTTGGTCTCGGCCATGTCGCCGACGTCCTCGAGCGTCACCGATCCGACCGAGACCTCATGGGTCGCCGACCGCGACAGGGGCCGGATCACGCTGAGCGCGCCGGTCAGGTCGTCCTGTGTCAACGCGGGCGGCTCGCCGTCGGTGCTGGCCCTGGCCGCCGCCCGGAGTGCGGCCTCGCGCACCAGCGCGCACAGGTCGGCGACGACGAAACCCGGTGTACGTTCGGCAATTTCGGTCAGGGCGAGATCACCGGCGGGCACGTCCCGCAGCAGCACCTCCAGCAGCTGCTTGCGGATGGCGCCGTCGGGCAGGCTCAAGCCGAGCTCGCGGTCGCAGAGGTCGGGTGCGCGCAGGCGCGGATCGACGTTGTCGGGCAGCGCGGACGTGGCCACGAATGCCACGCCACGGGTGGCGACGGCATTGCGCAACTCGGTGAGGATCAGTGTCGCAACGGGTTCGGCGGGTGAGGGGAGCAGCGCGTCGATGTCCGTGATGAGCAGCACGCCGCCGCCGTCGCGGACGGTGGATACCGCAGCCGCAACACGGGTGAGCCGGTCCTCGGCGCGTAGTGCCCCGACCTCGGGTCCGTCCAGCTCGACCAGGCGCCGGTCGGTGCAGACCGTCCGCACCATGGTCGCCTTTCCGACGCCCGCCGGACCGGAGACAAGCACGCCGAGATTGGCTGTCGCGCCGAGTGTTTCGAGTAGCTGCGGTTGGTCGAGGGCGAGCTTGAGCCACTCGATCAGCCGCGACGCCTGGGCGTGTGCGCCCTTGAGGTCGTCGAAACTGACGGTGCTCGCCGTCGACTCCTTGGCGGCGGTGACGGTCGGTTGCCCCGACGATGCGGGTATGGACGGAGTCACCCCGTCGCCCCAGCTGACGAGCGAATTGGGCTGGATGCTCACCGGTCCCACGGGATCGACACCAGTCACCGTCAGCAGTTCCGACGTCCACGTGATGCCGACCGACGACGCCAGCGCCGACGTCGCTGCCGACGTCGGGATGTCGGGACCGAGTTCTCGGGGGAGCAGCGACACCGTGTCGCCCACCGTCATCACCTTGCCCAGCAGTGCCTGACGCAGCGTCGCCGGTGAGATCGACCGGGTCGCGAGGTTCGAACCGGACAGTGTCACCGATCGTGCGCCGTGCACCGTCACAGGCGCGACGAGCACCGTGGTGTCCTCACGTACGCCTGCGTTGGACAGTGTGACGTCATCGAGCAGCGCGGTGCCGGTGGGCGTGCCCGGCGGTGCCACTGCGGCCACCGCTGCGGTGGTACGGGAACCCGTCAGCGACACCGCGTCCCATTCCCGAATGCCGAGCGCCGCAATGACTTCCGGATGAAGGCGGACGACTCCACGCCGAGTGTCCAACGCTGAGGTGTTCAGGCGCGCGGTCAGCGTCAGCTGCTGCTTGAGGGCGGGACGGTCGCTTGCCGACTTCCCCGAATCGAAACCGGTCACGTCAGGAGCCCGGCCTGCGCAATCCGAGTCGCATCACCGATCGCCGGTGCGGCTGCGCGCGACGAATCGCCCGCCGAGCCGCCCGCTGTTGTCGAGGTTTGTCGTCCCAGACTTCGGGATGGGCCGCCAGGAAGCGCCGGGTTCGGATCGCGAACGGAATGTGGATGACGTACCCGAGGATGATCGCCAGGATCACGAGGTAGCCGTAGAGGATCGACGCGGCGACCAGGATCGCGACCGCCACCAGAAGCGGAGCCACCATGTTCGGTGACACTGAGAAGGTGTGGATCTTGCGCATCGGCAGGGTGCTGACCGTCAAGAGCGAGACGCCGATCATCCAGATGACGACGGCGATTTCAGAGGTCCACCAGCCGTCGCCGAACTGCATCTTGGCAGCCAGCGGGCCGATCGCGCCGATCGCTCCGGCGGGGGCGGGCATGCCGACGAAGTACTTGCTCTCGTAGGCGGGCTTGGCGACGTCGAGCATCGCGTTGAAACGGGCCAGCCGCAACACGATGCACACCGCGTACAGCAACACCACGATCCAGCCGACCCGGGACGACGACAGCAGCGTCGCGTAGACGATGAATGCCGGTGCGACACCGAAATTCACCGCATCGGCGAGCGAGTCGATCTCCTCGCCCATTCGGGACGTGGCCTTCAGGATCCGGGCCATCCGGCCGTCGAGTGCGTCGAGTATCGCCGCGACGGCCAAAAACGCCATCGACTCTGTCGGTCTGCCGTCGAGTGCGAATTTCACCGAACTCAAGCCCAGACAGATGGCTGTCACGGTCATGGCGCTGGGCAGGATGCGCAGACTGATGACCGGCGTCTTGACGCGGGGTTTGATCACGAAGCGTCTCCGGCCGCGACATCAGACGCGGGAGCCTCTGGCAACTCGGCCAATATCGTCTCTCCGCCGAGGGCGCGCTGGCCGAGGGAGACCAGGACGTTGGAGCCGGCGGGCAGGTAGGTGTCGAGCCGAGATCCGAACCTGATCAGGCCATAGGTGTCGCCCATCGCGAGTTTGTCGCCCACCTTCGTGTCACACACGATGCGGCGGGCCACCAGGCCGGCGATCTGCACGGCGATCACCTGCGCGCCTTCCGGGCTGCGGATGACGACGCTGTTTCGTTCGTTGAGTTCGCTGGCGGCCTCCAGTTCGGCCGAATGAAACTTCCCTGGCCGGTGCGAGACCGCGATCACCTCACCGCCGATCGGGGCGCGCTGCACGTGGGCGTCCAAGATCGACAAGAAGATGCTGACCCGCGGCAATGGCGTTGAGGGCAGGCCGAGTTCGGCGGGCGGCACCGCCTCCTGGATCAGGCAGACCAGTCCGTCTGCGGGCGCCACGACAAGGCCGGGACGGGTTGGTGGCACCCGCGGCGGGTGCCGGAAGAATGCGGCATTGGCCGCGGCGGACGCGAGCCCGGCGCGCCGCAGCCAGCGGCTGCGGTACCCCAGCGCGGCGACCGCGAGGCTCGCGCCGACGAACGGTAGGCCCGCCGGGTGCATCGGAGGTACGGAGGAGCGCACCAGCGCGGCAAACCGCGCGGGGCCGGATTGAATGTCGGGGCGTCTGGCCATCGTGGGCCGATTCTACGGGCGGAGCGCGTCGCCAATAGGGCTTAGGTCAAGTCCCAGATCTGAACATCGGATCCGCCGGCCAGTTCGGCAACGTCCTCATCGATCTCCAACAGACAGTTCGCCGACGCGAGCCAGCGCAGGTGGTGCGATGCGGGCGGTCCGTAACTGGTGACCGTGCCCGCAACCGAATCGAACACGCCGCGCCGGAATTGGCGCTTCCCCCGCGGTGACGTGAGGTCCTCGATCAGGACGGCGGAACGCCGCGGCCGATCGGGATGCGGCAGCCCCATCGCACTTCGCACCGGAGCACGCAGGAACACCTCGAAAGACACCAGCGCGCTGACCGGGTTGCCCGGCAGCGTGATGATCGGCGTGCCGTCCACGACGCCCGAGCCCTGTGGCATGCCGGGCTGCATCGCGACCTTGACGAACTCCACCTCGCCGGCCAGGCCCGATGTCGCCTGCCCTCCGGCTCCGAGCGCGTCCTTGACGACCTCATATGCGCCGGCGCTCACCCCGCCGGTCGTGATGATGAGGTCGGCGTCGCTCCTGTGACGGATCAGCGCGTCACGAAACGCGGCGACGTCGTCTCCGGTCGTCGGTGACGCCACCACCTCGGCCCCGGCCTCGCGCAGCGCCGCGGCCAGCATCACCGCGTTGGATTCGTAGATCTGACCCGGCTGCAGCGGCGTGCCGGGCGGTACGAGTTCCGATCCGGTCGACATCACCAGCACCCGTTGCCGAGGAATGACCGTCAGCTCACCCAATCCGAGCGCGGCGGCCAACCCCACCGCCGCGGGGGTGACGACCTGCCCTGCCCGCAGCACGGTGGTGCCCGAGGTGACGTCCTCGCCCGCGCGTCGAATGTGTTGGCCGAGTTTGGCACTCGCACGGATCTCCACGGTGTCGGTCGCGGCGTTGGTGGCCTCAACAGGCACCACAGCGGTAGCGCCCTGCGGCAGCGGTGCGCCGGTCATGATCCGGTGTGCGGTCCCCGATGTGAGTGTGAGCGGGTCGGTGCGGCCGGCCGGGATGTCCTCGGCGACGGGCAGCAGCACGGGCTGCGCCGCCGTGGCGGTCGAGACGTCCTCGGCCACAACGGCATAGCCGTCCATTGCGGAGTTGTCGAAACCGGGCAGCGACAGCGGCGCCACCACATCGTCGGCCAGGACCAGCCCCAGCGAGTCGGCGAGCGCGACGGCGATCGGCGTCCGGCGGCGGATCAGGCCAGCGACGACACGCTGATGTTCCTCGACGGACCGCATCAGACTCCGAAGGTCACGCCGGTCAGTTCCTCGGAGACCGTCCACAACCGACGCTGAATGGCCTCGTCGTGTGACTGTGCGCTCGAGGCAACCACTTTGGGATTTCCCTTGGCCTCGCCGATGCCGTCGGGACCGTAATACTGGCCGCCCTGTGCACCCGGATCGGTGGCCGCGCGAAGGGTCGGCAACGCCCCCATCTCGGCGGGTTGGGCCACGACCTTCCACAGCGAATCCGGGATGAAGCCCGGCAGGTGCCGCATGAGTTCGGTGTCGGAGAAACCAGGGTGCGCGGCGAGGGCCACGGTCGGGGCGCCCTTCGCCGCGAGACGACGCTGCAGCTCGTAGGTGAACATCAGGTTGGCGAGTTTGGACTGGCCGTAGGCCTTGACGCGGTTGTAACTGTGCTCCCAGTTCAGGTCGTCGAAACGGATCTTGGCCATGATCCGGTGACCGACGCTACTGACCGTCACCACGCGGGAGCCGTCGACTCCGATCAGGTTGTCGAGCAGCAGACCGGTGAGCGCGAAGTGGCCGAGGTGGTTGGTGCCGAATTGCATTTCGAAGCCGTCGCTGGTGGCTTCGCGGGTCGGCACGTACATCACCCCCGCGTTGTTGATCAGCAGGTCGATGCGCGGATAGGCCGACCGCATGACCTCGGCGGCCTTGCGGGTGTTGTCCAGCGACGACAGGTCGAGTTCCTGCAGGGCGACCTGGGCATTGGGATGTGTCCGCTGGATGCGCCCGAGGGCCTCGTTGCCCTTGTCGAGGTTGCGCACCGCCATGACGACCTGCGCACCCTTGCCGGCGAGGAGAGCCGCCGTGTCGTATCCGAGGCCGCTGTTCGCGCCGGTGACGATCGCGACGCGACCGGATTGATCGGGTATGTCGGCCGCGGTCCATTTGGCACCCATGCGATCAACATACTGAAGCCCTGCTGCCTTGCGCCGCCGGTTACTTTCGTTCTATGCGAGTGGTTGCGGTGATCATCGGCACGCTGTTCGGTGCGGTCCTGGTGTTGTTGGGGCTGCTGGTGGCAGGCATGCGTTGGCAGGTCACCCCGGTGGTGAACACGGTGCGACGAATGAACCGCTGGTTGACGAATCCGCGGGTGATGCGCACGGCGGGCAGCGCGGGAACGCAGACGTCGGTCATCGAGCACATCGGACGTCGTTCGGCCAAGACCCATGAGACACCGGTCGACATCATCGAGACCACAACCCGGCTTCTCATCGCGCTGCCTTACGGCGCGCGCACCGACTGGCTGCGCAATGTGCTGGCCGCCGGTTCCGCCACCGTCGTGTCCGGCGGAGAGCGCATCCCGGTAGTACGGCCGGCCGTCGTGGCGACCGCCGATGTCGAGGAGTTGATCCCGGCGCGGACGCTGCGGACGTTGCGGCTGTTCGGGGTGAGCCAGTGTCTGAGTCTCGAGAAATCGTGACCTCGTGAACGTGCTGACCATGAGGGATCCCGCGAATCCGCCGAGTCGCAAGGCGCCGCTGGTGTGGGCGCTCGGCGCGCTGATTCCGTGGGCCTTGTTGGCACTCGCCCAGCTGGTGTGGTTCGTCGTCGACCACCGCACGTGGTGGGTGCATGCAGTCGCCGCGGCGGTCACGGCGATTTGTGTCCTCCTGTTCGTTGTCGTGGTTCCCATGTGGCGCTTCCGAGTTCATCGCTGGGACGTCACTCCCGAGGCGGTGTACACGCGCTCGGGGTGGCTTGTGCAGGAGCGCCGCATCGCGCCGGTATCGCGGGTGCAGACCGTCGACACCGAACGCGGACCCCTGGACCGGCTGTTCGGGCTCGCGAACGTGACCGTGACGACGGCGTCGTCGGCCGGTGCGGTGCGCATCGTGGCCCTGGATGTCGATGTCGCGGACCGCGTCGTCGCCCAACTCACCGACATCGCGGCGATCGGGGCCGAGGACGCGACGTGAATTCCCCGACCGGCGCCGAGTGGAGTCGGCTGAGCGCCCGCATGCTGCTGGTGCACCCCGTTCACGAAGTGCTGCGCCAGATCCCGGTGATCATCGGGACGGTCGTGCTGGGCTCTGCCACCGGCAATCCGATGTATGCGGTCGCCGTTCTGGTGGTCACGGTGGGTATCGGGCTCGCACGTTGGTTCACCACGAGCTACCGCATCGGCCCCGGCGAGGTGCAGCTGCGCAAGGGGATTGTGCAGCGCAAAGTTCTTTCGATGCCGCGCAACAGGATTCGTTCGGTGTCCACCGACGCGAGGTTGCTGCACCGGCTGCTCGACCTGACCGTGGTACGGGTCAGCACCGGGCAGGAAGCAATGGGAGACAGTGTTTTCGCGCTCGACGCGGTCGCTGCCGCGGAAGCGCCGAGGCTGCGCGCCATGCTGCTGGCCGGATCGTTGGCAGTCGATGAGCATCAGGGCGCCACGCCGGGTAGCGTGCTCGCGCGTTGGCACCCGTCGTGGCTGCGGTACAGCCCGCTGAGCTTCACCGGCCTGGCGATGATCGCGGCCGCCGTCGGAATCGCATATCAGGTGGGAGCAGCTGCGGCGCTGCGGGATTCGCGGATCGAGCAGTCGGGCGCGGCCATCGCTGATCGCTTCGGCGTAGCAGCCGCCATCGCCGCAGGCGCGGTCGTGGTGCTCGTCGCGTCCGTCGTGCTGTCGGTCGCGCAGTCCCTGCTGAGCTACGCGAACCTCGACCTGCGCCGCGACGCCGACGTCCTGCACCTCAAGCACGGGCTGCTGCGGGTGCGGGAGCACACGTTCGACATGCGCAGGCTACGGGGCGGAACGCTGCGGGAACCGCTGCTGGTCAGGCTGTTTGGCGGTGCCCGTCTCGATGCGGTGATGACGGGTGTCGGCGGCGCGGGCGAAGCGTCGATGCTGTTGCCGCCGTGTCCGAGGTCGACCGCGCAGACGGTCCTGGGCGATTTGATCGCGCGACCCGACGCGGTCACCGGCACGCTGCGCCGCCACGGGCCCGCCGCGACCCGCAGACGCTGGACCCGTGCGCTGGCGTGTCCTGCGATCGTCGCTGTCGTCCTGGTGGTCGTGCTGGTGCCGGTCTGGGTATGGGTGGCATGGGCGGTGCTCACCGTGTGCTGTGCGCTGCTCGCCCTGGACCGGTCGCGGTCGCTCGGGCATCTGGTGAGCGACGGCTGGTTGGTCGCGCGCACGGGGAGCCTGCAGCGCAGGCGTGACTGCATCGCGGCGCCCGGCATCATCGGATGGACGGTGCGCCAAACCTTCATGCAGCGCCGGGCCGGTGTCGCCACGCTGATCGCCGCGACCGCGGCGGGCGTCAAGCACTATCAGGTGATCGACATACCGGCCGGGCTGGCGTGGACGATCGTCGGCGAAGCGTCCCCGTGGGTCGCCGACACCAGGTGGGCGCGCTCCGGCGAATAGGGGTGGGTCCGACTTGCGCTGAGACGATCGCCGTTTACTGTCGGGCAATGGCAATCGGTGGTGTGTTGTTCGACATCGACGGCGTCCTGGTGACGTCGTGGAAGCCGATCGCCGGTGCCGCGGAGACGCTGCGGGCCCTCGCCGACCATCAGGTCGCCTGCTCGTACCTGACCAACACCACGACCAGGACGCGGGCGCAGATCGCCGAATTGCTCAACGACGCCGGGATGGCCGTGCGCGCCGACGAGGTGATCACTGCCGCTGTGCTGACCGCCGAGTACGTCCGCCACAACTTCCCCGATGCGCGATGTTTCCTCGTCAACAGCGGGCAGATTGCCGAGGACATGCCCGGTATCGATATCGAGTACTCGAGCGACTTCAGCGGACCCACTGCACCGGAGCGCCCCGACGTGGTGATTCTCGGCGGGGCGGGACCGGAGTACAGCCATCTGACGCTGTCGTGGGTCTACGACTGGATGGCTCAGGGGGTTCCGGTGGTGGCGATGCACCGCAGCACGGTGTGGACGACGACCGATGGTTTGCGCGTGGATACCGGCATGTACCTGATCGGTATGGAGCAGACCTCCGGCCGGAAAGCGACTGCGGTCGGAAAGCCTGCGCCAGAGGGATTCCTTGCCGCCGCAAGCCGACTCGGCGTCGACCCCGACGAGATGTACATGATCGGCGACGACCTCAACAACGACGTGCTGCCCGCACAGGTCGTCGGCATGTCCGGAGTGTTGGTGCGCACCGGCAAGTTTCGTCAGGACACGCTCGACCGGTGGGCGGCCGATGAGTTCGCGATGCAACCCAACCACGTCATCGACTCGGTCGCGGACCTACCGCAGTTGCTGGGGCTGTAGCGTTGCCGGAGCCGGGGATCTGGGTGCGCGTCGAACGGATGCTGTTCGATCGCGGCATCAACACATTCCTGGAGCTCGCGTTGTGGATCGCGTTGATGTACATCGTGATCGGCGTCGGCTACACGATTTTTCACATCGAGCTGATGGGTCAGCTGCAGCAAGCGCTCACGGGTGCGTTCCCGATTTTCTCCGACATCGCAGCGCTGGTGGTGATGGTCATCGCCTGGCCGTTCCTGTGGGTCACGTCCTTTCTCTGCGGTGTCGCGGGCTGCGGTCTGTTCTGACGGTGAGTTTTGGCGGCCGTGGCGGTCGGTACGCATATGACCGATCAACACGTGAACGCCGTCACGACCGTCAACGCGCCCGCCGAAGTGGTCTTCGACGTGCTGGCCGACCCGTCGACACACCCGGCGATCGACGGCACCGGATGGGTGCGCGACGCACTCGATCCCCAGCGTCTGACCGACGTGGGCCAGATTTTCCGGATGGCGATGTATCACGACAACCACCCCGAAAAGGATTACGAGATGGCCAACCGGGTCGAGGTGATCGACCCCCCGCGGGCCCTCGCCTGGCAGCCCGGGCAGGGCCCGGACCAGCGCGGATACCTGATGGGTGGCAACGAGCTCGCATTTGGCGGGTGGATCTGGCGCTACGATCTCGAAGCGGACGGGCCTGGCCGGACGCGGGTGACGTTGACCTACGACTGGTCGGGGGTGCCGCCGCAAATGCGCGACATCGAGTTCCCGCCGTTCGAGGTCGACCACTTGGACAACTCGCTGAAGAACCTGGCCCGGCTGGCCGAGCGCCGTATCGTTAGCTGACGTCACTTCACGCTGATGGGTAGGACAGCCGATGCCGCAGAGAGGCCCAGTGTTTGGTCTTCTCGGACCGTTGCAAATGACGGTCGACGACACCGTGGTGCCGATCGGCACGCCGAAACAGCGAGCGGTGCTGGCGTCGCTGGTGATGAACCGTAATCGGCCGGTGGCAGCGGATTCCCTGATCAACGCCGTCTGGGGTGAGGATGCCCCAGCCGAAGCGCGCGCGAGCCTGCACGCCTACGTGTCCAATCTGCGTCGGCTCCTCGGATCGGTCGGTGTGGACGGGCGGAGCATGCTCGAGAAGGTCTCGCCGGGATACCGGCTCAACATCGACGAGTTGAGCGTCGACCTGGGGAGGTTCATCCGCGAGCGGAACGCGGGCGTCCAGGCCGCGACGGCCGGCCGGTTCGACAAGGCGAGCAGTCACTATTCGAACGCGTTGGCCCAGTGGCGCGGTGACGTGCTCGAAGACCTGCGGGCTTTCGACTTCGTCTCGGTTTTCGCCACGGCCATGACCGACGAGAAGATCGCCACCCACATCGCCCTCGCCGAATCCGAGATCGCTTGCGGGCGCGCGAAGCTGATCACGGGGGAGCTGGAGCGGCTGGTCGCCGAACATCCCTTCCGCGAGCCGGCCTGGGAGCAGCTGATGATCGCGTACTACGTCTCGGCGCGACAGTCGGATGCCCTCGACGCGTATCAGCGCCTGAAGACCGTGCTGGCCGACGAGCTCGGAATCGACCCGAGCCGGGCGCTGCGCGACCTGCATGAGCGGATCCTGCGGCAGGAGCCGATGGACGCCAAACCCCCGCCCGACACCACACTCGCGGGTACGTTCATCAGCCTGGCCAACCGCACCGCCATCAACACCGGCAAGGAGCGTGCCCAACTGCGGGCGGCTACCGGTGAGTGCTATCCGGTGAAGGGTGTGGCCACCAGGATCGGGCGACGATCGGACAACGACATCGCCCTCAACGATCCGAGGGTCAGTCGCCACCACGCCGTGATCATCGACACGGGTACCAGTTTCGTGCTCATCGATGCGCGCTCGGCCAACGGCGTCGAGCTGGACCACAAGCGAATTCGCGGCAGCGCCCCGCTCAGTGACGGGTGCCATGTACGCATCGGCGAAAGCGATTTCCGCTTCGAGCTGTCGCCCCGGTAATCAGAGGGTGCGGACCGCCTCGATACGGGCGAGCAGATGGCCGGTCGTCGCCGCCGCCATCGGCGGGCCGCCACAGATTCTGCGCAACTCGTTGTGGATCCACCCGTGCGGCTTCCCGGTGCGGTGGTGCGCGATCGATACCAGTGCGTTGAGTTCGCGGCGAAGCTCGCGCAACTGTCCGTGCTTCGAGGGGCGGAAATTCAGAGGAGAAGCCGTGCTCGAATCAATGTCGCCGGCTGCGCGGCTCCGGCGGTCGAGCTGCTCCTCCTGCCGGCGCCGCAACAGATCGCGCATCTGTTCGGCGTCGAGCAGGCCGGGGATGCCGAGATAGTCGGCCTCCTCCTCACTGCCGGCCGGCGTCGCCGTGCCGAATGAGGACCCATCGAAGATCACCTGATCGAGCTCCGCGTCGGCGCCCAGCATCTCGAAGCCGTTGTCCAGTTCGGTGGACTCGTCTTTCTGCTTCTCGGCGTCTGCGAGCAGATCGTCGTCGAGGCCATCCGACTCGCGGTCCGGCTTGCCGAGCACGTGATTGCGCTGCGCCTCCATCTCGCTGGCGAGGAGCAACAGGTTGGGCACCGAGGGAAGGAAGACGCTGGCTGTCTCGCCGGGCCGACGTGACCGGACGAACCGACCGATCACCTGCGCGAAGAACAGCGGCGTCGACGCGCTCGTCGCATAGACCCCGACCGCCAGCCGTGGTACGTCCACGCCCTCGGACACCATCCGCACCGCGACCAACCAGCGGCTGGTGCCCTTTGCGAAGGCGGAGATGCGGTCGGAAGAACCCTTGTCGTCCGACAGCACGACCGTGGGTACCTCACCGGTGATCCGGGTCAGGAGTTCGGCGTACGCCCGCGCCGCCGTTTGGTCGGAGGCGATGATCATGCCGCCGGCGTCGGGCACGTGCTGACGCTTCTGCTGTAGGCGTTTGTCGGCGGCCGCGATCACGGCGGGCATCCACTCACCGGCGGGGTTGAGTGCGGTGCGCCAGGCCCGCGCCGTCTGCTCCGCGTTGAGCGGCTCGCCGAGGCGCGCCGAGTGCTCTTCGCCGGCGCTGTCGCGCCATCGCGACTCACTCGAGTAGGCCATGAAAACCACGGGGCGGACGACTCCGTCAGCCAACGCGTCGCTGTAGCCGTAGGTGTGGTCGGCCTGCGAGCGCAACAGGCCGTCGGCGCCGCGCTCGTAGTTGATGAAGGGGATCGGGCTGTCGTCGCTGCGGAACGGCGTGCCGGTCAGCGACAGCCGTCGCGTGGCGTCGCCGAACGCCTCGCGGATCGCCTCACCCCAACTCTTCGCGTCGCCGCCGTGGTGGATCTCGTCGAATATGACGAGTGTGCGGCGATTCTCGGTTCGTACGCGATGGCGCGACGGATGCTTGGCGACCTGGGCGTAGGTGACGACGACACCGTGGTACTCCGACGACGTCTGTGCTGAGGAGTTGGAGAACTTCGGGTCGAGCGCGATGCCGACACCGGCGGCGGCCATCGCCCACTGAATCTTGAGGTGCTCGGTCGGCACGACGACGGTGATCTGGTCGACGACGCGCTCGGAAAGAAGTTCTCCGGCGATCCGCAGGGCAAACGCCGTCTTGCCCGCCCCCGGTGTGGCGACCGCCAGGAAATCACGCGGCGCAGCGGTGAGATACCGCACCAATGCCCGACGCTGCCAGCCCCGCAAAGCCTGGGTGTCGGGCGCTGCATAAGCCCGCACCCAAAGCTCCTTGTTCTGATCGGAACGCGATCGGAATGAGCCTAGCGCAACGGATTACGCCTACGCACGTTTCGGCGTGTCGGCTACCGCGTGTCATTCGACGGAGTGGTTGTCGTTCTTGATGAACCACTCGGCGCGCTCCTCGTCGGACAGGTCGGCCAGGTGCGCGAAGCCCTCGAAGTAGGCCTCTCTGGGTGCGCCGGGAGCAAACAGCATCAGCAGCGAGACGGACGCGTCGGCCTCGTTGCGGAAGCCGTGGATGCCGCCCGGTGGCACGTAGAGAAAGTCGTTCGGATGGCCGTCGATCCAGTCGGTGCCATCGTAGAGCCTCACGGTCCCCGACAGGACGAAGAAGGCCTCCGACATGGTGCGGTGGAAGTGCGGGCCCGGCCCGCCGCCGTTGGGGGCGATGTCGACGCGGTACAGGCCGTAATCGCCGTCGGTGGATTCTTGGTTGGCCAGATAGTGGTACTTCACGAGGCCGAATTCGTAGTCCGGCGGGTCAGTGCCGGGCCTCAGGCGGGCACTGACCTCCGGTTCGTCTTTGGTGTAGCGGGCCGGCGGATACGGGGGCACGTTTCGCGGATCCCAGAGTGACATCGCTTGTGATGCTAGCGGTGAAACTCTCTCGGAGCGGCCATCTTTCGGCAAAAATGCCAGTATCCGCGCCCCCTCCGCCGAATCACCTCATCGTGGCAGTGGGGGCGTGACTGGGGACTCCACCGACGTGAGTTCCTCGGAGACCGCCCAAAGCCTGCGCTGCGCGTCGACGTCGTGCGATGCCCTGCTGGAGGCCACCACCACGGGGTAGCCGCGCTGCTCGGCGAAGCCGTCGGGGCCGAAATACTGCCCGCCGAGCACGCCGGGATCAGTGGCTGCCCGCAGCGTCGGAAGAGCGCCCATGGCGGCGTCCTGGAATAGCGGTTCCAGCAGGCCGGACGCTGCGCCGAGCAGTGGTGGCAGATTGCGGGTCAGCTCGGTCCGCGATCCACCGGGATGGGCGGCGGCGGCGATGGTGTCCGTGCCGGCCAGTCGCCGCTGCAGTTCGTAGGTGAACATCAGGTTGGCCAGCTTCGACTGCCCGTAGGCGAGGTAGCGGTTGTAGCTTTGCTCCCACTGGAGGTCATCGAAACGGATGCCGTTACGGGCGAAGCGATGGCCCACGCTGCTGACCGTGACGATGCGCGACCCGGGCGTCTCGAGCACCCGGTCGAGGAGCAGTCCGGTGAAGGCGAAGTGGCCCAGATGGTTGGTGCCGAACTGCAATTCGAAGCCGTCCTTGGTCGTCGACTTCGGCGTGAACATCACTCCGGCGTTGTTGATCAGCAAGTCGAGCATGTCGTGGGTGGACTTGAGTTGTTCGGCGGCAGCACGAATGGATTCCAGCGACGTCAGGTCGAGTTGTTGCAGGTCCACGCGGGCGGCGGGGGTGGCTTGTTCGATGCGGCGGACGGCTTCCTGCCCTTTGTCGAGATTGCGTACGGCCAGCACGACGTGCGCGCCCTTGGCGGCGAGCGCCGCGGCGGTCTCGTATCCCAGGCCGGTGTTGGCGCCCGTGATCACCGCCGTGCGGCCAGTCTGGTCAGGGATATCGGCGGTATTCCAATTGGACATCGGGTCTCCTCGGTAGAGTATTAAGCGGAGCGTACGCCCCGGTTGATGACAAGTATACGGAACGAGCGCCCCGCTTAATCCATTCCCGAGGGGACAAAGGTGACCGAGACCGCCCGACCGTTGCGCGCGGACGCGGCCCGCAACCGCGCCCGGGTGCTCGAGGTCGCCTACGAGACCTTCGCGAGCGAGGGGCTTTCGGTGCCCATCGACGAGATCGCCCGGCGGGCGGGCGTCGGGGCGGGCACCGTCTACCGCCACTTCCCGACCAAGGAGGACCTGTTCCGGGCCGTCGTGGAGGACAGGATTCGGGGCATCATCGGCGAAGGCCGCAGTCTGCTGACGGCCGGAGACCCAGCGACTGCGCTGTTCGAATTCCTGCGGTCGATGGTGTTGAAGTGGGGGGCGACCGATCGGGGCCTCAGCGAGGCGCTGGCGGGGGTCGGTATCGACGTCGAGAAGGCGATGCCCGAGGCGGAGGGCGAGTTTTACGCCATGCTCGGTGACCTGCTGCTTGCCGCCCAGGAGGCGGGTGTGGTGCGCCGTGATGTTTCGGCACCGGACGTCAAAGCGGTCATGGTCGGGCTGCAAGCCATGCAGACCTACGACGACGAGGCGGCGAAGCGGCTCACCGACGTCGTGCTGGACGGCCTTCGCCCGCGGTGAACGATCTTGCACTCGCCATGGTTGAGTGCTAAAAATGCAGTTGGCACTCGCGACCGGTGAGTGCTAGGTCGGGACGGTGAGGCAGGGGCCGCACACGCGGAGCACATCCCCAGCCGTCCGTCGCGGGCACTGCGCCCGACCGCAAGACGTGCATCCCCAATCCGGAGGAATCACTTCGCAATGGCCAAGACAATTGCGTATGACGAAGAGGCCCGTCGTGGCCTCGAGCGGGGCCTGAACAGCCTCGCCGACGCCGTAAAGGTGACGTTGGGACCCAAGGGCCGCAACGTCGTACTCGAGAAGAAGTGGGGCGCCCCCACGATCACCAACGATGGTGTGTCCATCGCCAAGGAGATCGAGCTGGAGGACCCCTACGAGAAGATCGGCGCTGAGCTGGTCAAAGAGGTCGCCAAGAAGACCGACGACGTCGCGGGCGACGGCACCACCACCGCCACCGTCCTGGCTCAGGCACTCGTTCGCGAGGGTCTGCGCAACGTCGCCGCCGGCGCCAACCCGCTCGGCCTGAAGCGCGGCATCGAGAAGGCCGTCGAGAAGATCACCGAGACGCTGCTCAAGTCGGCCAAAGAGGTCGAGACCAAGGAGCAGATCGCTGCCACCGCCGCCATCTCCGCCGGTGACGTCCAGATCGGTGAGCTGATCGCCGAGGCCATGGACAAGGTCGGCAACGAGGGTGTCATCACCGTCGAGGAGTCCAACACCTTCGGCCTGCAGCTGGAGCTCACCGAGGGCATGCGCTTCGACAAGGGCTACATCTCGGGCTACTTCGTCACCGACGCCGAGCGTCAGGAAGCGGTCCTCGAGGATCCGTACATCCTGCTCGTGTCGTCCAAGGTGTCGACGGTCAAGGACCTGCTTCCGCTGTTGGAGAAGGTCATCCAGTCCGGCAAGCCGCTGCTGATCATCGCCGAGGATGTCGAGGGCGAGGCCCTTTCCACCCTGGTGGTCAACAAGATCCGTGGCACCTTCAAGTCCGTCGCCGTCAAGGCCCCGGGCTTCGGTGACCGCCGCAAGGCCATGCTGCAGGACATCGCGATCCTGACCGGTGGCCAGGTCATCAGCGAAGAGGTCGGCCTCTCGCTGGAGACCGCTGACGTCGCGCTGCTTGGTCAGGCCCGCAAGGTCGTCGTGACCAAGGACGAGACCACGGTCATCGAGGGTGCCGGCGATTCCGACGCGATCGCGGGCCGCGTGGCCCAGATCCGTGCCGAGATCGAGAACAGCGACTCCGACTACGACCGCGAGAAGCTGCAGGAGCGCCTGGCCAAGCTGGCCGGCGGTGTTGCGGTGATCAAGGCCGGCGCTGCCACCGAGGTGGAGCTCAAGGAGCGCAAGCACCGCATCGAGGACGCCGTTCGCAACGCGAAGGCTGCCGTCGAGGAGGGCATCGTCGCCGGTGGTGGCGTGGCGCTGCTGCAGTCGGCTCCGGCGCTCGACGACCTCGGTCTCACGGGCGACGAGGCCACTGGTGCCAACATAGTCCGCGTGGCGCTGTCGGCTCCGCTGAAGCAGATCGCCTTCAACGGTGGGCTCGAGCCCGGCGTTGTCGCCGAGAAGGTCACCAACTCGCCCGCCGGCACCGGCTTGAATGCCGCCACCGGCGAGTACGAGGACCTGCTCAAGGCTGGCGTGGCCGACCCGGTCAAGGTGACGCGTTCGGCGCTGCAGAACGCGGCGTCCATCGCGGCGCTGTTCCTGACCACCGAGGCAGTCGTCGCCGACAAGCCGGAGAAGGCGGCCGCACCTGCGGGCGACCCGACCGGTGGCATGGGCGGCATGGACTTCTAAGTCTGGCTCAACGAAAAGCCCCGGCTCGCTTGTCGAGCCGGGGCTTTTTCGTGTCGACTTCGCGCCGAACGTGGGTTACCCGCACGCCTTTTCACGAAAAGCGTGACACAAGCCCACGCTCGGCGAGCTTGCTATTGCTTCAAGGGCAGGCAGTCGTGCAGGCCGTCGGGACTCGTCGCCACGGAGTCGGACGTGGCTCTGCGGTGCAGAATCGCCTTGGTGGGCGTGACGGTGAGTCCGCCGTCGGTTACTTCGGCGCGGCCGTCGACGATCAATGTGTAGCCGCCGGGGGCGGCGGGCGGCCAGATGACGGTGACGTCGGGATGCTCGCCGGCGTTGCGGCGCGTGCCCGATCCCATCTGACCCACCTCGAACACGCCATCAGTGAGTACCGGTTCGACGGCCACGGTGTGCGCGCGGAAGTCGTCGCCGACCGTGATCAGGTATCCGAACGAGAACTCCGCCAACGCGTCGGCGAGTTTGTCGAGATCCACCTTGACGCTCATAGAGCCGACAATACGAGCCCTGGGGAAGATTTCCATCGCATCGCGGCGTTGAGCCAGAACATGGCGACAATGGCCGCGATCGGCGCATTTGCCACGAAGTCCGTCGACGACGACGAAGCCCTGCAGGACGTCATTGTCGACGTACCCGAGCTGCGTTCCCGCGACGTCCTGGTCCGTGTCCTAGCGGTCTCGGTCAACCCTGCCGACGTCAAGGTGCGCGCCGGCCTGCAGCCGTCGTCGGACCCCTCCATCCTCGGATACGACGCCGCCGGGATCGTGGAAGCCGTTGGGCCACAAGTGGAAACGTTGCACGTTGGTGACGAGGTCTGGTATGCGGGCGACCTCACCCGTCCGGGTAGCAACGCCGAGTTCCAGGCTGTCGACGAGCGCATCGTCTCGCGCAAGCCGACGTCGCTGTCGTTCGCCGACGCGGCCGCACTGCCACTGACGACGATCACCGCCTGGGAGACGCTGTTCGATCGTTTCGATTTGACGAAGGACTCGACGGGCGACTTGCTGGTGCTCGCCGCGGCGGGCGGCGTCGGCTCGATCATGATCCAGTTGGCCAAGGCGCTGACCAGCGTTCGAGTCATTGCGACGGCCAGCCGTCCGGAGTCGCGCCGATGGGCCGAGAGTATGGGCGCCGATGCCGTCATCGACCACCACCGGCTGCGCGACGAGGCACTGGGCATCGCGCCCGACGGCGTCGACTATCTGTTCTCGCCGCACTCGAAGGACAACATTTCCGACTACGCCGCGATCGTCAAACCGTTCGGCCACATCACCGCGATCGACGAGCCGCCCGGTCTGGACCTTCTCGAGCTGAAACAGAAGAGCATCGCGTGGCATTGGGAGCTGATGTTCACCCGGTCGATGTTCGAGACACCCGACATGATCGAGCAGCAGCGGCTGCTGGCCCGCACTGCCGCACTCGTCGACGACGGCACGCTGCGCACGACGGTCACCAAGACCGTCGAGGGGTTCACGGCCGAAGACCTTCGCGAGGCGCATCGCGACGTCGAGACCGGCCGGATGACCGGCAAAGTGGTCGTGACTCGGTCCGCGTAGGTTCGAGCCATGGGACTCCCCTCGCCGTCACCGGCCACCACCGCCGTCGTCACCGGAGCATCGTCGGGTATCGGCGCCGATATCGCTCGCGAGCTCGCGACCCGTGGGCACGGTGTAACGCTGGTGGCCCGCCGCGAGGACCGGTTGCGGGATCTGGCCGCCGAACTGTCCGGCACCGTGCGCGTCGAGGTGATCGGGTGTGACGTCGCCGACCCCGATGCGCGGGCGAGGCTGTTCGACGAGGTCGATTCGCGTGGTCTCACCATCGACATCCTGGTGAACAACGCCGGCATCGGAACCATCGGCGCCGTCCAGAATTCGACGGTCGACGACGAGATCAGACAGGTACGCGTCAACGTCGAAGCCGTCATCGACCTGAGCACGCGGGCGGTGCAGCAGATGGTGCCGCGTGGTCGTGGCGCCATCCTCAATGTCGGCTCCACAGCCGGCTACCATCCGTTTCCCGGACAAGCCGGCTACGCGGGAACCAAAGCCTTCGTGAAGACCTACACCGAAGGCCTTCGCGGCGAGCTGGCGGGAACGGGCGTCACGGTGGCCACGCTAAATCCCGGACCTGTGCGCACCAAATTCCTCGAGGCGGCAGGCATGGACGAGGAGAAGTTCGCCGCGGCGTTCCCGAAGTTCTTGTGGATGCCGTCGCGCGAGGTCGCCAAGGCAGGTGTTGGCGCGCTCGAACACGACCGCGGCGAGGTGATCGCCGGCGTGCAGAACAAGCTGAGTACCGTTCTGATGCAGGCACTTCCGCGGCAGGTGTTGCTCAAGCTCCTCGCCAGCCAGCATCCGGGCCTGCGCCGCGACCGCAAATCAGTCGGCTGACCCCGGCCACCGCCGCATCCAAGCCTCGATCGGTAGCGCCATCCCGTTGCACAATGTGCAGATCGTTCGGTACCAGCCGACGGCGATGAGCAATTCCAGACGCTGCTCGTCACTGAGGCTGTCGCCCAAGCGATTCCACGTCTCCTCGGACCACGAGCCCGTGCGCTCCAGTTCGTCGACGGCGCCGATCAGGATGCGCTCGGACTCGCTCCAGCCGGGGTCGACACCGGTGACCAGCGCGTCGCATTCGTCGTCGCTGACGCCTGCGATCGGGCCCCAGAACGCGGACTGCCCGCCCCACTCGTACTCGCAACCCACCAGCGCGCAGATCCGCAGAATCGCGATCGTGCGCACCCGCGGAGGCAAAAGCGCGTCGACATAGAGGGATTCGCCGAGCTTGCGCAATCGCGACGCCAGATTGGGGTGCCGCTGAAGGCAGCGCACCAACAGCAGGGGTTCATAGGTGCGGTCGGGATGGCCCCAGCTGTTGATCCCCGCGGCATCCTGGTCGCTCCACGGCGGAGCGACGGGAGCGACTCTGCTCACGCGATGGCGGGTGCGGTCTGGCGACCACGGATCAGCTTGCCGGGACGGGCCGCAGTGGGTTCGCCGTTCTCGCTGATGATCTCGCCGGACACCATCGTCATCACGTAGCCGTCGGCCGTCTGGTCGAGCCGTCGCCCACCGGCGGGTAGATCGGACTTGACGGTGGGCCGGTGCAGTCGCATCGCGTCGGCGTCGATGACGTTGATATCGGCCTTGTACCCGACGGCCAGGCGGCCACGGTCCTGTAGGCCGCCGATCCGGGCAGGCACGGACGTGAGCTCTTTGATCACCTGCGTGATCGACAGCCGTCCGGACTCACGGTCGCGCACCCAGTGCGTCAGTAAGTACGTGGGAAAGCTTGCGTCGCAGATCATTCCGTAGTGCGCACCGCCGTCACCGAGGCCGAGTACGACGTCGTCACGCTGGATCAGTTCAGCGACGGTGTCCAGGGAGTTGTCGCGGAAGTTGGCGAGGGTGACGAGCAGCATGGCGTGTCCGTCGTCGTCGAGGAGACGGTCGTAGGCCTCCTCCAACGGATTCACGCCGCGCGCCCGGGCCCGTGCGCCAATCGAATCCGAGGCGGCCGGTTCGTAATTCGGCGGATCGCCGAGCGGGAACATGTAGTCCCATGCCTGCGCGGCGAACATCAGGGGATGCCCGTCGCTGCTCGGTCTGTCGTTCAGAATGCGTTCGCGCACTTCGGGTTTACGCATCTCGGCGACCCGCTCTGCGAGTGGCAGCCTGGCGATCTCCTGATACGAGGGGTACATCACGAACGGATTGCCTGACAGATCCAGGCCGAGCACCAGCCCGATCGGGCGGGGGAAGATCTGGCCCGTGACATCGCCGCCGTTGGCGTTGGCCTTCTCCACCATGGTCAGCGCGTCGAGGTGAATCGGTGGTCCCGCGTTGCCGATCGCCAGTGTGAAGGTCACGGGTAGACCGACTTCGCCCGCGACGTCGAACACCGCACCCAGAGACGCTTGGTAGTCACCCGCCATCAGGTCGGGCACGAACTGCAGCAGACCACCGCCGGCGTCGTTGATACCACGCGCAATCGCCTCGATCTCCGCGTAGTCCACGTCGTAGCTCGGAATCGGTTGTCCCTTGATGGTCTTGTGCAGCGTGAGGCGGGACGATGCAAAACCCAGCGCACCCGCCCGCACCGCTTCGGCCGCGAGTTTGCGCATCAGGGAAAGGTCTTCGTCGGTCGCAGGTTCGCGGTCGACACCGCGTTGCCCCATCACGTACACCCGCAACGGGGAGTGGGGAAGAAACGCGGCCACGTCAATGTCGCGGCGGCGCGAGTCGAGCGCGTCCATGAATTCGGGGAACGTCTCCCAGGTCCACGGCAACCCGTCGACCATCACGACACCGGGGATGTCTTCGACGCCGGCCATCACGTCGACGAGCACGTCGTGGTCCTCGGCGCGGCACGGCGCGAATCCCACGCCGCAGTTGCCCATGACGGCTGTTGTCACGCCGTGCGCCGACGACGGGATCATGCGGTCGCTCCAGATGGCCTGCCCGTCGTAGTGGGTGTGCAGGTCGACGAACCCGGGGGTGACCAGCAGACCCGTCGCGTCGATCTCCCTGGCACCGGAGCCGTCGACCGTGCCGACGGCCGCAATCAGACCGTCAGAGACCGCGACATCGCCGACGAACGGTTCACCGCCCAGGCCGTCGACGATGGTGCCGTTACGGATGATCAAGTCGTACGTCATGAGCTGAATGTACGACTTTTGCTTCTGCTCTTCACGCAAGCGTTCATCGCCGTCGGCCCGGGATGCCAGGATGAGGCTGTGATTGACCACTTCGGAATCAACTGTGCGAATTGGGAAGAATCGAAGGCGTTCTACGACAAGGTCCTCGGAGTGCTCGGATACAGCCGCCAGATGGACTATCAGGTGGCCATCGGCTACGGCACCGAGGGCAAACCCGATTTCTGGATCGCCGACATGAATGCGGGCGAGGCGGCCGGGCCCAACCGTGAGGTGCACTTCGCATTCCAGGCCTCCAGCACCGACGCCGTCCAGGCGTTCTATGACGCGGCGATCGAGGCGGGTGCCGAATCCCTGCATGCGCCGCGGATATGGCCCGAATATCACCCGGGCTACTTCGGGGCATTCGTGCGCGATCCCGACGGCAACAACATCGAGGCGGTCTTCCACGGTGCGCAGCCGCAGGGCTGAACTGGGTACCGTCAGGGTATGGCTAGCTCTGATGCCTCTACTGATTCCTTGGCGGTGCGCGCACTGCTGCGCGATGCCTTCACCCGGTTGATCGAGCACGTCGAGCGGCTCACCGACGGGCTGACGGACGAGGTCGCCTTCTTCCGGCCGACTGCGAATGCCAACAGCATCTCGTGGCTCATTTGGCACAGCGCCCGTCAGCACGACCTGCAGCTGGCGGATATCGCGGGCACCGAACAGGTCTGGTTCCGCGACGGCTGGGTCGACCGTTTCGGTCTCGACCTGCCGCGCGACGCGATGGGCTACGGCGACGGCCCCGACGAGGTGGCCAAGGTGCGCGCGTCAGCTGACCTGCTGGCCGGCTACTACCACGGCGTGCACAAGGCGACGCTCGAGTACATCGCCTCGGTAACGCCCGAGGAGCTGAGCCGCGTCGTCGACGATCACTGGGACCCGCCGGTGACTGCAGGCGCGCGGCTGGTGAGCATCTTCGACGACAGTGCGCAGCACTTGGGCCAGGCGGCCTACGTGGCCGGCATCGTGTGAGTCCGATTCGGTGGTGGCCGCCGGTCGGGGTGACCGCGATGATCGTGCTCGGACTTGCCGTCGGTAAGGGATCCACCCCGCTCGACGACTGGTTCCAGACGCTCAATCGCAGTGTCGCTCAAGACCTGTCCAACCTTGCAAAGCCACTGTCGCTCGCCATCCTCGGCGTCACGGTCGTGGGCATCGCACTGTATCGCCGGTGTTGGAGGCTGGCTCTGGCCGCCACAGTGTTTCCGCCGCTGACCTACCTGCTCGTGCAGTTCATCAAGCCGGTCTTCGGGCGAATCAAGGAAGGCGGCCTCGCGTACCCGAGTGGGCACATCACGACGACGACGATCGTGTTGGGCCTCTTCGTGCTGGTGGCAGGGGGTGCCCTGTGGGCGGTGCTGACCGCGGTCACCTACGTCGCGCTCGCCATGGTCGGCGTGGGCTCGACGTTTCATTACTTCACCGACACTGTCGGCGGGTTGCTGCTCGGCACCTCCGTCGTGGGCGTCGCGGCGCTCGTCGCCCACCGTGACTTGACACGTGTCAACCCCGGTGCGATCTACGTCACACGCGGTGGCTAGCATGGGGCTATGACCGCGACGCCAGATGTTGATCTGCCCCCGGAATCGCAAGCCGCCACTGTCCTCAATCCCGCGACCGGCGCTGTCGCCGGAACCGTGCGGTGGACCGACCCCGCCGACGTGCCCCGCATCGCGGCGGGCTTGCGCCGGGCGCAACGCGAATGGGAGGCCCGCGGGCCCAAGGGCCGCGCCAAGGTGCTGGCCCGCTTCGCCGTCTGGATGGGCGAGCACCGTGACGAGATTGAGCAGCTGCTGATCAAGGAGACCGGTAAGTCGGCGACCGACGCCGCCCAAGAGGTGCCGCTGCTGATCATGATCGCCTCGTACTACATCAAGACGATGGAAAAGGCGCTGGCGCCTGAGGCCCGGCCCGCGTCGCTGCCCTTCCTGAACATCAAGAAGGTGACGGTGCACTACCGGCCGCGGCCGATCGTCGCCATCGTCGCACCGTGGAACTATCCCGTGGCCAACCTCCTGATGGACGGCATCGCCGCGTTGGCGGCGGGCTGCGCGGTCCTCCTCAAACCCTCCGAGCGCACCCCACTGACCGCTGAGCTGTTGTTGCGCGGCTGGGCGGACTCCGGCGCGCCCGAGGTCATGGCGATCGTCCAGGGGGCAAGGGAGGCCGTCGAGGCCGTCGTCGACAACGCCGACTACGTCCAGTTCACCGGGTCATCCGCGACAGGCGCCAAGGTCGCCGAGCGCGCGGCGCGCCGACTCACGCCGGTGAGCCTCGAACTCGGTGGCAAGGACCCGATGGTCGTGCTCGAGGATGCCGACATCGACCTTGCCGCGCACGCTGCGGTCTGGGGTGCGTTCTTCAACGCCGGCCAGACATGTGTGTCCGTCGAGCGGGTGTACGTGCTCGAACCGGTCTACGACCAGTTCGTCGCCGCCGTCGTGCGCGACGTCAAGAACCTGAAGATGGGCGCGGGCGAGGGGCACGACTTCGGCGCCCTCATCGACGACTCCCAGCTCGCAGTCACCGAGCGTCATGTCGCCGACGCCGTCGCCAAGGGCGCGAAGGTGCTCACCGGCGGCAAGCGCGCGACGGGCCCCGGCAGCTTCTACGAGCCGACGGTGCTCGTCGACGTCGACCACACGATGGACTGCATGACGGAGGAGACGTTCGGCCCCACTCTGCCCATCATGAAGGTCGCCTCTGTCGCCGAAGCGGTACGCCTGTCGAACGACAGCCCGTACGGCCTCAGCGCGTCGGTGTTCTCGAAGGACATCGACCGCGCGAAAGACGTTGCGGTGGAATTGGATTGCGGGGCCGTCAACATCAACGACGTGATCTCGAACCTGATGTGCACCACGGCGCCGATGGGTGGCTGGAAGACATCGGGCATCGGAGCTCGCTTCGGCGGCGCCGACGGTGTGCGCAAGTTCTGCCGCCAGGAGGTCGTGGTCGCGCCCCGCACCAACATCGGTGCGGGCGGCAACTACTACAACAACTCGCTGCGGGCACTGAAGCGGATGAACACGATGATGACGAAGCTCGCGTTGATCCGGCCCAAGCGCACCGCCAAGTAGCGCCTCCGCACGCCACCTTGCGTTCGTCTTTGCGTCAGCCTCGCTTACGCGCTGTCGTCGACGGACCTCGCGTCGCTGGACAAACGGGATGCCTACACCGCGGCCAAGGAGGACATGTTCGAGCTCATTGACACCGACATCGCCCCCTGGACGGTCGTCAAGAGCAACGACAAGAAGCGTGCTCGCATCAACGCCATGCGCCACGTCCTCGGTAAGTTCGACTAAGACAACAAGGACCGCGAGGTGGTCGCCGAGGCGGACCCCCTCATCGTGGGACGTGCGCTGGCCGACTGATTCCGACCGCGTCCCCGGAGCCGCCCCGGCGGCGACATGAGGCCTGGGAGGAGGACGCGTGCGGTTCGTCGCGACTATGTTCCTTTGGCTGGTCACGACCGTTCTGCTGGCTGTGGCGGTCCCGACGATGTGGGCGCAGCGCAACGTGGTGAGCGAGGACGGATATGCGGCGCTGGCTGCGGCCGCGGCACAGGATCCGAAGCTGCAGCGCGCGATGGCGTCGGAGTTGACGGCGCAGATCCGCAGCTTCGCCGCCAACAACGGGTACGGCACCCTCAACACCGAGCTCGTCGGAAACGTCGTGACCGCCTACACCGGCAACGACGGATTCCCCGGCCAGTTTGCGCAGGCCAACCGAATCGCGCACCGCTGGATGTTCACCGACACGGTCCGGGCAGACGGCTCGGGGGACCGTTGGCTCGTCGACATCGCGCCGATGCTCAACGATCCGTCGATCAAGGAGACGCTCGGCGATCTCGACCTGGACGTTCCGCAGACGCTGACGGTGCCGATCACGGTGCCCGATTCGTCGGAGCTGCGGCCAGGCCAGCTACGGCTGTTGTCGACGTGGGGTCCGTGGGTCAGTGTCGGGTCGACGGTACTGGCGGGCATATCGGCGCTGCTGATGCTGGCGGCAGCCCGATCACGCGGCAAAGCACTTGTATCGCTTGGTATTTCGGCTCTGCTGGTGGGAGCCGGGGGATGGGCGGCGTTGGAAACGTCACAACGTTTCGTCGACGACGCACTGAACCAGACGGCAGGCGACATCCGGCAGATCGCGGACGTCATGGTCGGCCAGGCCGAATTGAGCGCGCACCACTGGCTGAACCTGACGCTGGCTGCGGGCGGTGTGCTCGTGGTGTTCGGGGTCGCGGTGGCGATGCTGGGCGGTCTGCGCCGGCGGGACTAGGCGCCACCGTCCTCCCGGGTACCGTTCTGCCCATGCCATTCGTGTCGGACATCGCGGGACCTCAGCAGCCTGTCCGGGCACCGGCGGTGCTGGTCTCGGGTTCTTTTCGCCGTACCAGCACCATCGACACGCATCCGGCCGGGACCGGCGATTCCGACGTCGACCTGAGGGCCCGCGACGTGACGGCAGATCAGGACGCCGTCGAGGTGCTGGGCGAGACGCGGATTCGAGCGCACCTGTCGCAACGGGTGATCGACAGCATCGAGTCCGCCCCGCGCGTCGAGCGACTGGACCGGTTGCTGGGCAGCCGCGTCGGCCCCGGATTCCGCTCGGCGGTGGGCAAGCTGCTCCCCGGTGAGGCGCAGCGCGCGAGCAGGCTGCACCTGTTGCTCGACGACTGGGTCGGCGCGGCTCTGGTATCCGGCTACGCGGTGCAGCACGCGGCGATCGTTCTCGGCGTCGAGGAGAAGTTGCCTGCCGGCACCGCAGACCGCATGGCGGGCATCTGCGCGGGGTTCGCGCCGGAGGCTTCGCTCATCGATTACGCCAGGCGGTACGACGTCATTCCGTCGGTCCACGGCCCGGTGGCACCGCCACTGGATGGTCTGCATCCCGTCGAACCACTGCGCGCGCACGGTATGCGACGGTTTCGGCGGCTCGATCTTGTTCCCGCGGAGGGAGATTCCGCGGGATTTGAGGCGCACTTCCGGGATTCGCATGTGGACGGCGAAGGTGTCGAGACGATCGTGCACGAGTACACCGTCGTCGGCACGGTGGATACGTCGACGCGGACCATCACATCGGTGAGGGCGGATGTGCGAGTGCTGCCGTGGCGGGAATGTCCCGGCGCGATCAACAGCGCCGAGCGGATTCGCGGAATGGCGCTGCCGGAGATGCGCGAACGTATTCGCGGCGAGTTCGTGGGTATCAGCACGTGCACGCATCTCAACGACACGCTGCGCTGTATCGCCGATCTCGATGCGCTGGTGGATCTGTTCAGGGCTCGATGACGTGCGACGGGTCCGGCCTGCGCTCCGTGGGTGCCTGGCTGTAGTCGCCCCACGGTCCGTCGCGTTCCTCGATGGCCGCCCGAACGCCTTGTGAGCCAGCGGTTTCGATGAATGACAGCGCTTCGGGAGTGTTGCGCATCAGCCCGTCGAGGATGCCGCCGAGTGTCTGGGTGGAGGACAGTCCCATGTTCTCGTAGGCCTGGTTGACGATGAGCTTCTGTGCCTGCAGCTGAGACAGCGGGATCTTGGCGAGCTTGTCGGCGATCTCTTTGACCCGGGCCTCGAGTTTCTCGAACGGCACGGACTCGTTGATGAGTTCGACTGCGGCGGCTTCTTTTCCGGTCAACGGCTCCCCGGTCAGCGAGTGCCACTTCACCTTCGCCAGGCTCAGTCGGTACAGCCACATGCCGGTGAGGTACGCGCCCCACATGCGGGCATAGGGAGTGCCGATGACGGCGTCATCACTGGCGATGACGATGTCCGCGCACAGTGCGTAGTCGCTTGCGCCGCCGACGCACCAGCCGTGGACTTGGGCGATGACGGGTTTGGACGCTCGCCAGATCGCCATGAACTTCTGTGTGGGCCCGGTCTCGCGGGCGCTGACCATCGCGAAATCCTTGCCCGGATCCCAGCGACCGTCGGTGTTCATCGCCTCGCCCCAGTGCTGGAAGCCGCCGCCGAAGTCGTAGCCGCCGGAGAACGCGCGACCGGCGCCGCGAAGCACGATCACCTTGATCGAGGAGTCGCGTTCGGCCAGCCCGATGGCCTTTTCGATCTCGTCGGGCATCGGCGGGACGATGGTGTTGAGCTGCTCGGGCCGGTTCAGGGTGATGGTCGCGACATGTGACTCGGTCTTGTAGAGCAGGGTTTCGAACGTCGGGGTCGACATAGGGAGAGTTTCGCAGCGATGCGTCGTTGCGGTGCGCAAAAAGGAGCTCACAGCGACTTCACAGTGAATGGACGACCTCTTAGGTGTGCCTACCCTCCGGCCTGCGGGAATGCTATGTTTTGCCTTTCCTAACTTAGAGGGTGCAAATGAATCGCTATTTCGCATGGTCGGTGCCGGTCGTAGCCGCGAGTCTCATGCTCTCGGGCTGCTCCAGCGACGCGGGCAGTTCCGAGGAGACGTCGACCGCCACCGCGACCACGACCTCGTCGAGTGCCGCCGCTGCCGCTCCCGATCCGTTGGCCGAGCAGGCCGCTGCGGAGTACAAGACGTATGCCACCGGTCAGATCGACGAACTCGTGGGCGTCGTCAAGGTGCTCACCGACGCCGTGCGCGCGAACAATCTGCAGGCCGCGCAGGACGCGTACGCGCCGTCCCGTATCCCGTGGGAGCGCATCGAACCGCTGGCCGGCCTCGTCGAGGAGATCGACGGCAAGGTCGATGCGCGAGTCGATGACTTCGCCGGCGTCGACGACGCGGAGTTCACCGGCTGGCACCGCCTCGAATACCTGCTGTTCCAGCAGAACACGACCGAGGGTGGCGCCCCGTTCGCCGATCAGCTCGACGCAGACATCGCTGCCCTCAAGGAGCAGTTCCCCTCGGTCGAGGTGAAGCCGGTGGACGTCGCGACCGGTGCGGCCGAGCTGATCGAAGAGGTCTCCGAGGGCAAGATCACCGGCGAGGAGGACCGCTACTCCAAGACCGACCTGTGGGACTTCGACGCCAACCTGCAGGGCTCGCAGGCCGCGGTCGACAAGCTGAAGCCGGCTCTGGAGAAGGCTGATCCGGAGCTGCTCGGCAAGATCGAGACCGGCTTCGCCGACATCAACGCCACTCTGCAGCCGCTGCGCCGCGGCGACGGCTGGGTGCTCTACTGCACCGAGAACGACCCCTACCCGTCGCCTCGCTGCACCGGCGTGACCGTTGACCCCCCGACCATCGACAAGCTCAAGGCCCAGCTGGCCGGCCTGTCGGAAAATGTGTCCCAGGTCGCGGGGGTCTTGAAGCTGTCGTGACCGAGCCGCAGTCGCGCCAGGGCATCTCGCGACGAGGGTTCGTCACGGGAGCCCTGAGCGCGGGTGCGGGGGCCGCTGTCGGAGCCGGCGCCACGTATGCGCTGACCAACTCCGGACGGAAGGCCCCCCCAGCGCCCGCCGCCCAAAAGAGATTCGTCCCGTTCGAGGGCGTTCATCAGACTGGCGTCACGGCGTTACCCATCCCCGAACAAGGGATGATCGCCTCCTTCAATGTCCAGTCCAAAGACCGCGCCGGGCTGACGACCGCGCTCAAGGAGCTCACCGAGGAGATCCGCGGGCTGATGGCCGGCAAACCGCCGGAAACGCGGGACGCGGCGTATCCGCCCGTGGACTCGGGCATCCTCGGCGAAAATCCGCCTGCCGACGACCTTTCGATCGTCGTCGGCGTCGGGGCGTCGTTGTTCGACGACCGATTCGGCCTTGCCGACCGCAAGCCCAAAGACCTTGAAACGATGCCGTTTCTGGCCAACGACCGACTGGATCCCAAGCTCTCGCATGGGGACATCTCGATCATCTTCGAGGCGGGTCACAACGACACCGTTCAGTTCGCGCTGCGGCAGGTGATGAGGCGGACGCGAAGCGACCTGGTGCTGCGATGGATGATCGACGGCTACGCCCGCGGCATCGGTGCAGGGCAGGCCTCAGATGCGGCCACCCCTCGAAACCTGTTGGGATTCAAGGACGGAACAGCCAACCTCGACGTCGACGACGCCGCGTTGATGGATCGCCACGTGTGGGTTGGTGCCGACGACGGCGAACCAGAGTGGGCGGTCGGCGGTTCGTATCAGGCCGTCCGCATCATCCGGATGTTCGTCGAATTCTGGGACCGCACCCGGCTCATCGAGCAGGAGCAGCTCATCGGTCGGGCCAAGGTCAGCGGCGCACCACTGGGGCTGACGGGTGAGTTCACCGATCCCGACTATCCCGAAGATCCCGACGGCAAGCGGATTCCGCTCGATGCGCACATCCGGCTGGCCAATCCCCGCACCCCCGAGACGGACGAAAACCTCATCCTGCGGCGCGGATTCAACTATTCACGCGGCTTCGACGGTGCCGGCCGACTGGACCAGGGACTGGCGTTCGTCGCCTATCAGCGGAGCCTGGAGAAGGGCTTCCTCACCGTGCAACGTCGGCTCAAGGGTGAGCCGCTCGAGGAGTACATCATGCCGGTCGGCGGCGGATTCTTCTTCATCCTGCCGGGCGTGACGGGGCCGGACCGGTTCCTCGGCGATCGTCTGGTCGACTGAGCATCGACCACAGGTACTCGTAGATCAGCGCGGACTTGAAGGCCGTCTGCGCGTTGTCGGCCGCACCGGCGTGCCCGCCCTCGATGTTCTCGTAGTACGCCACCGAATGCCCCAGCTGTTCCAGCGCCGCAGCCATCTTCCTGGCGTGGCCCGGGTGCACCCGGTCGTCGCGGGTCGACGTGGTGATCAACACCGGCGGGTAGCGGCGGTCCGCCGAGATGTTCTGGTACGGAGAATATTCGGAGATGAACGCCCAATCGTCGGGGTCATCCGGATCGCCGTACTCGGCCATCCACGAGGCGCCGGCGAGCAGCAGGTGGAAACGGCGCATGTCCAGCAGGGGCACGCTGCACACCAGCGCTCCGAACAGTTCGGGATACCGCGTCAGCATGACGCCCATCAAGAGGCCACCGTTGCTGCCGCCCTGGGCACCCAGCTGGTCGACGGTGGTGACGCCACGGTCCACGAGGTCGGATGCCACCGCGGCGAAGTCTTCGTACACCAGGTGCCTGTTCTCGCGCATCGCCTGGGTGTGCCACGTCGGGCCGTACTCGCCCCCGCCGCGGATGTTCGCCAGCACATAGGTGCCGCCGCGAGCCAGCCACAGCCGGCCGAGCACCCCCGCGTAACCCGGGGTGTTGGCGACCTCGAACCCGCCGTACCCGCCGAGCAATGTCGGCCCCGGGCCGGTCGAACCACGTTGGCCGACCACGAAGTACGGGATCTTCGTGCCATCGGCCGACGCCACGAAATGCTGCGTGACTTCGATATCGGAGGCGTCGAAGAACGCGGGCGCGCTCTTGATCGTCGCCACCTCGCCACCTGCCCGTCCCCACAGCAACTGCGACGGTGTGTCGAATCCGCTTGAGTCCAGGAACATCTCGTCACCGTGCTCGTCGATGTCCACGAGCACGGTGTTGGTGTTCGGCGGGATGCCGGAGATCTCCGAGCGCTCCCACGTGCCGGGCGTGACGAGTTCCACGTGGCTCGCCACGTCGACCAGCGTGACGAGCACCAGGTGGTCTCGCGCCCACGCGTAGTTGTCCAGGCTGGAATGCTCGTCGGGTTCGAAGACGACGGTCAGTTCCCGGGCGCCGGAAAGGAATTCGTCATAGCGAGCCGCCAGCAGTGAACCCGGCCGGTAGGTGATCGCGCCGACGGTCCACTCGGTTCGCGGCCGGATCAACAGCCACTCGCGGTGCACGGACATCGCGGAGTCGGTAGGAATCTCGATGTCGATCAACTCGTCGCCGCGAAGCTCGAAACGGTCGCGGTTGAAGAAGTCGAAAGACCGTGTGATGAACAGTCGCTCGAAGCCCGGCGTCGGGTCGTAGCCGCCGCCGACGCTCACGTCTGAAGCCGCACCCTCGAACAGCGTCTGGGCATTCTCGAGTGGCTCGCCGCGACGCCAGCGCTTGGCGATTCGGGGATAGCCGGACTCCGTCATCGAATCGGGGCCGAAATCGGTGCCCACCAGCACCGTGTCCTGGTCCTGCCATGCGACGCCGGACTTGGCTTCCGGCAGTTCGAATCCATCGGCAACGAATTGCCTTGTCGAAATATCGAATTCGCGCACCACGGTGGCGTCGGCGCCGCCCCTGGACAGCTCGATCAACGCCAGACGGTGATCGGGTTCGAGGACGTCCGCGCCGGCCCAGACCCAGTTCTCGTCCTCGGCGTCGGAGAGCGCGTCGACGTCGAGGATCACGTCCCAGTCGGGGTCGGAAGTGCGGTAGCTGTCCAGCGTGGTGCGCCGCCACACCCCGCGCGGATTGGCCGCGTCGCGCCAGAAGTTGTAGAGGTGGTCGCCGCGCCGCCGCACGTACGGGATCCGCGCCTCGGTGTCGAGGACCTCGAGCGCTTCGGCACGCATCTGCTCGAAGCGGGATCCGCCGAACTTGGCGAGGGTCGGCTCGTTGTGCGCGCGCACCCAGTTCAGCGCGTCGTCGCCGGTGATGTCTTCGAGCCACAGATAGGGGTCTTGCGCCACAACACCATTGTGGTCACCCGGCGTAATGTGAGCCCCGTTACACCCATCCATCCGCGCTGTCAGAGAGGGAGTCGTCGATGACTGTCTATGCCCGTCCTGGTTCCACCGACGCCCTGATGTCGTACGAGTCGCGATATGGCAACTTCATCGGCGGGGAATGGGTGCCGCCTGCCTCAGGCGAATACTTCGAGAATCCGACGCCCGTGACCGGCCAGCCGTTCTGCGAGGTCCCGCGCTCGAACGAGACGGACATCGAGAAGGCGCTCGACGCCGCCCACGGTGCGGCGACCGCGTGGGGCAAGACGCCCGCCGGCGAGCGCGCGAACATCCTCAACAAGATCGCCGACCGCATCGAGTCCAATCTCGAATCGCTCGCGCTGGCCGAGGCGTGGGACAACGGCAAGCCGATCCGCGAGACCCTGAACGCCGACCTGCCGCTGGCGGTCGATCACTTCCGGTATTTCGCGGGCGCCATCCGCGCGCAGGAGGGTTCGCTGAGTCAGATCGACGACGACACCGTGGCCTACCACTTCCATGAACCGCTCGGCGTGGTCGGCCAGATCATCCCGTGGAACTTCCCGATCCTGATGGCCACCTGGAAGCTCGCGCCCGCGCTGGCGGCCGGCAACGCCGTCGTGCTCAAGCCCGCCGAGCAGACCCCCGCGTCGATCCTCTACCTGATGAGCCTGATCGGCGACCTGCTGCCCGCCGGCGTCTTGAACGTCGTCAACGGCTTCGGTTTCGAGGCGGGTAAGCCGCTTGCGTCGAGCAATCGCATCGCCAAGATCGCGTTCACCGGCGAGACCACCACCGGCCGGCTGATCATGCAGTACGCATCCCAGAACCTGATCCCGGTGACGTTGGAGCTCGGCGGCAAGAGCCCCAACATCTTCTTCAGCGATGTGATGGCCGCAGGTGATGACTTCCAGGACAAGGCGCTGGAGGGCTTCACCATGTTCGCCCTCAACCAGGGCGAGGTGTGCACCTGCCCGTCGCGCAGCCTGATCCAGGCCGACATCTACGACGAGTTCCTCGAACTCGCGGCCATTCGCACCAAGGCGGTCCGGCAGGGCGATCCGCTGGACACCGAGACGATGATCGGGTCGCAGGCATCAAACGATCAGTTGGAAAAGGTGTTGTCCTACATCGAGGTTGGCAAAGACGAGGGTGCGCGGGTCGTCACCGGCGGCGAGCGTGCACAGCTCGGCGGTGACCTCAACGGCGGCTACTACGTGCAGCCGACGATCTTCGAGGGCAACAACAAGATGCGCATCTTCCAGGAGGAGATCTTCGGACCCGTCGTCGCGGTCACGTCGTTCAAGGACTACGACGACGCGATTGGCATCGCCAACGACACCCTCTACGGACTCGGCGCGGGCGTGTGGTCGCGCGACGGGAACACCGCGTACCGGGCCGGGCGCGATATCAAGGCCGGCCGGGTGTGGACCAACTGCTATCACGCCTATCCGGCGCATGCCGCGTTCGGCGGCTACAAGCAGTCCGGCATCGGCCGGGAAAACCACAAGATGATGCTCGACCACTACCAGCAGACGAAGAACCTGCTGGTGTCCTACTCCAACAAAGCGCAGGGCTTCTTCTGATCTTGAAACTGGCGCGAACGTGGGTTACCCGCACGCCACATCGCGGTATTGCGTGACGGTAACCCACGTTCGGCGGAGAGGGAATCGTGACTGACGCTCCGCCTCGTGCGCTGATCACCCAGGCGGCCGCGGATCTGCTTGCGCGGCTGCAGGGGCGACACGGCGCGCTCATGTTCCACCAGTCCGGCGGCTGCTGCGACGGGTCGTCGCCCATGTGCTACCCCGAGGGTGAGTTCCTCGTCGGGGATCGCGACGTCCTGCTTGGGGTGCTCGACGTCGGCGAAGGAGTTCCGGTGTGGATCTCGGGGCCGCAGTTCGAGGCGTGGAAACACACGCAGTTGGTCATCGACGTCGTCCCCGGCAGGGGAGGGGGCTTCAGCGTCGAAGCGCCGGAAGGGATGCGGTTCCTTTCCCGCGGGCGCGCGTTCAGCAGTGACGAGAACGACCTGCTGAACGCCGCCGAGCCGGTGACCGGTGCGGAGTTCGCACAGGGCAGGAGGCCACCGCGGGCCGGTACGCACATCGTCGCGGAAGCCGTCGACGCGTGCTCGATTCCCGGGCGTGCCTCAAGCGCCTAGCGTTTTCTCGGCGTTAACCTCGAAGGGTGATACCGCTGCCGCGCCCGCGGTTGCTGACCAGCGCTCTGCTGATCGGCACGGCGTTCGGGCTGCTCCTCGGTATCGGCGCAAGCCTGGTGGTGACCGCCAAAATCCGGCCCGACGTGGTGATAGCCCTTGTCGTCGGCGTGCCCGGGGTGATCGGCATGTTGACGATTTTGTTGTCGCGCCGACGCTGGCTGACGGCGGTCGGCACCTTCGTCATCGCCATCTCCCCGGGCTGGTTCGGCGCGCTGGTGGCGATACAGACGGTGAATGGTGCTTGACGTGGACCGCGACCTGCTGATCGAAGACACCCAAGAGTTCACGCCGTCGTGGGATACCGGCGAATTCGACGCGCAACCCCAGCCGGTCGACGAGGCGCCGTCGGAGCCATTGCCCGTACCGGCGCCCCCGCTGGTCGTGCCGGGCAGAGACCTCTATCTCAAGCGCTGGCACTTCGTGCTGGTCGTGGCATGCGTATGGGCCGTCGCGGCGGCCGCCGCGGGATGGGGACTCTATTTCTGGTGGTACCACTCGATCGACAAGACGGCGTCGGAGTTCGTGGTGCTGGTGTTCCTGATTCTGTGCACCGTGGTCGGCCTGCTCGTCGCGATGGTGCCCAACAGGCCGATCGCGTCCGCTGTGGCCATCGCATTCACGTCGGCGCCGCTGGCGGCGACGGCCGGCGCCGCCGTGCTGCACGGTCTCTACTTCTGCGAATGGGCCACTCGCTGTTTCGTGGGGCTGATCCCTTACTAGAGTTGAGCGTGTGACCCACTATGACGTCGTCGTTCTCGGAGCCGGCCCCGGCGGATACGTCGCTGCCATTCGCGCCGCCCAACTCGGACTGAACACCGCAGTCGTCGAACCCAAGTATTGGGGCGGGGTGTGCCTCAACGTGGGGTGCATTCCATCCAAGTCGCTGCTGCGCAACGCGGAGCTTTCCCACATCATCACCAAGGAGGCCAAGCTCTTCGGCATCAATGGTGAAGCCACCATGGACTACGGCGTGGCGTTCGACCGCAGCCGCAAGGTCGCCGACGGCCGTGTCGCCGGCGTGCACTTCCTGATGAAGAAGAACAAGATCACCGAGATCCACGGCTACGGGAAGTTCAAGGACGCCAACACACTCGAGGTCGCCCTCAACGAGGGCGGGACCGAGGCGGTCACCTTCGACAACTGCATCATCGCGACCGGCAGCAGCACCCGATTGGTGCCCGGCACGTCGCTGTCGGAGAACGTCGTCACGTACGAGAAGCTGATCATGACGCGCGAATTGCCGTCCTCGGTCGTCATCGCCGGCGCCGGGGCGATCGGCATGGAATTCGGCTACGTGTTGAACAACTTCGGCGTCGATGTGACCATCGTCGAGTTCCTGCCGCGGGCGTTGCCGAACGAGGACGCCGAGGTGTCCAAGGAGATCGAGAAGCAGTTCAAGAAGCTCGGTGTCAAGATCCTGACAGGCACCAAGGTGGAGTCCATCGACGACGATGGCAGCCAGGTGAAAGTCACCGTCAGCAAGGACGGCAAGTCCGAGGAGCTCAAGGCCGATAAGGTGTTGCAGGCCATCGGATTTGCGCCCAACATCGAGGGCTATGGACTCGACGTCACCGGCGTGGAGGTCACCGATCGCAAGGCGATCGGCATCGACGACTACATGCGCACCAACGTGCCGCACATCTACGCCATCGGCGATGTCACCGGGAAGCTGATGCTGGCCCACGTCGCCGAGGCGATGGGGGTCGTCGCGGCCGAAACCATCGCAGGCGCAGAGACTTTGGCGCTCGGTGACTACCGGATGTTGCCGCGTGCCACGTTCTGCCAGCCGCAGGTCGCCAGCTTCGGGCTCACCGAGGAGCAGGCCCGCGACGAGGGCTATGACGTCAAGGTCGCCAAGTTCCCGCTCACCGCGAACGCGAAGGCGCACGGTCTGGGTGATCCGAGTGGGTTCGTGAAGCTGATCGCCGACGCGAAGTACGGCGAGTTGCTCGGCGGTCACTTGATCGGGCATGACGTCTCAGAATTGCTGCCAGAGCTGACCCTGGCGCAGAAGTGGGATCTGACGGTCAACGAGCTGACCCGCAACGTGCATACCCACCCGACGCTGTCGGAAGCGCTGCAGGAATGCTTCCACGGCTTGGCCGGCCACATGATCAACTTTTGACGGCGGCGATCTGGGTCGCCGGGATCGGCGGGTTGGTGGTCGGTCACGTCCTGTGGCTGGCCGGGATCACGGCTGCGACGTCCACCGCGACCGTCAGCTCGTGGGTGCTGGTGGTGGCGGCCGTTTCGTTCGTCGTCGGGGGCATCGTCGGTGCGCTCGGGTGGCGCGCATACCGGCGGAAGTCGGACGTATGGGCGGCGTTCCTCTGGGGACTGCCGATCGCACCGGTACTGCTCTCGTTGGTAGTTCTCGGCGTGACGTACCTGTAGCTCCCTGTGTGGGGCAGCCAACGAGCGTCAGCGGGTCGGCTCAGTCGGGAAAGTCAAGCGGCACGTTCAACGTGTTGATGGTCGCGGCCAACCCGTCGTACTGAGCCGCCAGCATGCAGAACTCGATGAGCTGTGGCTTCGTGAGCTGGCGGGCCAGTTCCGCCCACGTTTCGGGCGATACCCCGCGCGTGACGACGAACTCGTCGGTGGCGGTGATGAGTGCGCGCTGTCGCTCGGTCAAGCCGTCCGCGTCGGGACCTTCGAAGATCTTGGCCTGGATCTCGGGACCGATGCCGCGGCTGCGGGCCAGACGGCGATGCTGTTGCAGTTCGTACTCGCAGTTGCGCAGATGACCGACCCGCAGGATGACGGTCTCGGTGTCGTGCCTCGACAGCTTGCCTGCGTAGAGCAGGTAGAGGGACATCGGCAGCCAGATCGGGAACAGCACTCGGTGCTGACCGAGGACGTTGGACAGGCTGAACCGTGGTCGGCGAATGCCGTAGGCGCCGACCTTGGCGGCCACCCAGCCGAACGGTCCGAGTTCCTTGAATCCGCCGGGCGCAATGCGCGCGGGTTCTGTTGCACTCATCTAGCGAGTCTATTAGGACTGCTTGACTAGATAGGGCGACACCGTGCTGCGGTGCTCATCGATGTCCAGTGCGCGGCCGAGCGCGGGGAAGGCCCGCTGCGGGCAGTTGTCCCGCTCGCAGACGCGGCAGCCGGCGCCGATCGGTGTCGAGTTGTCGCCCGACAGATCCAGGCCCTCCGAATAGACCAGCCGGTGCGCGTGCCGCAATTCGCAGCCGAGGCCGATCGCGAAGGTCTTGCCCGGCTGGCCGTAGCGGTGCGCACGGCGTTCGACCGTGCGGGCCACCCACATGTAGTTGCGCCCGTCGGGCATCTGCGCGATCTGCACGCCGATCTTGCCGGGGCTCGCGAACGTTTCGTAGACATTCCACAGCGGGCAGGTTCCACCGCTCGACGAGAAGTGAAATCCCGTGGCGGACTGCCGCTTTGACATGTTTCCCGCGCGGTCGACTCGGACGAACGACAACGGCACCCCCCGCATCGAGGGTCGTTGCAGTGTCGACAGTCGGTGCGCGATCGTCTCGAACGAGACGGCGTAGAAAGCAGACAGGCGTTCGACGTCGTAGCGGAACTTCTCGGCAACGTCGTGAAACTGCCGGTACGGCAACACTGTTGCGGCCGCGAAATAATTCGCGAGACCCAGGCGCGCAAGCACGGTCGACTCCTCGCTGGTGAAGTTACCGTCGTCGACGAGCTTGTCGATCAGCTCGCCGAACTCCAGATACGCCAGCTCTGCGGCCATCCTGAAGACCGTCTGCCCCGACGACAGGTGGCCGCTGATCTCCAGGGTCTTGGAAACCGGGTCGTATCGGTGTAACACCGTGCCGCCCAGGTCGATTCGCTGCTTGATGTGCACACCGTGGACCCTGGTCAGCCGGTCAGCCAGCTCGCGCGTCAGCTCCGCGCGGTGCATCCGCATCCGGATGGTGAGGTCTTCGGCGGCGGTGTCGAGCTCGTGCAGGTAGTTCTGCCGCTGATAGAAGTAGTCGCGGACCTCCTCGTGCGGCATCGTGATCGCGCCAGACCCGGAGCTCAAGCCGCTGCTGTCGGAGTGCCTGTCCTCGGTTACGGCGGCCAGCTGCGCGGTGGTCAACCGGTAGCGGCGGTGCAGGTTCACCATGGCGTGCGCCAGTGCCGGATGCGAGGTGACCATGTCAGAGATCTCGGCAAGATCGACGTCGATCGCCACGTCGCGATCGAGGGTCACCTCGCGCAGCTCGGCGACCAGCCGGGTGTCGTCCTCGGAGGCGAAGAACGTCGCATCCACCCCGAACACGTCGGTGATCCGCAGCAGGACAGACACCGTCAGCGGCCGTACGTCGTGCTCGATCTGGTTGAGATAACTCGGCGAGATTCCTAGCATCTGGGCCAGTGCCGCCTGGCTGTAGCCCCGTTCTCCACGGAGTTGCCGGACCCGAGAGCCGACGAACGTTTTTGGCACGTCAACCAGCGTAACAACGCTGCGAAGTGTGCCTTCGCATTGTTGGCAGTTCCGGCGCTATGGCAGGATCGTTGGTCATGGGAGGCGAGCCGACTACCGGTCTGGCGAAGGCGATGATGCCGGTGCCGGATCCGCACCCCGATGTCTTCGACATCGAGTGGCCGTTGCGTGTCGCCGACGTCGATCGCGGGGGCCGGCTCAAGTTCGACGCCGCCACCAGGCACATCCAGGACATCGGCTCAGATCAGCTGCGCGAGATGGGCTACGAGGAAACCCACCCGCTGTGGATCGTCCGTCGCACGATGGTCGATTTGATCAGGCCCATCGAGTTCAAGGACATGTTGCGCCTGCGCCGCTGGTGCTCGGGCACCTCCAACCGGTGGTGCGAGATGCGGGTCCGCGTCGACGGCCGCAAGGGCGGGCTGATCGAGTCCGAGGCGTTCTGGATCAACATCAACCAGGAGACCCAGGGCCCGGCCCGCATCTCCGACGACTTCCTCGAAGGCCTGCAGCGCACGACCGATATCAACCGTCTGCGGTGGAAGGCCTACCTGAAGGCCGGCAGCCGCGAGGACGCCGACGAGATTCGCGACTATCCGGTGCGCGTCAGCGACATCGACATCTTCGACCATATGAACAACTCGGTGTACTGGTCGGTGGTCGAGGACTACCTCTACAAGGTGCCCGAACTGCTCAGCGCACCCCTGCGCGTGACCATCGAGCACGACGCCCCGGTGGCTCTCGGCGACAAGCTCGAGATCATCACCCATGTCCATCGGCCCGGTACGACGGACAAGTTCGGTCCCGAACTGGCGGATCGCACTGTTACAACGCTCACATATGCCGTCGGCGACGAGACCAAAGCCGTCGCATCGATCTTCGCGCTCTGACGCCCTTTCCCTAACAGTACGACCGTACTGACGTGCGCAAATCGGTTACCGGCAGGTAGCTTCTGAACCGTTTCAGGGAATAGCCACCTTCGCAACCTTTGCAACATGGGTTGGCGCCTTGGCGAAAATTGGCAATCAAAACGAGTGGACCTGCGCGTATGGCGTGATGCATCCTCGTAACAGCGGAACAGCCAAGTTTGTTGAGTATTAGCAAGCCGAGCCCCGCCGGCTATGCAAAGCGATTCGAAGGAGCAGCCATGTCCACTGTGGGCACGCCGAAGTCACCCGAACAGATCCAGCACGATTGGGACACCAACCCGCGCTGGAAGGGCATCACCCGTACGTACACCCCGGCCGACGTGGTCGCACTGCAGGGTTCCGTCGTCGAGGAGGCCACCCTGGCCCGCCGCGGCGCCGAGGTGCTGTGGAACCAGCTGCACGACATGGAGTTCGTCAACTCGCTCGGCGCGCTGACCGGCAACATGGCCGTCCAGCAGGTGCGTGCCGGCCTGAAGGCCATCTACCTGTCGGGTTGGCAGGTCGCCGGTGACGCGAACCTGTCCGGTCACACCTACCCGGACCAGAGCCTCTACCCGGCCAACTCGGTGCCGCAGGTGATCCGCCGCATCAACAACGCGCTGCTGCGCGCCGACGAGATCGCCAAGGTCGAGGGCGACACCTCGGTCGAGAACTGGCTCGCCCCGATCGTCGCCGACGGTGAGGCCGGCTTCGGCGGCGCGCTGAACGTCTACGAACTGCAGAAGGCGATGATCGCCGCAGGCGTCGCGGGGTCGCACTGGGAAGATCAGCTGGCGTCGGAGAAGAAGTGCGGCCACCTCGGTGGCAAGGTGCTGATCCCCACCCAGCAGCACATCCGCACGCTGACCTCGGCTCGCCTGGCTGCCGACGTCGCCGACGTGCCGACCGTCGTCATCGCGCGTACCGATGCCGAGGCCGCCACCCTCATCACCTCCGATGTCGATGAGCGGGACCGCCCGTTCATCACCGGCGAGCGGACCAAGGAAGGCTTCTACCGCGTCCGCAACGGTCTCGAGCCGTGCATCGCCCGCGCCAAGGCCTACGCGCCGTTCTCCGACCTGATCTGGATGGAGACCGGCACCCCGGACCTCGAGCTGGCCGCGAAGTTCGCCGAGGGCGTCAAGAGCGAGTTCCCCGACCAGATGCTGGCGTACAACTGCTCGCCGTCGTTCAACTGGAAGAAGCACCTCGACGACGCGACCATCGCGAAGTTCCAGAAGGAGCTCGGCGCGATGGGCTTCAAGTTCCAGTTCATCACGCTGGCCGGCTTCCACGCCCTCAACTACTCGATGTTCGATCTGGCCTACGGCTACGCCCGCAACCAGATGAGCGCCTACGTCGAGCTGCAGGAGCGCGAGTTCGACGCCGAGGAGCGCGGTTACACCGCCACCAAGCACCAGCGTGAGGTCGGCGCCGGTTACTTCGACCGGATCGCCACCACCGTCGACCCGACCAGCTCGACCACCGCGCTCGCGGGCTCGACCGAAGAGGGTCAGTTCCACTGAGCTTGCGAAGTGGAACCGACAAGCCGGAGCCACTGAGCTTGCGAAGTGGGACCGACAAGCCGGAGCCACTGAGCTTGAGCCGTTGCCAAAAGCTTTCGGCTTGACAGCGCAGGCCCCGCCCCGAAACCCTGGGCGGGGCCTGACGCATGTACGAGGAGAAATAGTGAGCATTGAACGGGTCGGCGTCATCGGCGCCGGGCAGATGGGTTCGGGAATCGCCGAGGTATCGGCCAAGGCCGGCGCGGATGTGCTCGTCTACGAGCCGACCGACGAGCTGGTGACCGCGGGAAGCAAGCGGCTCACCCAGTCGCTGGAACGCGCAGCCGCAAAGGGCAAGCTCAGCGAAGACGATCGCGACGCGGCGCTGGCCCACCTGAAGTTCACCACCGACCTGGCCGACCTGGCTGACCGTCAGTTGGTCATCGAGGCGGTCGTCGAGGACGAGGCGGTCAAGGGCAAGATCTTCGCCGAGCTCGACAGGGTGATCACCGACCCAGATGCGGTCCTCGCATCGAACACGTCGAGCATCCCGATCATGAAAATTGCTGCGGCAACGCAGAATCCGAGCCGAGTGCTGGGTCTGCACTTCTTCAACCCGGTGCCGGTCCTGCCGCTCGTCGAGCTCGTCAGCACGCTGGTCACGGCGCCTGAAGCCGCCGCGCGCACCGAGCAGTTCGCGAGCGAGGTGCTGGGTAAGAAGGTGGTGCGATGCGGGGATCGGTCGGGCTTCATCGTCAACGCGCTGTTGGTGCCGTATCTGTTGGCGGCCATCAGGATGGCGGAGGCAGGGGTCGCGACCGTCGAGGACATCGATACCGCGGTGGTCGCCGGGCTGTCGCATCCGATGGGCCCGCTGCGGCTGTCGGATCTGATCGGCCTCGACACCATGAAGCTCATCGCCGACTCGATGTACGAC